>CASBHZ010000071.1 GCA_949123685.1 uncultured Bacteroidales bacterium | reverse complement strand
AGATACTATCGCGTGACTGGAGTTCAGACGTGTGCTCTTCCGATCTCAAAAGCAAGAAAACTTTCAACGTTTCAGCCATTGTCGCATCGGCATTGAGTGGCAGCACCGTTCTTCATTACCGGTCTATGTTCCCTGAGAATAAGCGGAAGATTCTATATATAGACACAGAGCAGGGGCGGTATCATTGCCAACAGGTATTGAAACGCATCTTACGTTTGGCCGACTTGCCGGAATACAAGAATCCGGATAATCTGATTATGCTGGCTCTGCGCAAGTTTTCCCCTAAACTACGTCTGGCGATAGTCGAACAGGCCATTGGCACAATACCGGATTTGGGATTGGTCATCATAGATGGCATTCGTGATTTCCTTTACGACATCAACTCCTCCAGCGAATCTACCGACATCATCTCCAAATTCATGCAGTGGACGGATGACAGGCAAATCCATATCCATACCGTCTTGCATCAGAACAAGAATGATGAACATGCCCGTGGTCACATCGGCACGGAACTCAACAACAAAGCGGAAACCATCATGCAGATCGAAGTGGACAAAGAGGACAAGACTGTAAGCGTGGTCGAAGCCGTCCATATCCGTGACCATGAGTTTGAACCTTTCGCTTTCCGCATAAACGAGGAAGCCATGCCCGAATCGGTAGAGTCCTATCTGCCCAAAAAGAAGAAGACCGGACGACCAACCAAAGGACCGTTCGATCCGGACAAGGAGATTCCAAAGAATGTACATCGTCCAGCATTGGATGCCGTTTTTGCCAATGGAAACATCAGCAATTACGATGATTATATAGAACGCTTGAAAGAGGGTTACGGATTACAGGGTATAAAACTCGGTTATAACAAGGCGGTAAAGGTCGCAACATTGCTAAGCGACAAACAAATGGTTATAAAAGAAGGGAAAGATTATGCCTTCAATCCAGAATACCATTATTGAGTTCAACTTTACTTTATTGTCGGGGCGTATATATAAGAATAAAGCAAAGTCGGCAGGAAGACATCATGTGAGATATTCATATTCTCCCCTCTTTTAGAGGCTCATATCATCCTATGTTTCCGATCCGAGTGCCAGTTCACTATACGCATCCGATATGGCTTGCCGTGAAGCATCAACAGGTAACTGTTGCGAGATATGCCAATGTATAACCTCACTGCGTTACGGTTGTACATTGGCACTCTCGCTTGCTCAGTTCCCTCGCCGGTGTGGTACTCGCAAGCTCGCACCTATTCAACCATTATAAAACGATTCAAATGAAAGAAAATATTGTAAATACATCGGACTCTTCGAAAGAAACCAGAAACGTCTTCATCGGAGCGAAAGTCACTCCTACTCAGAAGGAACATATAAAATCACTGGCCGGACAATGTGGCATGACTGTAAGCGATTACCTATTGTCGTGTGCCTATAACTTCAAACCCAAAGCGAGGCTTACGAAAGAAGAAGCAGCACTGTTGCAGAATCTGGACGATTGTCGGTCAGACCTCGTAAAATACACCTCCGCCCTACACGGAATGTCCACAAAGCAGCGCATGGCAATGTTCAATCAGATTCCGTTTATGGTGGGCTGGCTGAAAGAATTAGGCAATGTAGCCGAAAGTGTCTGCCAGTTCCTGAGTGCAGTAAAAGAGAAGAATAAAACTCCGTCTAACCCAAAATCCGAAGAAGAATGATTGCAAAAGCCAAAGCCATATCGCACGGTATAAACGACATCCGTTACATTACCGGCGAATCACAGCATAAAAAGCATCCGGAGAAAATCTATCGGGTATTGGACAATCTGTTACCCTCAGAACCGGACGCTATGGGAATATGGAACTCCATGCAGTTGACCCTATCCCAATATCGGCCTATAAAGAATTCCATAATCAGAATAGAGTTGAGTCCATCGCCTGAGCATACCCAATTCTATGACATCGAAGATTGGCAAAATCTTTGGCAGGAATTCGCCGAGGAGTTCGACAAACTGGTGATTACCGGCAAGGATGGAAAAGTCCGTTCCCGTCCGACCAATTTGGCGGGTAGCAAATACTCGGTTTGGCTTCATACGGAATCTAAAGGCGAAGTTCCCCACCTTCATGCCGCGGTTTGCCGTTTGGATGAAGACGGCAATATCAACAACGACCACAACATTCATCTTCGTGCGCAACGTGCTGCCGAGCGAGTGGCAAAAAAACGAGGCTGGACGACTGCGGCACAAGTCCGAAATCGCAACATGCCACAAGTGAACCGAGACTGCATGAATGTATTGAAAGCAATGCCATCGTGGTCATGGGATGAGTACAAGAATGCTCTTATACGGAAAGGTTATACCGTCCATGAAAGAGAGGACAAGAAAGGTATTCTTCGTGGATATGCCCTCATGAATGGAAACACCAAATACAAGGCTTCAGAATTGGGAATCGGCAGGAACCTGATGGTCTCGAAACTTCCTGCGACATGGAAGAAACTGCACCATCAGCCAGCTACCGTCATTAGAAATAATACTCCCCAAACCGTTCAACAGGCAGCGATACATAAGGTTGCTCCTATTGACTATACCCAATATCTCACAGATTGTCAGGATATGATTTCCTATACCCTCAGTCATGAAGGAAAGGATTACAAATTCTATATCCCGGAAAAAGTACTTGACTGTTTCAATGACGAGTTTGATTACAGGTTTATTGCCAACTGTCAAGAACTTACCGATATGGCTGTAGCTATATTTGTCGGACTGCTTGATACGCCAAATGTAGCGACTGGAGGTAGTGGCGGAGGTTCGCAAAGCGATCTTCCGTGGAGAGACAAGGACGAAGACGATTTACAATGGGCTCGCAGATGCGCTCGTGCTGCCAGCCGCTTAATAGGAAAAAAGCCGAAAACAAGATTAAAACGCTAAGCCCATGAAAAAGAAATTTGATTTTTCCGCAGAAATGAGTGAAGTGGAATCCATAAAAACCACTCCCAAGAATGAATATCTGGAAGAAGAAAAACGACTACTCGATGTAAATGCCAAGGAACTTGCCAGCCTGAATAACAATGTATATAAGCTGAGAACAGAAGTTGAAAATCTGTCCGGTTCTATACGTGAGTGCAAACCTATTATTTCTGAAGAAATGCATAAGTTGGCAGTTGAATTTGGAGCCACACTTCTCTGCAATTTTCTTGGTCAGATTGAGAGCAAATGCAAGGAAGCCGAGCGAAGAATGAAGAAAGCCGACAATGCCATCCATATCCCGGCTACCGCATTCTACATCACAATTATAATACTGGTTGCCCTCTCTTCTTTTTTCGCCAGCATCATAATAGCAAATGTCGAGATTTTACACTCGGCATTGATTTGGAAGGCTGCTTTATGGACTATTCTGATTGCTACGGCTGGAATTACCATAATGATACTTCTTTCGAAAGTATTGAACAAGCCCAAATAGCAGATTACTACAAAGCGACGAGTCTTAAACCTGAAAATCAGGATTGAAACTCGTTGCTTTTTACTCTATATCATTCAATCAATATCCAAAGGGGGAGAATTACCATCGCTGAATCGGTCAAAGTCGGATTGAAACAGTTGGTCTTGAATAACCCTGTACTTTTCAAACTCTGTTTCTGCGAACTCTTTGGCAAATTCGGCTGACACGTTTCCGTTATCTTGTAATATCGGGAGGTCTGCCACATCAATGAATTTGTCAATACGCTTTGCCCAATCTTCCATTGTCATTGGAATGTGACGTTTAGCCATATTTTCTGCTATATCAAGAAACGCATTCACAATCCTGCCCATTGCTTCCAATTCGTTTTCTCGCAAATAGTTTTTGGCAATGGACACATCCGTTTTTACTATCTTCCCCTGCGGACCTTTCTCCCATGTAGTCAGTCCCATGTGTTCTCGTTCCGCATTGGCTCTATCAACAATCAGCTCGGCAGCCGTATGACCGTGCACCGCATAATGCATCTTGTTCTGAACCTTTTTGAAAAATGCACGCGTAGTTGGTGCATTGACATTATAATCAATACTGGTGGCATATATATCAGTGAGTTTCTGATAAAAGCGTCGTTCACTCAACCTTATCTCCCTAATTTCGGCAAGCAAATGTTCAAAATAATCCTCTCCGATAAACGAGCCATTCTCCATTCGTTTCTTGTCTATCACATATCCACGAATAGCAAACTGGCGAAGCACATATGTACACCATTGCCGGAACTGTGTGGCACGAGTACTATTAACCCGATAGCCAACACTAATGATAGCATCAAGATTATAGAATTTCAACTTACGATTTACTTGACGTTCACCTTCCACCTGAACAACCGAGAAATACTCGGTTGTTACCACTTGTACCAACTCTCCACTTTCATATATATTTTTCAAGTGAAGTCCGACATTATCTGTGGAGCAGTCAAATAATTGCGCCATAGCTTTCTGTGTACACCAGATAGTTTCATTTTGATACATTACCTGCACTCCATTTTCTTTTCCCTCAATTTGAAAAATCAGGAACTCTGCTGTACTATTTCGTATTTCTATATTTTTTGCCATAGCTCTCTTATTCTTTTAAGGTGACCTTTATTCCGAGATGTAAAACTTCAGAAACATTCTCGATAAAAGCCTTTTTCATACGATTGTTGCTATGGGTAATCAATAACCATCCTCCACCCAATTCTTTCTGACTTTTACCGTACTTTGCATCCCTTCGGTTTGAAATTACGGGTACTTTGCAGAATTTGAGATTATACTCTTCCACCACCTTGCGAACCTCAGCCACTCCTATTTTTTTGACAACATTTATAAGTGTTTCAACAGCAGTTTTCTCCGCTATTATAGTTCCGTCAGGAAAAACAACCGTCATATCTCTTGTCGGACCTCTTTCTATCTTTTCATCCAGACGAGAACCATTATTCCGATGTGTTACCTCCGGATCGAGCACCATCTCCTTGGCATCCGTCAACTCCGCTGCAAAGTTACGCTTACGGCTAAGATGAACGCTCAGGGGCTGTTCCGGCACATAATCCACAACTAAAACAAGTTCACGCTTTACAGGTTGCAAAGCCGGCTCTATTGTTTTGCTTAACACCGGAAGAATCTCTTTCTTGATAATTTCTTCTTCTAACTCATTTGCCTCTTGAATAAGATCTTCATTAATAGACAAACCTAATTCCTTTAGGTTTTCCATTGTCTGATATAGTTTGCTTAATCTGCTCATAACTTTGATTTTTAACTACTGATTAAAATGATTTTCTTTATCGTTTCCACATTCACCGTTTCTGTAGTGGAAATACGATGCGGACAAAGACCAAACTTTGTGAGCAATCGGTCTTTGAGGGCATCCCGTGATTGCTGTACATCGCTATTCTGGTGAAAATGCCAACCATCAACCTCAATCGTTTGAAGTGGTTGTTTAGTGAGCGAATTGTAAATAAGGAAATCTATATGAGAAAACGGACTTTTTGCAAAAGCCTTTTCTTCTTCACTAAGCAAACTCCAATCGCTAATCAATCGAGAGAGCGGATAATGACATAATATTTCAGCGTTAATCAAATTCAAATCAGCAATAGCTTTTACCAAAACCGTATAAACAAGGTTTTCAGATAGATGGTTCGATACCGAAGGATGGGCAGCTTCATACGCCAAACGTTCTGCAGTGTATTGCTTATAGAGCAAATCAAACACAGAGTGGAGTTTGCTTTCCTTGACCTCGAAATTATTGTATTGTATATAGGCTATAAGCTGGGCAAGATTCGATTCTTTCGGCAGCTCATTGCCATTGGTCACGATGCACAAACGAGTCTTGGCACGTGATATGGCGACATTGAGCAAGTTGGCATCGTCGGAAAACTCCGTTGGTTCGTTGTCTACTGTGCTTATGATGATGCTATCGCACTCCCGACCTTGATATTTATGTACCGTACTGGCAATATCATGCCCTAATGCCTTATTTGTTTCTTCCGCTTGGTTGCGATAGGGAGTAATGATGCCCACGCTATCCATATACTTATATTCAGGCATTACCTCCTGTATGATGACATCAATCTCTCGCTGATTGAAATGCTCTCTCGCATGATTGCCTTTAGTGGTACGGACTACCTGCAACACATTCTCTTCGCCGTTGTCAGTGGTCATGGCCACCAGCTCACCATTATAAAACCGTTGATTGCAGAACTCAATAATCTTGGGATGGCAACGATAGTGCTCCCGCAGCAACGTGACAGGAGCTTCCGTGAATACCTCCACACATGATTGCAGAAAGCTATGCGTCATAGCGTTGTATCTGTCATCTACATTATAGGTTGTCTGAATTGCATTTAGAGCAAGTGCTTCTTCACGGCTCACTACATTAGGTAATTGTTTGTCGTCACCAACAATCACGGCATTCATCGCACACGAGAGTGCCAATGCTCCGGTCTTAATGTCTACTTGTGACGCTTCGTCCATAATCACATAATCAAATACCATATCCTTACTGATACAACTTTTGGCAGAATAAGTGGTGCTGAGTACGACAGGATATTCTTTCAAGAACTCCTCTGTTTTGGGCTTGATGTCCCTAATAGAGAACCTTTTCCTTTCGCTGGTTCCATATCGTTTGGCAATCTTATTCTTCAAAATTTGCAAGGAAGAGGAACGCAGATCTTTTACAGACTGGTTAATATCAATGGATTGAAGCGTATGGACTATGAAGCCCAATTCTTGCTCGATTTCAGCCTTACGAGAGAAATAGTAGGCTTCTTCCAATCCAGCTATCACTTCGGTAACTTTACCGTTAAGGAACGAGAATATCTTCATTCCCATAGCAAATGACCACTTCAAACGAAACCAAAAACTGAGCTTTTGCTCCTTCTCTACCTTCATTTGGTAAAGGTTGAGCAGCGTTATCAGTTTGGCAGATGGTTTACCATGAAGCCAGTTGTTATCAGTACTGTTTGCGCCTAATAGCGCATTATATTTGCTCTCTTTCAGCAACGCATCATATTCCGTCTTTAGTTGAGCTTGACGTAACTGCCCGTCAAATCCTTGTGACACGTTTTGGAGAGAATCTTTCGCCAATTGATATATTGTTGATTTGTCCTCAATATTCCAATCTGTCATATCAGGATAACCTACTTGATTGGCAATAAACACCTCTTTATTTTTCGTACGACCGAGTTTGGCTACTATAAAACCAAGTCCTTCGCTCTCCAATTTTTCTGCTACATTCTCTACGGCAGAATTGTTGTTAGACACAACAAGCACTGTTTTTCCTACCATAAGCAAATTGGCTATGATGTTGAGAATCGTTTGCGTTTTACCTGTTCCCGGAGGTCCTTGTATGATGCTTACTTGATGCGTCAATGCCTTCTCCACCGCAGACTTTTGGCTGGCATTGCATCCGAAAGGATAATAAACCTGCTTTGGCAAGCGATATGTTGCTAATTTTGACTTGTCACCAAGATATTGAGCCAAAGGAACATTGTCGCGCATTGTATCTACCAATTCATACTGCTTGGATAAGATATTATCTTCATCCTCTGTCATCAGACCTGTTTCAGCAGCCAATTTACGAAGATATTCCCAAGTAGATCCACCATTTTTGTCAATGGGAGTACGAGTGATATAGACATCATTTCCCTCAAAGTTCTCATAGTAACCATTGGGATAGGTCACTCGATAGAATGTATGACGAGTGTCAGAAAACCGCAATACTTCTGCCACATTGTTGATGTGCTTATTCTTGATATACAATCCTTTTTCGCTGAAATCTATGGTCTCTGGATCGGTAAAATATAACAGACGGGCTTTGTTGTAATTGAACACACGAGTAGATGACGAGAACCGAACAGCCCAAAGACCGTTCTTGTTCTCGCTGATAGAGGAAACTTGCTCGGTGATAAACATACACTTATCGCCACATCTCTCTAAATCTACTATCATGTATAACTGCGAATCCATAGCAAAAGTGCCAAATTTTTATTTCTTATCTTTTATAAGTTTCCAATATTTTGCCAGCATCCAAATTTCTGAAGATTCGTTACCATTAGCTTCAGCTAACTGCTTGATTTTCCTCTTAAAATCATCAGGTTTTTTGAATGAAAGCATCTGTCTGTTTTTATTAAGGATACTAATTATTGCATCATCTTCTAACACCTCTGTAACTAAAAACTTAAACAAGTAATCCTGATAAGTCTCCAAGTCATTCCCTACATATTGGAAAATCCAAGGGGCTAATGCAATTACCTTTCCTTTGGTTGACTGATTTGTGTTGAATTTATTTAGGGTATCTATAAAGAAATTTTTCACGTCACAGCCTTGTACGTTACATATAGACAATAACTTACCAACAATGTCTTGGTTTGCAATGGCAGTATTATTAGTTACACAACTATTTATCTGCTCTTTTATCGCATCAAACAAGTTTTGATTAATTTCCGGATGATACATGACATAATAATCGGCTAAAGTGTGCGAGTTTTTCAAGTCATCACACCAAACCTCTTGCGATTTGCTTTGCAAGGTTGAATTTAGAGCATTTAATACTGCAACTGATAAATCATTTTTTACATTAAGGCAGTCTTTTATTAGTTCAGGAGAGAAAACATCTTCACCTTTATAGTTAGTAGACCATCCAGCAAGTTTAGTCAACAAAGCCTTGGCTTCAAGTGAATAATGAGCTTTTATAGATGTATAATTTTTCAAGCAATTTGTGATTGATGCTCTACTATGAGCATTATAGCTATTGGTCAAATGTCTTACAACACTATTTGTTAGTTTACTATCATATGAACTATAACTTACTAATAGATCACCATAATTGATATACCATTTAATGGTGTTTGAGATAGAAATAATATCTTGGTCAGAGGGTGAAGATAGCATTATAGAATATGGGCTGTATCCTCTATACTGGTACGAACCGCATTTGGACATACCAATGCATATTAAATCATAGAATATTGGATTCTTACTATCGATGCTACCCAATATATTATAGATAGCCGAGTCGGCCATTATAGAATCTGCATTATCTATATAGGATCGAATCTCTTTCAGGCGTTCAATACATACTCTAACATCATCTACGTTGTTCCCAGAGGATTTTAGATTTTCGAGCAGTTTTTTCTCAAAGCGATTCAATTTATATTCATCAGCTAATGTCTTATTGATAAATATGGATTTCCAATCCGAAATGCTTAAATCAGAAAGGTATTCGTCTAAATCTTCTTCAGGACAATAATATCCATAGTCATTGTATGAATCTTTCGTGATTTGAGTAAGTTTCACGAACAATGCAGGTGATATTTGCCATAAACATTCAAGGACACAATCTAAATGAAATGAGTCTACTTTCCGCAAGGCATCAATGCCTTGTATATAAGTCTGGCAATCAAAACTATCTTCCTTTATGCTTTGGTATTGTTTAATCAGCATAGAAATATAGTTTTTCCTACCTGTTTGTGATATATGAGAAAGTAAGATTGAGTGGAAAGGTTTGTAACGTGTGAAGTCTGCTTTTAATGAGTGAATACGATGGTATAGACATTGCCAAATATAATCGAGAACGCCTTTCTCAATATTAGATAAATCAGCCTTTTCGAGTGCTATTGTCGCATTCTCAATGTTAGTGACATCTAGAATAGCTATTTCTGCAATACTCTTAAAGGTAGAGTTATCTTTGGCTAATTGGTTAATTGTCTCCACTTCATTATTATCGAGAGCTGTTTTCATCTGCCGAGTAAAAACAATATCCATTGATTTCTCTACAGGTAGCTGATAATGTATAGCCGACATAAATTTAGGCATATCGGTATCATTACTATAAAGGCAAGACAAATTCCCTAAAAATGAAGGAGACAAAAGTTCTATTGACGGTTTAGCTGAAATTTCATCCTTGCCAAAAATGTATAATGCTAAGTATCTATCAGGAATAGATAAATCAGAGTTAAACTTCAATGTAATTAGTTCGTTTATAAAAGCAATGATGTTGCGAGGTGTAATTTCTGGGGTCATAGCATCATATATTTGCGTAACCTCCTTATCTGGAGAAGCTTCTTTACCAAAGGCATCTTTCCATTTTTGATAGAAAAATGCTTTCCAATCAGACATGATGGGAGGAGCTACACGATGTACCACACTAAATGTCTTGTTAATAAAGTCATTGCCGTAACAATGGCTATTATCGGTATTATCTTCCGATTTGAAGGCATTTATGATATGTGAGCAGTCAAATGGAACAATTATAACAAGATTATCAAAAGACTCTTCTGCAAAAAAAGAGTGTATAGCAGCCCAAAACTCTTGTACTTTAGCAATAGGAAGCCTATCCATGTTGTCAAAAACAAGGATTACTTTTTTGCTATCCCTGATACTCCCATCTAACTGATGCATCCATTCCTTAAATTGTGAAGATGAAGGTTCTTTTTCAGAAATCACTTCATAAGTTGATTCTTCAGAAATTTTACCCTTGTACACAAGAAATAATTCCTCAAAGTAAGACGAGAATGATGCGGTTCCAGTTATTCCATATTTTTTATCATCGCAATGCTTTTTATAAACAACATAAACGATACCAACAATGTAAGGTATCATAGACGTAAGAATCTTTCCCAAAACACATTTGTCTGGAACTAAAGAAACAAGCCAATTGATTAGTGGGGTTAATGCCACTAATAACATGCCGACTTTAATAGTTGTGCTAAGTCTAGGAACTTTTTTGTTATGAGTGCTTTTCTTTTTGGAAAGAAGTTCGTTAAGTTTTAGTTGCCAAGAGTTATCAAGACATTCATAGTCAGTAATCAGAGATTTTGTTATTTCCTCTAATATGGTACGACGTTGTAAATCGGAACTGTGCCCCCAAGCATCATAGGTGATAAATGGAAACATTTGTTTCTTTTTATCACTTATCCCTGCATTGAGTTCATTAGAAATGAGCTTTACTAAATTTGATTTACCTGATCCCCATCCACCATCAATTCCAATCATTTGGCAATGGTTACCATTTTTAATCTGTTGAGCAATTCTTTTAGATATTGCTTCATGAGATTTACCTATAAATAGGTCTTCACCAACAGGTGTCGTTCTTAAATACGAAGGATGCTCTGTAATCATGTTCCTATTCAAAGAATCAAATACCATGTAGGGAGTGGCTCCTCTACATGGATGATTGTGTTATTTCGTTACCGCATTATACAAATCCTGATACGTTTTCACCACGCTATATACCACTTCGCCTGTACTGATGGCTGCAAAGTGACGACGGGCACATTCAATCTTGGCATCTTCGGCTTTTCGCAGCTGGGATGCTTCGATGTCGTTACCTTTGGTTTCTGCCACAAAGTAAACGTGTTTCACGCTACCTTCGCGGAAGGCAACTGCCCAGTCGGGGTTGTATTTACCCATGGGGGTATTGATATAGAAGCCTCCCGGCAGCTTGGTGTAAACCACTACATCGTCCTCTTTTTCCAATGATTCGGCAAAGGAACGCTCAATACCTTGGCTATCAACTACCACTAAATCATACAGCGATTTCTCGCTTTCGATAGCGTCCTTGCCCAATGTACCACGAAGTGTTGCTTCCTCAAAGATGTCGCTATCAAACGTATTGTTGCGCTTCTCATAGCGGATATGCTGTATCAGGGAGATTGCCTTACAATCGTTAATGATACGTCCTGCCTTGATGATAAACTCTTCGGGGTTGAGCTTGAATTGATGGAATGTGGTGGGTTTGATACCTTGCAAAATGGCTACAATGGTTCTTCGAGTTAGGCCGGTAGCTTGCACCAATTCGCCTACGAGGTCGTATGTAACACCACTTCCAACAGCCTCCTTCACATGGATAGTTCTTACTTTGGCTGCCGACATAGCTGTGCCGACTTCCAATTCCTCGCGGTCGCGAATTCCCTCTATACCTCCGCTTTCCACCACGATGCGGATTTCCGTTACATTCAGATGTTTGTACAGTTCATCAATTGCGTTCTTTATCAGCTTCGAGGTGTCGAAGTTTACATTGTAGTATGTGCGTGTGTTGATACGCTTCCATAGTTCCTGCCACTCCTTCTTGTGGAAGTTGTCGGCATTGAATTTTGCCTCTTTCTTTTCCCTTCCGTTTGTAGGTTTCACACTATCCGGGTCAAATACCTTATCCAGTTGCTTGATGATAAATGATTTCAGTTCGTTTGCCTCGCCAAAATCAAGCTGTCCGGCTTTCTTCTCATCAAAATACTTCTGAGTGAGTTTCCCCTTCTTGATATACCCTTGGGTAATCAACTCTTCGTGAATATCTACTGCCTGTTGTGTGGAGATTTTTACTGTTGTTCCATCTTCTGTTTGCGCCATTGCATCGGCAAACAGATTGGCAGTCACTATCACAGGGCGAGTATCGCAAGCCTCGGCTATTTCTTTCTGCAACTTCTTGGCAAAGTCGTCATAGCTTTCGCTGGCGATAACTGTGAGTATGTTGATATTGAACACAGTATCGCCTAATACATCGGTATCCTGGCGTTCACCTTTGTCGTTGACGCAAAGACGCATACCGCGTCCCACTTCCTGCCGCTTCTTTATCTCGTTGGCAGTATCTTTCAGCGTACAAATCTGGAACACGTTGGGATTGTCCCAACCCTCCTTCAAGGCAGAGTGAGAGAAGATGAAACGCACCGGACACTCTTGGCTCAGCAGACGCTCCTTATCTTTCATAATCAAGTTGAAACCACGCTCTTCGTTTTCACCTTCCTTGCTTTTCGATTCCACGCTGACACCTTTTTTATCCACGGAGAAATAACCGTCGTGAATGTTGTCACACGCATTCTTGGGGTCGGACAGGAAACGCATATAAGCTCCATCCGTAAATGTAGGCATCATTTCTTGTAAGGCTCTCTGGTATTCCTCCTCAAACATCTTGGCAAACTTTCCTTTCTCCACACCCTCTTTGCTGTATATGCGGTAGCTATCCACATGGTCGATGAAGAACAGGGAGAGCACCTTGATGTGTCTGGGAAACAACTGGCGTTCACGTTCCAGATGTGTTTTGATGGTCTCACGAATCTGCATACGGCGCACCAGTTCTTCGTTGGCAGCACCTACGATGTCTCCTTCATGAAGCGTCAGTTCGTTCAGGAAATGAATGGTACCGGTCAGTCCGTCAATGCGTTCTACAATGTAGTTGTCTTCGTATTCTTGCAGTCCGCCACTTTGTTCTTTCAGGTTGAAGCCTTCGCCTGCCAAGCGAATGACATGGCGGGTACCGTTATTGGTTTTCATATCGAAACCGATACGTGCCTGCGGATTGCCTTTGCCGATAACGATTTCATCTAAATAGACATAACCGTTGGTAGCGGTGGAGCCTAATTGGTGCACACCTCGCACTTCCACTTTTTTCACCAACCGCTTGTTATAGGCATCAATGGCATCCAGTCGGAATACCATGTTGTAGATGTCGTCCTTGCGATGAGTGGCACTATACAAGACCTTGAACAGGGGATTGAACAGCTGTATGCCCCGTCGGGTGGCGTTGCCCTTGTCCGTACCCAACACACTTTGCGGTTCATCAATGATCATGATGGGATTGGTCTTGGCAAGGATGTCGATAGGACGACGTGATCCAAACTCATCCCGTCGGGAAAAGATGATACGTGCGACAGCGTCTCCGCTACGTCCCTGTATGTTCTTCTCTTCGTTCATCGAGGCATTGAATGCTTGCGTGTTGATGACCATCACGTGAATGCCGTTGTCTTGGGCAAAGCCATCGATCTTGGAGAGCTGCTTGGAGTTATAGATGAAGTATTGCATCCGTTTGCCATACTCTCCGGCAAAGTGTTCCGCCATACTTTCAAAACTCTTGAACACACCCTCGCGAATGGCAATACTGGGTACCACGATAATGAACTTACTCCAGCCGTAGCGTTGGTTCAGTTCATACATTGTCTTGATGTAGGTATAGGTTTTACCTGTACCGGTCTCCATTTCCACCGTAAGGGTTAGTCCCTCGCCTTGTATATGTTCGATAGGCTTCAAGCCTTGCGCCATCTGTATGGTGCGAATGTTCTCGCACAGACTTTCACGGTCGAGCACAATGGGGGCGTTGCCAAAGCCTTCTACCTTAAAACCTATATGGCCTTTGCCTTGGTCTATCAAAAAGTTGCTCAGTCCATCTCTCTTCGGTTGACCTTGGAACACATCCGTCACACAGCGAGTAGCTTCAGCCTGAAATCGTTGGTGCTTGTATTTAATTTTCATTTTTGTCTCCTTTTTTACCTATATTGCCAATTCGCTTGATGGAGTCCAGATAATCTTGTTCCACATCACTGATAGTGCGTTGTTTGTATTTGCGATATTCATTGGTAGCATGTTCCATAGCTTCCGTGTGCGACACCTTGCCGGAATCTAATAGCAATTGTTCTCCCGACATGGTAAGAATCCTATCCAAATAGTTAGCCCAATCGTTCATTGTCATTGGTTGCTCTCGTTCTGCCTGACGCTCTGCAAAGTCCAAATATCCAGATACCAACTGCCCCATAGCACGAAGTTCCTTCTCATCCAAATAATTCTTGGCTGTGCGAGCTTCTGACAGAGTAGGCTGATTCCCTTTGAATGTAAGCAATCCCATAAAATCCTTTTCGGCATCGGCACGTTCCACAATCAGTTCGGCTGCCGTATGGCCGTGTATGGCATAGTGTATCTTGTTCTGCACTTTCTTGAAAAACTCTTGCGAAACAGAAGCTCTTGGGTCATAGTCGATACTTGTGGCATATATTTCCAACACTTGGCGGTACAGCACCTTTTCTGTGGCACGGATGTCCCGGATGCGCTCCAACAGCTCTTTCCAATAGCCACCGCCTCCAAGTTGTTTCAGTCGTTCATCGTCAAGAGCGAAACCTTTAATCATATATTCTTTCAACCGCTGCGTAGCCCATTGACGAAAACGGGTTGCTATGATAGAACGTATGCGATAACCAAGGGCGATAATCATATCCAGATTGTAGTATGCAGTCATATATGATTTACCGTCGGAGGCAGTTGTTCGGAATTTCCGAACAACTGAATCTTCCTGTAATTCACCCTCTTCAAATATGTGCTTGATATGCTCGCTTACGTTCGACTTACTGGTTTGATACAGCTCGCACATTTGCGCTTGCGTAAGCCACAAGGTCTCGTCTTCTAATATTACATCTATTTTGGTCAAGCCTTCGCTATCCGTATAGATGAGTATTTTGTTGTTCTCTTCCATAATCGCGAATTTAGATAACCTTGATATTCTTGAAGGCTTCATCATCGGTCCAGTCCATCAGTTGCTTAAATTGCTCGTAGATGTTTATCTTTTGGTCATCTTGGGCAAAGCAGGAGTCACGGAAGAGCACACGCAGCGGAGTTTTGTCGGCCATCGCCGCCACCACATTGTCGGTGATTCTCTCGGTAAAGCAAGCCACTAAGTCACCATCGTTCACAGTATAGATGGTGCAGCCGTCCACCTCTTCTTGCGTCATTGGCAGGTCGAGTGTTACGCCCCAGGCAAGCATAGCCCCAAAGAGCAAATCAAGGTCGGTGCGGTCTTGCTTGATGTTATCTGCAAACAAATTGAGCTGGTCTTGCTGGTAATCATTGGGAGATCGGAAGAGCGTCGTGTAGGGAAAGAGTGTGTCCCCTTGTGCATATTACGGG
>CASBHZ010000070.1 GCA_949123685.1 uncultured Bacteroidales bacterium | reverse complement strand
GTTGCAAAGTTACAACCTTTTTTATTCCTGTGCAAATATTTTTGAAACTTTTTTCTAAACATACAGGACCGGATCGGACCAACAGACTGGCAGACACAGCGTTACTGACGAAATATTTTTTCAACTTTTTTTAAGGCACAAAAACGGTGGACGGCTCAGATTGCCCCATTGCCACTAAAGAGCATCGGACAAGTGATGCCGTAGACAATCAAAACTGAAAATATATGAAGGGGGCAACCTCTTCAGACATAAATTCAATAACAAGCTGAACAACTCCTACAAAAATCAACAATTTTAATAACCATGGACTCTTGATAAAAGCATATTGACATTTATCCGCCCACCTTTGAGGCACAAAATGAAATATGGTAAGTGTGATCATCATTATACACCATACTTTTCGAGCCTCGAAAAACTGAGGAATTTGATTCCAATTAAAATCCACAAATATATTCTGAATTATCAACACAGAATCCTCAAATGATGCAGCCCTAAAAAACACCCACAGCATGGAGACATAAACAAATGTGATAAGCCAAAATATAAAATTTGTAATAAAATTGTCCGGAATCCTTTTCAAGACAGGTAAAGATGCCTTATGAATGGCGAGACCGAACCCATGCATAGCTCCCCAGAAAACAAACTTCCAAGCTGCACCATGCCACAGACCGCCGATAAGCATTGTCAAAAAATTGTTTACATAAGTGCGGAAAGTTCCTTTACGGTTTCCACCCAACGGAATATAAACATAATCACGCAACCATGATGATAAAGATATATGCCAACGGCGCCAAAATTCTGTCAAGTTACGACTCTGATATGGAGAATCAAAATTTATTCCAAGTTTAAAACCCATAATAAGCGCCAAACCTATTGCCATGTCTGAATAACCTGAAAAGTCACAATATATCTGCATCGTGTAACCCAGTACTCCCATAAGTGTCTGAACTCCGGTATAAAGAGTGGGATCATTAAAGATAAGGTCATTAAATTGCGAAATATAATCGGCAATCAAAGCTTTCTTAACTATTCCTACTATTATAAGCCACAAGCCGCCATATATTTCAGCTTTTGAAGCTTCCTCATTTTTTTCAAGCTGTGGTAGAAAATAATCAGCCCTCACGATAGGGCCGGCAACAAGTGCCGGGAAAAAAGAAAGAAAGAAAAGATATTCAAGCCATGTGCGTGTTGGGCATATCTTCCTTTTATACACATCAACAACATAAGATATTGATTGAAATGTATAAAACGATATTCCAACCGGAAGTATGATATCAAGAGGTTGAAAGTTTCCTTCAACCATCTGATTCCAGTTCCACATAAAGAAGTTGGCATATTTAAAATATCCTAATATGGACAACGACAATACTATGGAAAATAGCATCAAAACTTTTTTCCCCCACTTACTTCCGACCTTAAAAATAGCTTTAGAAACAAACCAGTCAATTAATGATGTCCCTATGAGCATCAGGAAAAATAAGCCACTTGATTTATAATAGAAATAAAGGGAGAAAAGCACAACAAATACCACCATCTGCACTTTGCTCCTCTTGAACATAGCATAAATGGGTATAAAAATAAGAAACAATATCCAGAAAAGCCCGCTTGAAAAAAGCATAGGCACTTCAGGATCATATTTAAACATATTTACAACGTTGTGCAATACAACTTCCGGAGTCTGTAACAAATTCTCAAACATAACCTACTTATTGAGTGCCTTGAGAAAAACTATATTAGGATTAACTTTACCTATGGAATCGGAGGGAATATCAACTATGAATGGATGTGAAGACTTGGGCAACCAACGCATTATACTATCAACCCATAATGCAGAACTCTCACGGGTAGGATGAATATTGTCTTTCTTCCGTTTAAATTCCATTCCTGCAGAAAGGAAAAATGATCTTTCCTTACATATTTTCCTCAACATATCGTTGATTCCGGTGTCTTCCTTCCAGTTAGGAGGTCCGATCCATACATATGGAATCGTGTCTATCACTTCAAGAATCTTTTTCACATATGGTGCGCGAGTCTCCGGATTCTTAAAATACAGTTCATTACTTCCTAATGAAATAAAAATTTGGGTAGGATGGTATTTATCTAAATAATATGCCAATGTGTCATGATCAGCCCATATCTTAGTATTACTTGAATCCCAATTGACAGAATGAATTGAATGTCCATTCTGTTTTGCATATTGGGCAAGACGCAAAGCAAGATTAAATGTCATCGAATCTCCGAATATAAATATAGATTGAGGCAGCGAATCAGTTTCAATCACTTCCGGAGTCAAATCATCGACAGCAAGGCTGTCTGCATTTTCAGCACCGGCAAGTATTCCAACCTCTTCATCTTTATCTTTATCATCGAGTAAGAACTCGGCTATAGGAGCCTTCTTCACTGTCCACTCCCCTATCTTGATATCATCCATGAAAGATATGGAGAAGAACACTATCAATGCAACCGTAAGTAACAACCAAAACGGTGTGTATTTAAAACGTCTCATTCTTGACAGAAATTTTGGAACGCAAAATTACAACTTGCAATCCATTATTCCAAATCCACTACTGTAATTCCGGCACCTCCAAAGCGAACATCTTCATCCTCAAAATGACTAACCGCATTGTTGGCTCGTAATTGCTCCCTTATCAAGGTCTTTAAAATGCCATGACCGGTGCCATGCAATATTCTCACACGTGACGCACTAAACTGGATTGCGTCATCAAGAAAATAGGTTACAGCCTGAATAGCTTCATCTGCTCGCATTCCCCTTACGTCAATCTCATTCTTGAAACTAAGTTGTCGTTGACGACTTTCCGAAGAAGTTGAAGATGATATTGTGGCTGTTGCACTCAATGCTGATTCTTTAGGTTTGGCTGCCGGCTTAAGTTTGCCGATTTCAACAATGGTCCGGAGCGAACCGAAAGCGACTTCCGCTTTCTTGCCGCTTACAGACAAAATTTTTCCGGACATTGAACTATTATCCATTTTTACATAATCACCAACCTTCAACTCCTTGACAATAACCTTGCCAAGAGCATCCTTTCTGTCATCCTGAGATTTTCCTTTCCGGCTTTTATGCTTTAGTGGCGCTAATGCCTTAGGCAATTTATCCGAAACGGCATTTTCATCTTCCAAGATATTTCTCTTAAACTCATCAAGTTTCCTGCGTAATTCCTTTGTTTTCTCTTTCTCCGCCTCTGCTTTACGTATTTCGAGGATAGTGCGTTCTATTTTTGCGTTGACACCCTCCAATATTTCTTTAGCTTCCTTTCTTGCATCATTGATAATCGCTTTTCTCTGAGCCTTCAAGTCTCCAGCCGTTTCTTCATATCTTGAAAGAAGCGAATCAAGCTTATTCTCCTTTTCTTTAATACTTTGCCTCTTATTCGCCCAATATCTTCTGTCTCGGGTAATTTCCGACAAATATCTGTCAAGATTCACATAATCACTTCCAACAATCTCTTTTGCTTGCTCTATTACGTCATGAGGAAGCCCGATTTTTGTTGCAATATCAAGGGCAAATGAACTTCCCGGATTACCTACCGACAATTCAAAAGTGGGTTGCAGATGCTGCCTGTCATAAAGCATTGCACCATTAATGAAACCGGACTCTGAATCCGCAAACGTTTTGAGATTCTGATAATGGGTAGTTACAATTCCCATACATCCCGTTTTTCCAAGATCATGCAATATTGCTTGAGCAAGCGCACCTCCTATCTGTGGCTCCGTTCCTGACCCCATCTCATCAGCGAGGATTAAAGACCTGTCGTTAGTATGGTTAATAAAAAATTTCATATTCTTCAGATGCGAAGAATATGTGCTAAGATCATTTTCCAGAGATTGCTCGTCACCAATGTCAATGAAAACGTTCTTGAATATTCCCATATGTGAATTACTATATAACGTAGGCATCATGCCGCATTGCATCATATACTGAACCACAGCCGTGGTTTTAAGACACACCGACTTGCCACCTGCGTTAGGACCGGAAATTATCAGTATTCTCCGGTCTTTAGTAAGAGTCAGATTTAATGGAACCACATGTCTTCCTTGTTGGCGCAATGCTATCAGCAAACCGGGATGAACGGCATGATACCATTCGATCTCTTGTTTATCTTCTATGTGTGGCAACTGAGCGCCCAGCTCAATTGCCAATAATGCCTTAGCCCTTATAAAATCAAGTTTACCGATATTCTTACAAGCATCTGCAATTTCATCTATATGTGGACGTATAGACGATGCTATCCCCCTCAAAATAGATATTATTTCACGACGCTCCTCCATCTCAAGTTCACGCAAGCGATTACCTGCCTCTACCACTTCGGCAGGTTCTATGAAAACCGTCTTACCTGTAGCGCTCTCGTCATGAATTATTCCTTGAATCCCTCTCTTATTACCGGCAGTAACAGGAATTACCATCCTGCCATCGCGTATCGATGGCGATGCATCTTTATCTACAATGCCGTTAGCTATTGCCCGGTCTATCACCCTACGCATGGCACGCTGCATAGAACCGGACGCAGCCCTTATGTTTGACCTTATCTCATAAAGTTCAGGCGACGCGTTATCCTTTATTTCCCCAAATTTATTTACACTCCTGTCAATTGCCGATAAAACAAACGGGAACAAAGCAATATCCGAAAATTCTTCATCAAGAAACGGATATGGAGAAACACCCGACTCGGCATCTTTTATAGATTTAAAAAACTGAGAAAGCTCCGACATTGTCACGAGCATTCTCATAAGTTTATATAACCGCTCGGCAACCATATATGATCCTTCGGCACGTATCTCTGTAAGATATGGCAAGACATCATGTATGCTGTCCAATGGCAATGGCTGCTTTTCTGAAATGATACGCATCATTTCATTCACACATCCAAGCCCCCTTTTTATATAATTAAAATTGGAAGAAAATGACATATTTGCCACTTCTTCCTTGCCCATAGCGCTCTGACACTTTTCAGAAACACAAGCACGCAAAAAATCAAATCCAATTTTAGACTCAAAATCAGACGGGTATATCATAAGTAAGTAATAAAAATTAATCAGACTGGAATTACTAACATTGGCATATCCCTTTCAAATAGAGACTTGTGTGCAATTGTCGGACGGAATATCCGGCTGAACGCATTAGTCTTCTTATTGGGTACTATAAGAAGATCCACACCATTCTTAGGTATAGCCATGTCAACTTCATTCCTAAAATTTTTCAAGTCCGGAACAAAAGTTTTAAATCTTGCCGTAGGATAATTTGTGTTAAAAAATTCTCTTAATGCCTCAATCTTGTCTTTGACCTTTGTCGCACGCCTCTGAATCACCGGCACAAGTGTGATCAAACATTTGGGATATTCAAACATCCTCATCAGCGCATCTACAGTAAGAATGTCATGCTGATCCAAATTGCAAAACATCATAAGGTGCACAATATCTTCAACCTTGTCAATCTTACACCCCTCCGGCACCGTAAATACCGGGACACGGCATGAGTCAAGCACCTCTGCGGTAACACTTCCAATAAGTTCCTCCTCTTTTTTATCCTTTCCCCTGGTAGCCATAACCACCAGCACAGGAGGATTGGATTTACAATATCCGAGAATCGCTTCCTCCGGAACGCCTTCCTGTAAATTTGTTGAGAATTTAACATCCGGAATTAGTCCTTCTTGTTGCCATTGCTTTATTTCATTCCTAAACTTAGCAAGCTTATTAGAGGCGATTTCCCTGACATCTCGAGATTCCTCCATTTCAAGAACTTGATTGTCATCTATCATGCCATCATCAGAAGGGACCGGAGTAAATATCGGAGCAACGTACGAATGCATGACAACAGGATGAACACCAATTCTTCGCGCAAGCTTGAATCCGATATTGACAGCAATGCGACTTGAATCAGAAAAGTCGACGGGGATGAGCAGATTACCGCTCATTCCCGCCATTTTCATATCAATCAAAGCCGGAGAATAACCATCTCCACTTTCTATGATTTTCAACGCAAGAGGAAGGTCCGCCGGGCGAATCTTAACTCGCTGAGCAACTGCCACGGGAGATTTGAACGACACAAAATCCTCAAGCCTCACTTCCATGCCATGACTCTCAAGAATATTCCTGAGACTTTGGGCGCGTGTGGGCGTATGTATCACAAGTGTGATATAGTCGTCAATTCCTATCATGACAGATCTTCAGTTAATACAAATACTTACTGGTTTTCGTTTTGTTCTTCAAGAATCTTGACAGCCATGTCATATATTGTCGTGTCGTCCAAAACCACGATGCCACCGTCAGGACCAGGTTCGATATGCATTCCGGCATTTTTACCAAACTGATAGTTTACACCTCCGAAATAGTTACGGACTGTCTGAACAGTGACATTGAGTTCATCTGCGATGCGATGGGTTGAGCCATCGGGCAAACTGTCTTTCAGTCTGCGGAGCTCGTTGAATGTGATCGTCTTGCTCATGATTTCTTTATTTTTTGATTATTATTCCTATAAATAAATATTACCAAGCGGTATTATTGTTTTGCTAAATTAAGAAATTTAATTCACTTTAACAAAGACTATCACAATAAATTTAAGTGTTATAAAACATCATCCCAATATCACGTATATTTGAACTTTTTTTGAAGCAATATGTTTTATAAACTTCTTAGAAGCTGTTTAAATAACTTCGAACTCTGATGCCGAAATCCATCCTGCCAATTCAGAATTAAGTCTTACCTTATACCACTCAACCTTTCCTGAGGCATCTGTCTCCCTCTCAAGGATATCAAGCTTGGTGCCTCGCTCAAGAGGGGTACCGGATCCTTTGGATGATGCGAACGGTTCTGTCAGCAACGTTACTTTAAATCCCGTGACCACCCCTTGATTATGCGACATGCATGCCTTTGCCGATGCAAACGAGAATGCCATAAACAATGCACAGAGCACTACCAATGCTATAGCTCCGAAAAAACCGATTTTACGTAAAAGCACTTCCTGCCGGAATATATACACCGCAATGCAACCACATAATAAGACAAACGAAATGCCCCCCCATAGCGCCCATGTATCTGATGTGTGGCTATGCGTGACATAATGCTTCAATTTGTATAAAAACGAAGGCTCGTCGGGTACGACAGAAATATTCTTGCCTTTGGCATTGGCTTTATTGCCATCTTCAATTTTAGAAAGGATATATGCACGATTATTACGAACCGTCTCATCGGACGGGTCAAGATACAAACTCCTTTCATAACAAAGAAACGCCTGTCCGTAATCTCCGGCTTTGGCATATGCATTACCCATATTTGCAAGCAGCTCAGCTGAGGTGCCTTTTTCCTTGGAAATCACATTATAGATTTCTGCTGCCTCGGCATAATTTCCAGCCTTATATGCCTTTTCAGCTGCTTCAAGAGTATTTTCTGCAAATATATTGAAATTTGATATGGACAAAAGCCCCAGTACCAATACTATTAATTTAATTTTCATACTGCCTTAAACGATTTCTCAAGTTGATTTATAGAATCTATTGCGGCATTATAGACTTCTTCCATACCCGCTTTGCCAGATTCCGGAGAATATTTGGCAAACTCGCTCCTGTCAAGAATATCAACAAAACCTGCAATGCTATCCTGCGATATACCCCTTGTCTCTAACACAGATTTGATATTATCCCTCATAAGTTCTGAGGTTGGCATCTTAAGCTTGTCGCTCATATAACCCCACATTGCGACAAGCAACTCATCATAAAAAGCATCTGCGTTACCCGCTTTCAAGGCAGAAGACGCTTTCTTCAGCCTACGGCGGGCAAGTTTATCAGCACGTCGGCTATTCAGCGCTGCTATATCTGAATGAGATTTAAGGTAACTCCGATATCCAAATACAGATACAGTCAATGCAAAGAAAGGAATAATAAACCACATCCAGTATATAAACCGGTAAACAATAGGCTTATGCTCTTTTGCCAAATCTTTTATATTTACATGCTGAAGTTCGGGGTTAAACTTCAAACGCGAATTGGTCTGAGACTTACCGGAAGACTTCCCTTTTCCTACCGTTATGTTATACTCTTTGGATACTGAAGTCTCATATTCACCCGTTTCGGGATTAAAATAAACCAACTTCACTGGAGGAATCCTGAAATTACCCTCCTCAAGGGGCATAAATGAATAATCAAATGATACCGAACCCGAAACATTGGAAGATCCAATATTAGCCTTTACATCTGTTTTTGGAGTATAGACTTCAAGTTGCGAAGGAAACAAAGTTGAAAGATCCGGAAGTTGCACATATTTCAAATTACCGGAACCGGTTACTATATATTCAATCGATGCAGCTTGATTAGTCTTGAATGTATTTGTCTTAAGTTGAGATGATATTGTAAACTTACCGACCCCCCCGGAAAAATCAGCAGGTTTGGGAGATGGCAGCTGACGAACATTAATCGTCAGATCATTAGGACTTACATTCAACTGCAATGGAGAACTTACCGACATATTTCCCCAAAATGGGTCATGATAATATTCCCTTTGATCCACAGAAACAGTATATGTATTACCAACAACCTTCAATTGCCCCGTCATCTGAGGAAATATTATATAACGGGCAATAACGGCAGTGGCATAAGTCTTGCCATTATAAGTTTCATAATCCAAAGAATTGGAAACCGCTTTTGACTCCTCTACAACAAAGCCGTCGAACTTTGGAGCAGCCGTCGCTCCAATAAACTTAATAGCATCATAGGTAGTGTATAATTTTACGGTATAAACCAACGCCTGCTGTTCATATACGTTGGATTCCGACACTGTCGCCTTCATAAAAAGGTTCCCGTCTCCCTTGCCAATGAATTTAGGCTTATCCGTATTTATATCCTTATTACCCTGCGAAGACGCATTTCTTCCGGGCACCTGTGAAGTCCCGCCTTGACTCTTACCGATAGTGTACCTGAGTTGATTACTTTTAACACCTCCTACAGAAATAGGTCCGAATGTATATGTTCCCTCTTTCTGAGCACGTAGAGTTACCGTCCATGTATTGCTAACGGATTGTGTCACGCGTCCATTCACATTAATAATGCCCGATGATTGACCAGTATGGTCAAAATACATTACTTTGGCACCTCCAATATTTGAAGGGATCTCTGGACTGCCGTCAGCGTTGCTTACTTCAATATAGATATAGAACATGTCGCCCACCTCTATTGAACGTTTTCCTCTGGCAGGGCTTTCATAAAGTTTCACTGATTGAGCAAAAGACGGCATCGCCGTCAGCATCAGCATCAATAGCAATATGTGAATTTTCCTAATCATATTATCTTAATTCATGAATTGGAAATTGACAAAATAAACCTAAGTAATAAAAATTACATAGATCACTTACTTATTACTTATATGTCAAATGGTTTGATTTTTGTCACCGAAGATTTAACATCTATTCTTATAGGCTCGGATTCAGCCACTTCATACCTACGGGTTCTCGGGTTAAAATAACCAAATCTAATCACTCCTATTTCACAATCATTTATATCCGTCGGCACAAACTCACATTCGAGTTCAAGTTCAGACATGATTCTACCTCTGTCAAAATACATGTCATTACTTTCGGAAAAAGATTTCAATTTATTGCCTTTTCCGAATGCTTCCTTATATTCCGGCAAGATATCGGATCCAAGAATACCATTACCTTTGACCACTACATAAACACTCGCCTCCTCATTGACGATTATGTCTCCGCGAGGAACAATTGTCTTGACTTCAAATTCTCCCACAGCTCCGGAAAATGTTGTGTTCTCCTTAACTTTGGGTAATGGCTTGATCTTAAAGTCAACCGGTGTCATACGTATCGTCTGCGATTGTGTTTCCACACCATAGAGTCTACCGAAAAACGAATCATTATTTATTACCGGCACATTAACCGCTATTTCATATTCACCTCCCATCATATGATATTTTCCATCCTCATTAATGGAGAATAAGAAGGAACTGATCGGTAGCGCAAGATACTCTACCCCCTTTATAGTTTCCCTACGAAGCGGCACAGATTCCGGAAGAGGTGAAATATATGCAAAACTACCATTTTTCAATATAGGAGGCACAAGCTCTTTGACATAAGCTATTTCTCCATTAGTTGTATATAACCAGACAGTAGCATTTACACATTCCCGACAAAATATGTCGGATTTGTCAAACTCACATTTTATAAACATGTTTTTATGATCCTCCGCAAGGCAATATGCTTCTCCTGTCAAGAATATTGAAGAGAATAATAAAAACAATTGTATATATAGTTTAGTATGAATCATAATTCTATCACCATCTCTTCCTCGAACCACCGGAGCCATTGGTTTTCTCACCTTTGTTGGCACGATTCACCCTTGCACGGGTTTGGTTCTCCTTATTGTCCATTGCCTGCAGAATCTGATTTGCGGTTTGCTGACTAATACTATTGTCTTTTCGCTCGTCTTTCTTATTCTGATCCTGGTTCTGCTGCTGGTCTTTATTCTGATTCTGATTCTTATCTTGATCTTTGTTTTGATCTTGATCCTGTTGTTGGTCTTTATTCTGATCCTGCTGGTTTTGATCCTTGTTTTGATCTTGATTCTGCAGTTGCTTCTGAGCTATCCTCAAGTTTTTTCTCGCAGATTCATCTTCAGGATTTATTCTCAACGCCTGCTTATAATACTCAATAGCATTTTTATATTCCTTAGTATTATATTCAAGATTCCCAAGATTATAATTCGCCTTAGATGCAAGACCCGGTTTTTCTTTAGCCAAAGCAGCTACGGATTCAAGATTTTTACGTGCGCCATCAAGCAAAGACTTACTTTTAGGTGTCGTGTCTTGAGGATTGGTAACCTGCTTTATCTGGGCAAGCCCAAGATTATAGCGACTAACTGCCGAAAGTGAATTTACACCCAATGCTTCCTCATATTTCTTTGCTGCTTCAGAGTATTTACGTTCCGTAAAAAGCTTATTACCTTCGCTTATAAGTTTACGCTCCTCCCTGACAGACTGAGCATTTGCCGACAAACCTATAGCTGTGGCAGCAAGTAATAAAATTGGTAATATGTAATTTAACTTCAACTTCATTTTTTCTTATCCTCCTTATAAAAGAAAGTGAACCTATCAAGCCAGCCGATCTTCCGGTCAAGCACAAAAATATCAAGGATTATGCATAATATCGCCAACCATGCAAACACGGAAAACAATTCATCATGCTGAGCATAAAGACTTGATTCAAAAGCAGACTTCTTGAGTGTGTCAAGTTGCTTTTCAAGTTCATTCAACGCATCCTTGTTGGATGCATTCACATAAATTCCGTTTCCTGCTTTTGCAATATCCGCTGCCAAGTCTTCATTAAGTGATGTCTTTACAGGCTCACCGGATTGGTCATCAATCATCGGATATCCATTTATTGTCAACGGCACAGGAACCGGACTTCCGACACCTACCACATCAAGTTGAATACCGCTTTTAGCAGCAGTCTTGGCAGCTGACATTACACTTTCCCTGTCATCCAATTCTTCTGCATCAGTAATGAGAATCACCGCCTTCCCGATATTTTTATCTTCGCTGAAAGATGCCATTGCCATATCCAGCGCCGCAGTTATGTTCGTGCCTTGATCCGCGACTTGAGACGGATCTATGGAATTAAGAAACATTTTAGCAGAAACATAATCATTGGTAACCGGAATCAGCGTATATGCAGAACCGGCATACATTATCAATCCGACCCGATCATTATCCAACCTGTTGATAAGTTTCTCCAAAGTCATTTTTGCAGTACGCATACGGTCCGCACCTTGGGGATCTTCAGTAGCAGATGCCAACATTGAATTTGAAGCATCCATCGCTATGATCACCTCGATACCTTCCTTGGTGGTTTTCTGATCTTTTATACCGCCCCACGGTCTTGCATACGCTATTATAATAAACGTCAAGGCAAGCATCTGCAAGGTAAGCTTGATTGGAGGCTTATACGGAGACACATCCGGCATAAGACTGACAATAGAATCTTTCTTGCCGAACTTTTTCATGTTCTTTCTTCTCGCATAACGTGCCCATGCGTACATGGCAACGAAAACCGGCACGAGAAATAAAAAAATTAATATTTTAGGATATGCAAAACTGAACATCTCAATGTACTCTAAATTATCAAGGGATTCTTCGGAGAAGTGTATATCTGATCAGAAGCTGCAGAGCTATTGCCAAAAGTGCAATCATTACCCACGGCATGAAATTCTCTTCCGTATGAGTATACTTGTTGACATCAAGAGTTGTCTTCTCCAAGGAGTCAATCTCGTTGAATATATCGCGCAGCATCCTTGAATCAGTTGCCCGGAAATATTTACCTTTAGTTATCTCTGCAATATTTTTAAGAGCAGATTCATCAATCTTTGTTTCCATTGTAGTGGTTGAAAAACCATAAGGATCCGTTACCTGAATGGTTCCATTAGTACCCACACCTATTGTATAAATCTTTATGCCCTTATTCTTTGCTATCTGAGCAGCCGTAGCCGGAGCTACATCGCCGGCATTGTTAGTGCCGTCTGTTAAAAGAATGATACTCTTTGATTTCGCCTTACCTGATGTAAGACGGTTTATGGCACTTGACAGACCGTCTCCTATGGCCGTTCCGTCATTCAACAAACCGGTCTTAACACCGCTGATAGCGTTTATCAATGCCGGTTTATCATTCGTCAATGGCATCAAAGACAGACTCTCGCCTGAAAAAACGACGAACCCTATGTTATCATCAACTCTCTGATTAACGAATTTTTGGGCAACATCCTTTGCAGCATCAAAACGTGTAGGCTGCAAGTCTGTGGCAAGCATTGAGCTGGAGATATCAAGAGCAAGCACTATGTCCGTACCCTCTACCCTTGACGTTCTCTTTGAATCATGTGTCTGAGGTCTGGCAAGCGCAACAATAAGAGCTCCGACACCTATCAATTGAAGTGCGAAACATACATGCATCAATATGACTCTCCAAGACGCCGGAGTTCCTTTAAAAGCACTTACTGTAGATATGCCTATCGACGGACTTGAATTACGCCATTTCAATATATACCATGCAATAAGGGGTATATATATCAAAAAAAGTAAAAGTATCAGCGGATGCTTAAACAACATGTTTCACCTCCTTTCCTGCCTTATTAGACGAAGTAGTAGCATTATTTTCATCCTCAGGAACGGGCAACGGCTTAGTCTCCTCAACGAACTTAACGGCATTGTCATATGACGCAATATTGTCATCCGGGAGTGGACGAACTTTGGCAAACTTCACAAAATCCGCCATATTCAGAATGTTACGGACATAATCGCGTTTTTCTCGCGTTTCCTTATTATTCTTCATTGCACCAAGAATCTGCCTGGATGTCATTTCTATGGCGTTTATACCGAACCGTCTGAATAGATAAACCCTAAGAATATCAGTAAGTTCTGTAAAATATTCTTTCTCCATTCCCTGCTCCCAAAGTTTTTTCTCCTTCAGTCCCCGTAAATCTGCCATGGCTACTTCATAAGGTGTAGGAACAGGTTTCTTGCCCAAGAGCGACCCATCCTTGCGATACTTAGTCCATGCATACAGGAATGCAGCAATTGCCAACAAAACTATAAGCAATATCCACCAGTAGTCCAATACCCAGTCAGGCACGGCATCGAAAATTGATGCATCCTCAGGATCTGCCACGTTTGCATAATCATCAATTGGCGTGTTTGCATCAACCATAACAGGCACAACCTTTAACGATACACTGTTGGATACAGCCGTATCCCTGCCAATGACAAATGCGATTTCGGGAAGCTGATAATACCCGGAATCGAAAGCCTGAACAGGAACACTATATTCGATATGCCACATCCCTCCTTTATCGGATGTGTCTGCCTTTACAGGTGCACGCAGCTCCACACTGTCACCACAAATACCGACAATCCCGTTTTCTTTCATTCCTGAAAAAATCGGGAAAACTCCTTTGGCATCCTTTTTCTGATCAACCGACACCTTAAGATGAGTCATACGTCCCATCATGAGTATCGTGGAATCAAGCTTTGCAGTAACGAGGGTTTGCGATGCAGATGCAGGGAGAATCACAGCAAAAACTGCAATAATCGCCAACCATATTGTCTTTCTATACAACATTTGAAATGAAATGTAAAAGTCTTTTGTCATTTCAGCGGTTATCTTGACCCGCGTCTTCTGAATAATCCCAATAAAGCTTTAACGAAATCTTCATCAGTAGTGACAGAAGCAAGATCCACACCGCTACGGGTCGTAACGGAAACAAGACGCTGCTGTCGCTCATACCATGACTTAGCATAAGCCTTCCGGATAGATGCAGACGATGTGTCAAGCCATCTGTCAGTGCCGCTCTCAAGATCCCTGACCCTGACAAGACCGACATCCGGCATTTCAGCATCCCGGCGGTCATAAACCTGAATCGAAGCAAGATCATGTTTTCTATTAGCTATCGACATGCTTTTGAAATAATCATGATCATCAATAAAATCACTGATTAAAAAAGCCGAACACCTTTTCTTTATGGCATTTGTCATAAACTGCAACGCCACATCAATATTCGTACCCTTGCTTTCAGGTTCAAAATTTATGATCTCACGAATAATCAATAGTATATGCTTCTTACCTTTTTTTGGCGGTATGAACTTCTCAATCTTGTCACTGAAAAAAATCACACCTACCTTGTCATTGTTTTGAATAGACGAAAAGGCGAGAGTGGCGGCGATTTCTGCCATCCTCTCTTTTTTCACCTCTCCGCATGCCCCGAAACTACGGCTACCACTGACATCGACAAGCAACATTACGGTGAGTTCCCTCTCTTCCTCATAAACCTTGACAAAGGGTTTATTCTGGCGGGCTGTCACATTCCAGTCGATATCACGTATATCATCGCCCGGTTGATATTCCCGAACTTCCGAAAATATCATTCCACGCCCTTTGAAAGCGCTATGATATTCACCGGCGAAGATATTCTGACTCAAACCCTTGGTTTTTATCTCGATCTTTCGGATTTTCTTTAAAAGTTCGTTCGCTTCCATTCAAAACATTTTAATATAAGAATATGCAGCCAACACCATCAAGGAACTGCAACCTTATCAAGTATATCCGTTATAACCTCGTCAGTACCGATATTGTTGGCTTCCGCCTCATATGTAAGACCGATTCGGTGACGCAACACGTCATGACATACAGCACGAACATCTTCCGGAATCACATATCCACGACCTTGGAGGAATGCATAAGCGCGCGATGCAAGAGCAAGACTGATAGATGCTCGGGGAGACGCTCCGAAAGATATGATGCTCTGAAGATCATTAAGACCGAATTTTGCCGGCTGACGAGTTGCAAACACTATATCCACGATATAATTCTCAATCTTCTCGTCAAGATAGATTTTCTCTACTATTTTCTGAACTTCAACAATTTCTCTCGGATCTATCACAGGATTAACGGGAGACTGCACCCCTTTTATATTCTGACGTATGATAACCTTCTCTTCCTCCTTATTAGGATAGCCAATAACAACCTTAAGAAGGAAGCGGTCTACTTGCGCCTCCGGCAGTGGATATGTTCCTTCCTGCTCAATAGGATTCTGAGTTGCCAACACGAGGAAAGGATCGGGAAGTTTGAAAGTATCCTCACCTATAGTCACCTGCCGCTCCTGCATAGCTTCAAGAAGTGCACTCTGAACCTTCGCCGGCGCACGATTGATCAGATCGG
>CASBHZ010000069.1 GCA_949123685.1 uncultured Bacteroidales bacterium | reverse complement strand
GGCCACACTCTTTCCCTACACGACGCTCTTCCGATCTCTGAAGAGTGGAAGGCTAAGATTACCGCCGACTTGAAGGGTGCGGATTTTGACAAGAAGCTTGTCTGGCGCACTAATGAAGGCTTCAATGTTCAGCCTTTCTACAGGAAGGAAGATATTGAGGGCCTTTCCACAATCGGATCGCTTCCCGGCGAATTTCCCTACGTTAGAGGCACTCGCAATAACAATGACTGGCTTATACGTCAGGAAGTGCAGGGCTCAACAGACGAGGAACTCAATGCTCATGCCCGTCATATTCTTGACAAAGGAGCAGAATCTCTCGGCATAACTTTGCATCATGGAAAAGCAGAAGCCGACCTTAATGTGATTCTTAAAGATATTGACCTTAAGAAGGTAGAAGTAAACATTACTTGCTGTCCCGGAAAGGCAGTTGAAGTGGCAGGCAAACTTGTTCAGGTGATCAAGGCTGCGGGAGCTGAAAATGAGTTCCGCGGATCAATTGATTACAATCCTTTCCGCCGTCTGCTCAAACATGGTCTTCCTTTCCCCAAGGATGCTGCAAAAGAGGGTAAGGCACTTTATGATGCCGTTAAGGATGTTAAAGGCATTCGCTGTTTTGCTGTTGACAGTTTCATGTTCAATAATGCAGGTGCGTTCATCACACAGGAGCTTGGTTATGCTTTGGCGTGGGGTGCTGAATGGATGTCTATTATGACAGAGGAGGGTATGACAGCCGATGAGGTTGCAGCTCGTGTTAAATTTAACATGGGTATTTCTTCCAATTATTTCATGGAGCTTGCTAAATTCCGTGCCGGTCGTATGCTTTGGGCAGAGATCGTTAAGGCATATGGCGCAGCAGATGATAATTGCAAGATGTTCGTTCATGCCGTTACAAGCAAATTCAACCAGACACTATACGATTCTCATGTGAACCTTCTCCGTTCAATGACCGAGACAATGAGCGCGGCTCTTGCCGGTGTTGATTCACTTGAAACACTTCCGTTTGATCTTTGCTATAAGAATCCGGATGAGTTTAGCGAAAGAATTGCCCGTAACCAGCAGGTTCTTCTTCGTGAGGAGTCACACCTTAATAAGGTCGTAGACCCTGCCGGAGGTTCATATTATATTGAAACACTTACTGCTTCTATTGCCGAGCAGGCTTGGAAAGTTTTCAATGAGGTTGAGGACAATGGCGGTTTTGCCGCTATGCTTGCCAAAGGAGAGATTCAGGCAAAAGTTAACGAATCGGGAGTGAAACGTCATCTTGATGTTGCACGCCGCAAAGAGAATCTTCTTGGCACCAACCAGTATCCCAACTTCACAGAGAAAGCAATCGACAAGGTTAGCGAGGGTGGATGCTGCAAATGTGGATGCCATTCCGGAGAAGCGGAGGATGGTGCAGTTGAATGGCTTAATTTCGATCGCGCTGCAAGCCAGTTTGAGAAACTGCGTCTTGACACCGAACGTGCCGCTCACCGACCCAAAGTGTTCATGCTTACGATCGGTAATCTTGCCATGCGCCTTGCTCGCGCTCAGTTCTCTGCCAACTTCTTTGGCTGTGCAGGCTATGAGATCATAGACAATATCGGCTTCAATACAGTTAAAGAAGGTGTGGATGCCGCTATTGAAAAGGGTGCCGACATAGTGGTTCTCTGCTCAAGCGATGATGAATATGCTGAGTTCGCTCCTGAGGCATATAAGGAACTTGCTGACCGCGCTATGTTTGTTGTGGCAGGAGCTCCGGCATGTATGGAAGACCTCAAGGCACAGGGTATCGAGAATTTTATCCACGTGAAAGTGAATGTGCTTGACACGCTTATCGGATTTAACGCTAAACTCCTCAAATGATCATGAGACCGAATTTTAAAGAAATAGATATTACAAAGACCTTTGCCGGAAAAGGTCAGATGCCCGCTGTCGACGAAGAATGGATGACTGCGGAGCTTATACCGGTAAAGCCCGTGTACACTAAAGAGGATCTTGAGGGCATGGAGCATCTTGATTTCGTGTCGGGTATTCCTCCTTTCTTGCGTGGTCCTTATAGCGCAATGTATCCTCTCCGTCCCTGGACTATCCGTCAGTATGCCGGATTCTCCACAGCAGCGGAATCCAATGCATTCTATCGTCGTAATCTCGCATCAGGTCAGAAGGGTCTTTCCGTAGCGTTCGACCTTCCAACCCATCGCGGTTATGACGCGGATCATGAGCGTGTAGTCGGTGATGTAGGTAAAGCAGGTGTGTCAATCTGCTCCCTTGAGGATATGAAGGTTCTTTTCGATGGTATTCCATTGAACAAGATGTCGGTTTCCATGACAATGAATGGTGCCGTTCTTCCCGTTCTCGCATTCTATATCAATGCAGGTCTTGAGCAGGGTGCCAAGCTTGAAGAAATGGCAGGTACTATCCAGAACGACATCCTTAAGGAGTTCATGGTGCGTAACACTTATATCTATCCGCCGGCATTCTCGATGAAGATTATCGCAGATATATTTGAGTACACATCAAAGAACATGCCTAAGTTCAACTCAATATCTATCTCCGGTTATCATATGCAGGAGGCAGGTGCAACTGCAGACATCGAGCTTGCATACACTCTTGCCGATGGTCTTGAGTACCTTCGTGCCGGTGTCAATGCAGGTATGGATATTGACTCTTTCGCTCCCCGCTTGTCATTCTTCTGGGGTATTTCGATGAATTATTTCATGGAGATTGCCAAGATGCGCGCTGCACGTATGCTTTGGGCTAAGATAGTTAAACAGTTCAATCCGAAGAATCCCAAGTCTCTGGCTCTTCGTACTCACTGCCAGACTTCAGGTTGGTCTCTTACAGAGCAAGATCCGTTCAATAACGTAGGACGTACATGTGTTGAGGCTATGGGTGCCGTTCTCGGTCACACACAGTCGCTCCATACCAATGCACTTGACGAGGCTATCGCGCTTCCTACAGACTTCTCTGCACGTATCGCTCGTAATACCCAGATCTATATTCAGGATGAGACTTATGTTACCAAGCAGGTTGACCCATGGGGAGGTAGCTATTATGTAGAATCCCTCACCAACGAGATCGCACATCGTGCATGGGAGCATATTCAGGAGATTGAGAAGCTCGGCGGCATGGCTAAGGCTATCGAGACAGGTCTTCCCAAACTAAAGATCGAGGAAGCCGCTGCCCGCACTCAGGCTCACATAGACAGAGGCACGCAGACAATCGTAGGTATCAACAAATATCGTCTTGATCACGAAGATCCGATTGATATTCTTGAAGTTGACAACACCGAGGTTCGTAAAGAGCAGTGTGCACGCCTCGAAGATCTTAAGGGCAACCGTGATGAAGCAGCTGTCAAGGAAGCACTTGCCAAGATCACAGAAGCCGTTAAGGATCCTTCCAAGGGGAATCTTCTCGACCTTGCAGTCAAGGCAGCCGGTCTTCGTGCTTCACTCGGAGAGATTTCAGATGCTTGCGAAGCTGTGGTAGGACGTTACAAGGCAGTAATTAAAACTATTTCAGGCGTGTATTCAAATGAAGAGAAGGGTGATCCCGAATTTGAGGAGGCCCGTAAGGCTGTTGCAGACTTTGCAGCTCGCGAAGGTCGTCAGCCACGTATTATGATTGCCAAAATGGGTCAGGACGGTCATGACCGTGGTGCTAAAGTTGTGGCTACTGGTTATGCAGACTGTGGCTTTGACGTTGATATGGGACCATTGTTCCAGACTCCTGCAGAGGCAGCTCGTCAGGCAGTTGAAAACGATGTTCACGTGCTCGGTGTGTCTTCACTTGCCGCCGGTCACAAGACATTGGTGCCCCAGGTGATTGAAGAGCTCAAGAAACTTGGTCGTGAAGACATCATGGTTACGGCGGGTGGTGTTATTCCTGCACAGGATTATGATTTCCTATATAAGGCAGGAGTTGCAGCTATCTTCGGTCCCGGCACACGTATTCCTAAAAGTGCGATTGAAATGATCCGTCTTCTTAACGAAGACCGTGCTCAATAAGATATAGCATCATATTTTTAAGGGAGCGACGGCCTGATGGTCGCCGCTCCCTCTATAGATTCAAGTAAGTGATCACTTACTTATAAGCTGTTAAAAAAATACCCTTTAAGTTTGCTCTTGCTTATTTTATGAATGATAATTTGTATTCAATGAAGGATGAAGAGAATGACTCCGTTTATAATATCGAAGAAGAAATCTCCGATAACGGTGGAGAATATGTGCTTGCCGGTAATGATGACAATTCAGAGTCTTGTGAATATGTGATTGCAGATGAGGAGCAATGTCATATTGGGGGAGAGGAATATGAGGATAACGATGCTGAGGCGTGGAATGGTAGCGTGAATGCATCCAAACCTTCTGTCTTTGGGTTGCTTATTAAAGTGCTCTCTGATCCGGTGGACGGTTGGAAAGCATTGAAGAGATGTAAATATTCTGTGGATTCTGTTGCGGCGGGCTGTTTTTATCCACTTATAGGTTTAGCGGCAGTTTCTGAGTATACCGCGCTGTTTTATGAGGCGGATGTTACTTTTTCTTCTCTTTTGGTGCCTGCAATAATAACGTTCATCACTTTTTTCTTCGGGTATTTTTCGGTATTGTTGTCTGGGGAGTTGTTACTTCCGAAAGAAGCTCGTAAAATTCTACATACTTATTATGGTAAAGAGTATGTGATGCTAAACATCTCTACATTGACGGTGTTTTACATATTGTTTAGATTATTACCGTTGGCAGGTCCGATTTTTGCCTTTTTGCCGTTATGGACGATATACGTTGCATGTAAAGGTGTCAAGTTATTCAGGGTGTCGAAAGAGAATGAGGCACGCACATGCGGAATGCTATCATTCCTTATAGTAGGCTGTCCGGTTTTCTGGAATTGGGTTTTTAACGAGTTTTTGCCAACTCAAGCACTCTGAACTCGGTTAAACATGTTCTATAGTTGATTTATATATGAAAGCAGAACAAGTAAATATTAAAAATAAACGCGCGAGATTTGATTACGAAATCTCGGATACATATATTGCCGGTATTGTATTGACGGGAACTGAAATCAAATCAATCCGTGACGGCAAGGCTTCGCTTACTGATACATATTGCGTTGTGGAAAGGGGAGAAGTATGGGTGAAAGGTATGAATATATCCGAATACTTCTATGGATCATATAATAATCATGTTGCAAGGCGAGACCGTAAACTACTGTTGAATAAAAAGGAGATTGCCAAACTTGAAAAGGCGGCGGACGATGTCGGATTCACGATCGTGCCGATGCGTGTCTTTATTAATGAAAGGGGGTTTGCAAAGATGCAGATAGGTATCGGACGCGGAAAAAAACAATATGATAAGCGCCAGTCGATCCGCGAGCGAGAAGACAAGCGCAATATCGACAGGATGTTTAAGAAATGAGGAAGCTTGAGTTATTGGCGCCGGCTGTTGACAAGAATGTTGCTAAAGAGGCTATACTTCATGGAGCAGATGCCGTGTATATGGGTGCGTCAAGTCATGGCGCGAGGAAAGGTGCTGCAAATTCTGTAGAGGATATAGCCGAAGTGGTAAAGTTTGCCCATCAGTTTCACGCCCGTGTTTATGTCACGGTCAATACTCTCGTGTATGATAATGAGGTCAAGAAAGTTGAGAGTTTGATTGGGCGACTTTATAACGTTGGAGTGGATGCTATCATTGTGCAGGATATGGGTGTCTTGCGCATGGATATTCCTCCGATTGAACTTCATGCGAGCACACAATGCGACACAAGGGATGTTGCAAAAGCGCAATTTCTGGATAGGGTCGGGTTTTCGCAGATTGTGCTTGCCAGGGAACTTTCAGTTGACGAGATAAGAGAGATATGCAGGAGTGTGTCTGTGCCTGTTGAATGTTTCATTCATGGAGCCTTATGCGTGAGCTATTCCGGAAGGTGTAGGGCAAGTTATGTTGAGAATGGAAGGAGTGCTAATCGGGGTGAATGTGCCCAGATGTGTAGGCTTCCATATAATCTGACAGATGCAGACGGGAAAGTGCTTCTTAGGGACAAATATCTTCTGTCGTTAAAAGATTTCAACGCGGCAAATAGATTGCGGGATATGATTGAGGCGGGAGTTTCGTCTTTTAAAATAGAGGGGCGTCTTAAGGATGTCTCATATGTTAAGAATATCACTGCATATTACAGACAGCTTATTGATGAAGTTATCTCATCTGGCCCTGATAAATATTGCCGTTCGTCTCTTGGTGTTAGCGAGTTTTCGTTTATTCCGGATCCGGAAAAGAGTTTCAATCGTGGTTTCACGAGTTATTTTCTGGAAGGCAGGCGGCAGAAGCAGATGGCATCTCTCCTTACGCCCAAATCAATGGGAGAAAGTATTGATGATGTCAGCAGACTGAATAATGGGGATGGAATAAGTTTTATTAACGACAAAGGCGAATATGAAGGAGTCCGGGTGAATCGCATAGAGAACGGGCGTATAATCGGAGCTAAACCTTTTTACATGCCCAAGGGGAGTGAAATCCGCCGGACATTCAACCGTGAATGGCAAGCGATGCTTGATCGTCCAACTGTTAAAAGGACTATCTGCCTTGATATTGAAATTGATGAAGAAGGCATTTCTGCCATTGACGACAGGGGGGTGAGTGTGAGGTTGGCGCTTAATGTTGATAAGTTTAAAGCTGAAAAGAGGATGGAGCCGGAGAAAATATTTGCCAAGCTTGGAAATACTATCTATAAGTTGAGGAATTTCAATAATTTATTGAATCCTGATACTTATATTCCGGCTTCGCAGCTAACTGCTTTGAAAAGGGAGCTTATTGAAATCCTTGATAAATCAGCGGAAGCAACTTATCCTTTCTCATATAGGAGAATAGAAGATCGCTCGGTGTCTTATGTGGAGGAAAAAATAGGAGCTGAAGGGAATATTGCCAATCGTCTTGCTGAGAGATTCTACGCGGATCATGATGCTGAAACAGCCGATAGGGCGATAGAGGTCTCACAAGGCTTGGGATCTAATGATATTACCGTTATGAGGACTCGTTATTGTCTTCGTCGCGAACTTGGAATATGCAAGAAGACAAAAAACGATTATAATGCTATTTCTAAGGCACGTGAACCGTTTTATATTGAATCAGGTAAGAACCGTTTTAGATTGGTTTTCGATTGTTCATTGTGTGAGATGAGGGTTATCAAGCCCGGATGATATTTCAGTTGAATCCATAGGAACTGCAGGTTCTTTTGTAGAATTTGCATAGGTATGTAAAAGTGAATCCCTCATCGAAATGAATCGCGTTGTAAGGGTGGCTAACGTGTCATTTTCACCTTCAGAGATTTCATAATCCGCACCTGCGGAATATTCATAGTTCAGTTTAGTGATGGCATCATCAAATCTGGTGCATAATGAGAGCAATGAGGCGCTGTCTTTGGCAGATGCCATACTGTCCAAATATGCTTCGGTGATCCTACGGCTTTTGACATATAGTTCCCTGGCATCGCCACGTAATGACCGCTCTTTCTTTTGAATGCAGGAAGAAGCGGTCATTGTCATTATAGAAACCGTCAATATTGTATAAATTAAACTTCTCATATTTTTAGTTTATTTTTCAGGAATTGCCCGGTATATGATTCCTTTACTTCTGCAACCTGTTCGGGAGTGCCTTGAGCCACTACTGATCCCCCGGCATCTCCTCCTTCCGGACCTATGTCTATCAGCCAGTCGGCGGATTTTATAACATCCATGTTATGTTCAATGATAATAACCGAATTACCTTTCTCTACAAGATGGTTGAGGGATTTTAGCAATGTGGAAATATCATGGAAGTGCAATCCGGTTGTAGGTTCGTCAAAAATGAACAGGGTGTGCTCTTGCTTGTCAAGGGAGATATAATAGGCAAGTTTCACACGTTGGCTTTCGCCTCCTGAGAGGGTGGATGACGATTGTCCGAGTTTTATATATCCGAGTCCTACATCCTGAAGAGGTTTTAATTTCTTTATGATTCTCTTTTCTTGCGAACCGTTGGATTCAGATAAAAACTGTATTGTCTGGTTCACGGTCATTTCAAGGAAATCATATATATTTTTTCCTCTGTATTCCACGTCAAGGACTTCCTGCTTGAAGCGTTTACCGTGGCATACGTCACATGGCACTTCTATGTCTGCCATGAATTGCATGGGAATGGTTATCGTTCCTTCACCTTTGCATTCCTCGCATCTGCCACCTTCTGTATTGAAAGAGAAATATGCAGGTGTGTATCCCATTTGTTTTGCGAGCTGTTGCTCCGAGAAAAGCTTCCGGATTTCGTCATAAGCTTTCAAGTATGTAGCCGGATTGCTCCTGGAAGATGTCCCTATCGGGTTTTGGTCAACAAATTCTATTGCTTTGATGCTGTTGATATCTCCAGACAGTGCGCGATGTGTGCCTGGAATGTCTCCTGTTTCTCCTAATGCACGCACGAGTGCCTTATATAAAATTTCCCTTACAAGGGTCGATTTGCCGCTACCGCTAACACCCGACACGACTGTCATTACTCCCAATGGAAAACGGACATCTATGTTTTTTAGATTGTTTTCGGCTGCGCCTACAACTTCAATAAACTGTTTCCATGGACGTCTGAACTTCGGAACGGGAATGTCCCGTTTTCCCCTGAGATAATCAACTGTATATGATCCATTGGCATTTCCGCCTTTCAGGATTTCTTTCAGGTTTCCTTCGAAAACGACTTCACCTCCAAGCCTGCCTGCGTCGGGACCTATGTCAACGATTTCGTCGGCAGCCAACATTATTTCTTCGTCATGTTCAACCACAACAACCGTGTTGCCGATTTTTTGAAGATTACGCAGCACGCGTATAAGCTTTTCCGTGTCACGTGAATGAAGTCCTATGCTCGGTTCGTCAAGGATATATAAAGAACCTACAAGGGAACTTCCGAGTGAGGTTGCCAGATTGATTCTTTGGCTTTCACCTCCCGATAGGGAGGATGACAAACGGTCAAGGGTGAGATATCCGAGACCCACTTCATCAAGGAAACCAAGTCTTTGGTTGATTTCGACAAGTAGTCTCGTTGCGATCTTTTCATCAGTTGCATTTAACTTTAAGTTCTTGAAAAATACAGCTAATTCCGAGACGGGCATTTTTACAAGTTGAGAAATGGTCTTGCCTGCTATCTTTACATATTCCACATCTTTCCTCAAACGGGAGCCATTACATTCAGGACAAGTGCTCTTGCCCCTGTATCTGGCTTTCATGACGCGGAACTGGATCTTGTCCTGACGTGAGTCTATCCATTTGAAGAATCCGTCTATCCCTTCCCAATGGCTGTTGCCATGCCAGAGGAAATCTTTCTGTGCCTGCGTCAGGTCAATATATGGTGTGTGAATAGGGAAATTAAAGTGGGGGGCAATATGTATGAGCTGGTTCTTCCATTCATTCATTTTGTCTCCGTTCCAACACTTAACAGCGTTCTGATATACAGACAATGTTTTGTTGGGTATCACAAGTTCTTCGCTAATGCCGAGCACTTTGCCGAATCCTTCGCATACCGGACATGCCCCGTAAGGATTGTTAAAATTGAACATCAAGTCGCTGGGTTCACGAAATTCCATCCCGTCAGCCACGAATCGTTTTGAAAACTGATGCTCGTGCACTCCGTCTGTTCCCCAAATCTTTATAATACATTCGTCATGTCCTTCATAATATGCTGTTTCCACAGAATCTGTTAGTCTGGAGATTTCATCTTTATCTTCAGACACCGACAGACGGTCGATAAGGAGACGATATCCATCTGAAGATTCAGGGGTTCCATTAGATCGGAGTTCGTTTATTGCTATAAATTCGCCATCTTTTTCAAGACGTGAATATCCCTCTTTCAGATATATTTCAAGTTGCTGGTCAAAAGTCCGGTTTTCAGGGACACGAATGTCTATGAGCACCGCCATTCTCGTACCGGAAGGATAGGAGAGTGCTGTCTTGATCATATCCTCAATTCCGTGTTTCTTGACTTCAAGACCACTGATTGGGGAAAATGTATGACCGATCCTTGCAAATAGCATTCTCAGGTAGTCGTAAATTTCAGTGGCTGTGCCTACCGTACTTCTTGGATTACGGGTGTTTACTTTCTGTTCAATGGCTATTGCCGGTGGCAACCCCTTTATATAATCGCATTCCGGTTTAGACATCCTGCCTAAGAACTGGCGTGCATAAGCTGAAAGGCTTTCAACATACCTTCTCTGACCTTCTGCATATAAAGTGTCGAATGCAAGCGAAGATTTTCCGCTACCGCTGACTCCTGTAACGACTATGAATTTATTAAGAGGCAAAGAGAGGTCTATATTTTTCAGATTATTGACCCTCGCTCCTTTTATGACTATATATTTTTCTTCCATCTTAAAGTCTGTTTGAATTTAACATGAGCTATACTAATACAGACCTATGTAAAAGGTAGTAAGGATAAAATCCGTTCATTTGTAAATGAGTCAGGACAAGTTTACATGTTAAATCACTTAAATAATAACAAATACTGCGCCAAATATATTGTATTTAAACTATGTGGCTACATAAATTACTCTCAACTGGCAAGTGCAAATTGGCGATTTGTCGGAAAAACTTATTCGGATAGTTAGAAGTTGTTTAAAAATAACTGTGAAATTTGGGGCGGCTTTCTTTTGAATAAAATTCATTTAAGGCAAAGGAGCATAGCGGGCTATGTGACTACGCCGCGAATGGATTTTAACAAAAGAGAGCCGGTAATAAAGTAATTTTTCACCCAACAGACATGACATGTTAAAGATTTTAACTCAAGATATTCTTTTTAAGTTACCTGCGGTCTCGCAATCTTGGGCATCTTTCTCCTTTCGGCTCAGTCACATAGCCCGCTATGCTCCTTCGCCTCAAGAAGAAATCTGCGCCAAGATTGCAACCCCAAATTCACATTTATTTTTAAACAACTTCTTAATATCAACTGATAGTCTATCCTAAATATGTTAATTTAGCTTTGCCTAAAAATGTTAAAGTAAAATTTGTTTATTACAGAATGGATGAATTCGTGGTGAAAACGTGAAGTAATTGAGTGGATAATCGAATCTTTAAGGGAAGAAAGCAATGAGTCTCATCTCCTGAAACAAATACTGGAGATGATATATAAAGTTTGTCAGAATTGCTCCATGTAAATGTATAGGGCATATTATTAAAAGACACAGCAGAGGGTATTGCTGACTGGTTTATAGCAAATTTAAAAAGATGGCGTAAAAGGCTACTCCTTTTACGGTCTACAGTCTTATAATGTAAATTTTAAACAAATGCCATTATTGTTTCTCCTATTGCAAGTATTGATATAGCTATGATGACATTGTAGTATTTATTAAGCATCCCTCTTTTTAAAATCCAATATATCATATAAATACAAATGATATCAAAGAGCAAAACCATTATTTTTAAAGATAATGAGAGCTCTTTGGACTCAGAAAAAGAAAAAGAAATTGTCAAAGGGGCAATGATAAGAACTATCATTGTCCACTTCAAAAATTTGTATCCCGGAATTTTTAAATCTTGCAAAATATTCATTTTGTTTATTATAATGAGATTCCACCTCTACAACAAGCGTAGTAATCAAGTGCAGCAGCTCCAGCATCAAATAAGTTTGCTACAGTTACCAGAGTGTCTGCTTATGGCATTATTGGTCCCGAAATCATACTAACTAAATATTCACTTCCTGCTGCAAGAGAAATAAGTTTTATTCTTATCTTTAATAAGAAAATAAGAAATAGTTTTTCATAAATATCTTTTAGTTTCTATTTCAGGAGCATTATTCCCTTTGTACTTGGTGTGATTGAAAATCATAATCGTATATAGGATAATCACCTCTAAATTAGATACAAAATAGTATGACTAATGTTCATTTATACGATAAATAGTTGCTAAAATGCTGGTCGGGTTGGGAACCATCCGCTTTATCAACTTCTTCAAGAGAGCTTGATATGTTCATTTTTCTGCCTAAATTCAATTTTGAAGGGTTATTATAAACATGTGATTTATATGTGAGGGAGTAATGATGGCATTAATGGCATTTTGGGAGATTTTGGTGTCGAAGATCCGGTGTGGTAGAGCAGAAATGTCTCGGCAGGAGCCGATATGAATGTAGCTTCGGCTCCTGCCAAGATAGGTGTTACTTTATCTTCGTCCTTTTCAGGGTAATATGATCAAATTAGCTCGTCAGGATATGGAATCTGTTTACCGTTTGACCTGAAACTCGGCATGGATGCATTCCATATGCGCAGCTTGTCACTAAGGATAGATGCCAACTCCTTGAGTTTATTTTTATTCTTAGTGGCAAGGTTATGCCTTTCTTCAATATCATTTTTAAGGTTGTAGAGTTCAAGCTGCTGAGTGCGGTGCCTATAAACAATCTTCCAATCACCCTTACGCATTGAAGTGAGGTAGTCTATGTCGTCTAATGGATATGGTTTCCATTGGTGGGGGAAATGGAATACGAGTTCCCTGTCGTGGTCAATACCGGATATTGCTTTATCTATGATAAATTCGTTAGCTTCCTTTGCGGTTTTGATCTTTCCGCTCTTGGTGGCTTCAAAGGCATTTCTGGATCCATCAGTGATGAGTTTCACGAGACTTTTACCATCAATTTCTTGTATGGTTGAATACTCTTCTATGCCTGCCATATCAAGAATGGTAGGATAGAGGTCTTCCGCTATCACCGGAGTGTTAAGGCGGGTGCCCGCTGCTGTCTCTCCCGGCCAATATACTATCATTGGAACCCTTATGCCTCCCTCATAACAAGAACCTTTGCCTTCCCGCAATGGTGCATTCTGAGTATGAAGCTTTCCACCTTTGGTTTTGTTTTCAGAATTGCCGCCATTATCAGTAAGGAAAATTATTATTGTGTTGTCGGCAATATTATTCGCATCAAGATAATCCATAATGTCACCCAGGCTTTTATCCACACCTTCCACTAATGATGCATAATTTGCTTGACCTTGATCAAGCCCTGCATCAATGTATTTTTGGACAAACCTATGATCAGGTGTGATTGGGGTATGAACACCATGGTGTGCCATATATAGATAGAACGGGATTTTGTTTTTTACAGGATAATCAAGCGTTTTGAGGGCTTCGAGTGTCAAAGCTTCTGTAAGATGTGTGTCTGAACCATAATATTCGGTTAGATTCATCGTAGAAAACGTTGACCATCTTTCCTTAGTATTTCCATAATTCTCCTTGCCGTAATAGCTTGTAGGTTTCCCGGCTACCTGACCGGCAACATTCACACAGAATCCGAGATTATATGGACTTGCAGCTGGTGTGCCGGCTGCAGCCCAATGACCTTTGCCGACATGGATTGTGTAATATCCGGCGTCTTTGAGGATTTGTGTCATTGGCGTGACTTGTATGGTTTGGGGAATGCCTGCTGTCGGCGATATACCGTTCCAGTTCCAGTCAGGATGCACCAATATGTCATTTTCCAAGGCTTCCGGCTTATGGGATGCGTCACTTGGTATTCCCGGAATCGCTGTGGTGAAATCAGTGATTCGGGAGTGAGCGGCATTCATCCCCGACATTAATGATGTCCTCGTAGGGGAAGATACCGGACATACGTATGCATTCGTGAGGATGGTTCCGCGTTCGGCAAGCCTCTGCATGTTTGGCGTGTGGTGACGTAGGTTGAGAGGGTAGGCTCGGTCTCCATATGTTACGGATGAATCAAGCCATCCCATATCATCTACAAGAAAGAATACAATGTTGGGTTTCTCGACACTATTTGCCGATGATGTAATGGCGCAAAGCAATGTTGCACCTACGGAATATCGTTTCATATCAGTTATGGATTAAATAGTTTTAATTGTTCACTTACTGAATTAATTCATCCGGGTATGGAATTTGTTTGCCGTTTGATCTGAAAGAGGGCATCGCTGCGTTCCATCCCCTTAATTTATTGCTGAGTATGGAAGCCATTTCAAGGAGCTTCTTTTTGTTTTTCTTAGCAAGGTCCTGTTTTTCTCCAATATCCGTTTTCAGGTTATATAATTCGAGCTTCTGGGTGCGGTGGCGGTATATTATTTTCCAGTCTCCCTTGCGCATTGATGTGAGGTAGTCTATATCATCTAATGGATAGGGTTTCCATTGGTGAGGGAAATGGAATACGAGTTCGCGGTCAGGATCAATACCTGATATTGATTCGTCTATTACAAATTCCGAGGCTTCCTTCTGATTTGTTATCCTGCCTTCTTCCAAAGCTTTCTTTGTAAATTGCGAACCATGTGTGATTAATTTTACGAGGCTTTTCCCGTCAAGATCCTGTACCGTATTATAATTATTTATACCTGCCATTTCCAATATTGTAGGAAATAGATCTTCTGCAATAACTGGAGTGTTAAGTCTTGTTCCTGCAACTGTCTTTTCAGGCCAGAACACCATCATTGGAACCCTTATCCCTCCCTCATAACAAGATGCCTTTCCTTCACGCAGCGGTAGATTCTGGGTATGCGGCATTCCCCCTTTAGCCTTATTTTCCGAATTGCCGCCGTTGTCAGACATGAAAATTATTATAGTGTTATCAGCAATGCCTTTCGAATCCACATAATCAAGTATGTCTCCTAAGCTTTTGTCCACGCCTTCCACAAGAGATGCGAAACTTGCCTGTCCTTGATCGAGTCCTGCATCAATATATCTCTGAACGAATCTTGGATCCGGCTGAATAGGGGTGTGGACGGCATGATGTGCCAGGTAAAGATAGAACGGTATATTATTGGCAATAGGGAAATCAAGAGCTTTCATTGCCTCCAAGGTCAGGGCTTCTGTCAGATGTGTGTCTGAATCATAATATTCTGTAAGGTTCATTGTATTGTAACCAGTCCATCTGTCTTTATAATTCCCATAGTTGTCTTTTGCTGAATAGCTGAGAGGCTTGCCTACCAATTGCCCTGCTGCTACAACGCAAAATCCTAAATTATATGAACTTGCGGCGGGAGTGGTTGCCGTCGCCATATGTCCTTTGCCGATATGTATTGTATAATATCCATTGTCTTTCAGGATTTTTGCCATTGGGGTGATATATGCAGTATTGGGGACACTATCGCGTGGTGAAATGCCGTGCCAGTTCCAATCGGGATGAACAAGAACATCATCTTTCAATACATCCGGTTTATGCGAACCGTCGCTTGGTATTCCCGGAAATGCCGTGGTAAAATTGGTGATGCGCGTGTGCGCTGCGTTCATTCCCGACATAAGGGATGTCCTTGTAGGGGATGAAAGCGGACAGGCATAGGCATTTGTGAATATTGTTCCGCGCTCGGCAAGCCTTTGCATGTTTGGCGTGTGATGCCTAAGATTCAGAGGATAGTTTTCTTCTCCATATCCTACAGAAGAGTCAAGCCATCCCATGTCGTCAATGAGCATGAATATAATATTTGGTTTCTGCTCCGTTTGTGCGGATACGGTAATAGGCATCAATATTGCAGCTCCTGCAATTGATTTTGAGACAAAAGTAGTCATATATCGTTTAAGTTAGTTATGACAATTCTAATAAAGTCGTGGAATAAAACTTTGTGTGCGTAAATTTAGTAAAATGGATTTAAAAAAACAAATTCCCAATGCTGACAATTTAGCATTAGGAATCTAAACAAGTGTCCAGGATGAGACTCGAACTCACACGACCAAACGGTCACTACCCCCTCAAAGTAGCGCGTCTACCAATTCCGCCACCTAGACAAAGATGTAATTGTTTTCCGTAAAAAAATCTCAAACAACCATATAGATTATTTGAGATTTAATGAAGTGTCCAGGATGAGACTCGAACTCACACGACCAAACGGTCACTACCCCCTCAA
>CASBHZ010000068.1 GCA_949123685.1 uncultured Bacteroidales bacterium | reverse complement strand
GAGGCGGTAGAGGGATGGGTGTGGGACGGTGCGGTACGGGAAGTGAGGATTGGGGGTGTATGGGTGGGTGAAGTGAAGATTGGGGGTGGGGGATTTTGGGTTAGAATGTTACTCCGATTGTGAGCAGGGTCAATCGGGTTGATGGGGAATCACGTAGGATGGATTCGGATGCGCTCCTGAGTGTGGAGCCTGTGGTGCACACGTCATCAAGAAGAAGGATATGCTTGTCTTTTAATTCTTCCGGATTTACAAGTTGGAATATGCCGGATGTGTTTGATCGCCTTTGCTGGATAGACAATTTGGTTTGTGTCTTATGTGGCTTTGTTGCTTTCAGGTTTAGTTTTATAGGTATTGACGTGATTTCATGAACACCTTTTGCAATCTCTTCTGTCTGGTTGTAACCGCGCATCGCTTTTTTTATGAAGTGCATAGGAACAGGCACTATATAATCTATGTCAGACAGGAAAGCGGTAGTTAGTAATTCTTTTGCAACAAGTTTTCCCATGAATTGTGCAAGTCCGCGATAATGCCTGTATTTGAGATCTTGCATCAGTATTGATAAATCGGAGTGGCTGGAATAAAAGAAATGTCCAGAGGCTCGTTCGAATGCGAATATGCCTGCAAACCTTTGCTCCATGGGGTTCATGCCGGTTCTATGAAAGAGCGTGCGTGGCAGACGGGATATGCATGTCGGGCATATGCATTCTTCATTACATGACAGTTTTGTGCCACATAGGTGGCAACATTGTGGAAATATAAATTCCCCGATAGTTTTTATGGTTCCCGATATTGTTTTTATAACAGGCATTACAAATTTTTCAAGAATTTTCTGACCGGGATCTGCGTATACACCTAATTGCATCGGAGATGAGTGAAGATTCGTATCCTCGGGATAGCAGGTGTCTGTAAAGGCGTGCCCGGTCATCGTATTCTTCGAGATCAAGATTTTTTGCTTTGGCATTAGCTGCCTTAAACAAAGCTGAATTGTATTCTTCTTGGTCTATCTCGCTTAGAGCTTCCGAGATCATTTGTGAAGGTATCCGCCGCAATGCGAGTGCCTGCCTTATTTTATTGCGCCCCCATCCGGAAAAGCGGACCTTGTCGTTGGTGAAGCTGTGTGCGTATCTTGAGTTGTCAATGAATCGTTCTTTGATGAGAAACGAGAGTATCTTTTCTATTTCTGAAGAAGGCAACATCTGTTTCCTTAATTTTTCGCGTATCTCATATTCGCATTGCTCCGATCTTGCGCAAAGGTCTGCCATCTTTAAACGGAGTGTATCTGGATTTGCAGTTTTTTTCTTGATCATTGTTTAACGCATTTTATGAACCGTTTTTTGCCATTAATATCCTTTACAATTTCAATGTCCATGTATCCTTTTTTGTTTAGATATTCAGCAAGCTCTTCGGCATGTCTTGGGTTAATCTCGAAGTATAAGTGTCCGCGCTGTTTTAAGGAATCTTTTGCAGTTTCTGTGATACGTATGTAATATATCAGTGGATTTTCATCAGGTACGAATAATGCCTGATGTGGTTCGTATTCAAGGACGTTGCTATCCATCGAATCTTTCTCCGATTCATCAATATATGGCGGATTGCTGACGATAATGTCGTAATAATCCGTTTTAGGTTCGAATTTGAATATATCAGCCTTAGTGAAACCGATATGTGTATGTAGATTACGAGCATTTTCATTGGCAATTTTCAAGGCATTTTCGGAAATGTCTATTGCATCAACGTTTGAGAATGGAAGGTTGCGCGATAATGCTATGGCTATAGCTCCGGAACCTGTGCCGATATCAAGTATGTTCAGGTCCTTGTGCGATTGGTTTTCATGAACAATAATGTCAACCAGTTCCTCAGTCTCCGGTCTTGGTATGAGGGTAGAATTATCGACCTTTAAGTTCATGCCATAAAAATATGCCTCACCGAGGATATATTGTATAGGTTCGTTATCTAACAGGCGTGAAATTATTTTTTCAGTTTTTTCCAGCACATATGGAGATACAATATTATCGGCGTGGATTATCATGTCTGTTAGACTCCATCCTTTGAGTGAATGAAAGATCAACCGGACCATAGCCTTTGCCTCACCCTCGCCATAAATCGGGGTCAGCTTAGTTTGTATTTGTCGCGACAGTTGCGCGATAGAAATTTCTGTATTCTCCATTAAACAATTTCTTGTTTTTAAACAACTTCTTAATTACAAATTAAATACTTTTTCTTAATAGAAGCAATGGAGTTTTAATTTTTTTGCATGATATTTGATGATGTTAGCCAGACCAACTTGGATAAATGGATTTAAACCATTACATTTGCCTATAAATTATTTAAAAAAGTATGACATCGAAATTATTCAATGTATTGATTAGTCAACGCATCTTTTTGCGAGTCATACTTAGCTTCTTAGTATTATTACTTACTTAGATGATGAACAGAAATATTATCTTGACTGCAATTATGCTGATTCTGGTTATTACTTCAGGATTGGCGACCGCGAGTGATTATGCGCCATCTGATGAAGTGAAGCGCAGTCAGGTTGAGTTTTCCAATGACAGATTCGGAATCTTTATACATTGGGGTATCTACAGTATGTACGCGCGCGGAGAATGGTATTTGAATTACGGACCTCTGCATTCTGAATATTCCAAACATGCTCGCGGTTTTTATCCGGCTGATTTCGATGCGAAAGAATGGGTGTCGGCTATCAAAGATTCGGGAGCGAAGTATATCTGCTTCACAACGAGGCATCATGACGGCTTTTCTATGTTCAAGACTTCCGAGAGCGATTATAATATTGTTGATGGTACCCCTTTCGGGCGAGACGTGCTTAAGGAGCTTGCTGATGAATGTCATTCACAGGATATAAAACTTCACCTCTATTATTCACATCTTGATTGGGGACGTGAAGACTATCCGATCGGACGCACGGGGCATACAACCGGTCGAGATTCACTGAAGAGTGACTGGAACTCATATTATGGGTTCATGAATCGTCAGCTTACGGAATTGCTGACAAATTATGGTCCTGTGCGGGCTATCTGGTTTGATGGCTGGTGGGATCATGATGAGGATAAAGTTCCTTTCGATTGGCAACTTCCCGAACAGTATGCTATGATACATAAGCTTCAACCCGGTTGCCTCATAGGCAATAATCATCATAAGCCTCCATTTCCCGGTGAGGACATCCAGATTTTTGAACGCGATGTGCCCGGAGAGAATACGGCAGGTTATAGTGGTGAGAATGGGATAAGCAACCTTCCACTTGAAACGTGCCAGACTATGAACGGAATGTGGGGATATAAGGTAGAAGACACTTCTTATAAAGATTCCCGCACCTTGATACGTTATCTCGTCAAGACGGCAGGTATGGGTGCTAATCTGCTCCTTAATATAGGACCACAGCCTAATGGGGAGCTACCTGCCGCATCGCTTGACCGTCTGCGGGATATGGGGAAATGGTTGCGGGAAAATGGCGAGACTGTTTATGGCACGCAGGGATCCCCATTCGGATCTCAGCCGTGGGGGACAGCAACAATGAAAGACAACCGTCTTTTCTTGCATGTTATCACCCCGGAATCGGGAAATATATTCGTGCCTTATACTGCAAAGGTTAGAAGCGTAAAAGAATTTGCGGGAAAAAGAAAATTAGATTTTAAAAGATCAAAAGAGGGCTTGACGGTAATGCTACCGTCAGTTCCGGATTGTGACGATTATATAATTGAAGTGGAGATATGATACTTGAGATTTGTTGTGCGGATATTGATAGTGTTGGAGCCGCAATTAACGGAGGTGCGGACCGCATAGAGCTTTGCAGTGCTCTGGAGGCAGGAGGCATTACGCCCTCTGCCGGTTTGATAGAGCAGGCGCTATGGAAGAGTCGCAGGCTGCTTGAGCCGGTTCCTGTCAATATATTGATCCGTCCGCGTCCAGGTGATTTCCTTTATAGCGACAAGGAATTGATGCAGTGTGTGCAGGACACTGCTTATGCTGTGGGTGCTCAGGTAGATGGAATTGTTTTCGGTGCGTTGACTTCCGATGGTGAGGTGGATGAGTATGCCTGTGAAAAGGTCTTGGATGCCATAAGGCAATCACTATCCGGAGGGCAGGTCGTGACCACAACATTTCATCGCGCTTTTGATCTGTGCCGTGATCCTTTCGAGGCGTTGGAGACGGTAATAAGACTTGGATTTGACAGGATCCTTACATCAGGTATGGCTCAATCTGCAGAAAAAGGTGTTACTTTGTTAGCTGAACTGAGAGAGAGGGCAGCAGGAAGGATTTCCATAATGCCCGGTGCCGGCGTCACTCCTCGGAATATACGTAATATTATAGATGCCACGGGCGTTTCGGAAATTCATGCCTCGGCAAAAGAGATGGTGGAAAGCCGCATGTGTTTCCGCCGAGATGGAGTAGGTATGGGAGCCGGGGATGCTAATGAATATTATCGGTATGCTACATCGTCTACCATAGTAAAAGAATTGCAATCGAAATTAGTATGAGAAAGATATTGGCACTCGTGATTATGGCGTCTTGTCAAATTCTTGTAACGGCAAGCGTATTTACTCCATCTAAAAATGTGGATAGGGATTTTAATGAAAGGCTAAAGCTCGTGAGTGCGTTGTATCCGTTTTCACATCAGTCGCTTGATACTCTTGAACAGGATTCGAGAGAGGGGATGAAATGGCTTTATGCATACATGCAGACACCTGATATTGCAGCATATTCACCTGAGTTTTTTCTATCGAACGTTTTATATTCATTAAAAGCGAGAGATGAGATGCCATGGGGAAAGCAGGTTCCGGAACGTGAATTTAAACATTTTGTGTTGCCGGTGCGTGTCAATAATGAGAATCTGGATATGAGCCGTATAGTTTTCTATGATGAACTTAAGGGCAGGGTCCGGAATCTTTCAATGTATGACGCGATTCTGGAAGTGAACCATTGGTGTCATGAAAAGTTGACTTATCAGCCTTCCGATGCCCGTACAAGCGGTCCGCTGAGTTCATTGAGTCAGGCTATAGGCCGTTGCGGAGAGGAATCTACATTCACCGTTGCCGCTTTGAGGTCTGTCGGTATTCCTGCAAGGCAGGTATATACCCCGAGATGGGCGCATACGGATGACAATCATGCCTGGGTGGAAGCTTGGGCTGACGGCAAATGGTATTTTCTGGGAGCCTGTGAGCCGGCACCGGCTCTTAATATTGCTTGGTTCAACGCTCCTGCATCACGCGGAATGCTAATGACTACAAAAGTTTTCGGACCTTATGACGGCCCCGAAGAGGTATTGAAAACGGAACCCTTGCAGACAACGATAAACGTGACATCCAATTATGCACCAGTAGGGGAATTGAAAGTGTGTGTTAAAGATAAAAGCGGGAAGCCGCTGGAAGGGGCAAAAGTGAATTTTTGCATATATAATTATGCCGAGTTTTTCCCTGCCGTGCAGAAAATATCCGATTCCAAGGGGCACGCCTCATTGCTTGGGGGATTAGGCGACATTATAGTATGGGCTACGGATGACGATTATTTCGGTTTTGGGAAAGGGAACCCGTCACAATCCGACATACTTGAAGTGGTATTGGATAAATCTAATGATTATACCGGAACTTTCGAAATGGATATAGTTCCTCCGTTTCAATCAGGGCAATTGCCTACTGTTTCTGAAGAATCTGAAAATGAAAATGCACGCAGGTTGGCTATTGAAGACAGCATACGGAAAGCTTATACTTCAACTTTCTTTAATGCTGAAATGGCACACCGGGAATCTGCCAGGCTTGGAGTAAATAGGGATAAGTTCTGCAAAATATTGACGGAAGCGAGAGGCAATGGCAATAATATTCTCGGTTTCGTGGAGCGATGTGAACTTGAAAAAAGGGATATGGCATTGGATCTTCTTTGTGCCATAAGCGAAAAGGATCGTCGCGATGTGCCGATTGAAGTGCTTCTTGATAATCTTGAAAATACGCAGATATCGCAGACTCCGTTATTTGTTGATTATGTACTTAATCCTCGGGTGGAGAATGAATGGCTCGTGCCGTATAAAGCCTTTTTCTCAGGCGAGATTTCACCTTCGGATGCGGCAATATATCGTCAGGATCCTTCAAAATTGGTTGCATGGACAGCATCGAATATAAAGATTGACACCGTTGGCAATCCTTCTTCTCTCAGGATGGATCCTCGCGCAGTGTGGCGCACGGCGATAGCGGATCCCCGTTCACGAAGCATATTCTTCGTGTCAGTAGCACGCAGTCTCGGCATCCCTTCGCGTATTGATCCAGTCACAGGCAAGACCCAGTATGCTTCCAGTTCGGGAGAATGGGTAGATGTTAAGTTTGATAAGGGAGATAGTCTTGAGGATGTATCCGTAACAGGAAAAGGGAAAGTAAACATATCATATAGTAAAGACGGCAGACTTGAGAACCCTAAATACTATTCGCAATTCTCCGTTTCCGGAATAAATAATGGCATTCCCGTTCAATTGGAATATGGAGAAGGAGACGGATTGAAAGAGATAGCCTCGGAAGGCATGTATCTCGACAGAGGCAAATATCTCTTGCTTAGTGGAAGACGTATGGCAGACGGTTCGGTCTTGACAAGAGGGGAGATCTTTAACGTCGAGGATAATGAGGCAATTGAAGTTCCGTTGATAATCCGTAAGGATGACAACGCATTGTCTGTTATCGGTTCGTTAAATGCAGAGAACCTCTATCATGATGAGGTTTCCGGATTAGATAAGAGCATATTGTCTACAACGGGGCGTGGCTATTACGTGCTTGCCCTTATTAAACCTAATAATGAGCCGACATCACATATCCTTAACGATATCTCGCTTCTGAAAGAGGAGTTCGAGAAACAAGGGAATAAACTTATGCTGCTCTTTGGAAGCGAGGGGGAGATGAAGCGCTTCAACCGGGAGGCATTTCCAAACTTACCAGCAACAGCGGTTTTCGGTGTAGATAACGGAGGTGTTTCGCTTGCCGAACTTAAGGCATCATTGAATCTGGAAAACGATGAGCGTCCGTTGGTAGTTGTGGCGGATACTTTCAACCGGGTTGTCTTTGCTACGCAAGGTTATACGATCGGTATTGGAGACCGCTTGGCAGATATTCTTTCAGTTTTAAGTAAGTAGGTGATTATATTATCACCTACTTCACTCATATTTCGAACTGCTGTCTTACAGACTCTTCATGTATTTCGGCAAGTATGCGTTTCATGAATGCCGGGTTAAGGTTCAGTTTTGAAGCCGTATCCACGCGATTTCGGATCAAATTGTTGTAGCGTTCCGGCTGCACTACAGACATGTTGTTTTCATGTTTTAATCTTCCTATTTCGCGAGCCACTGCCATGCGTTGTGCCAATATGTCGATAAGTCTGTCATCGATTTCATCAATCTGACGGCGAAGATCCGAGAGAATCTCTTCTGATAATTCTTCGGGATGTTTTCTTATTGACTTGATCAATAATCCTAAGTCGTTTGGGGTGATCTGCTGTTCGCTGTCGCTTAAAGCACATTCCGGATGGCAATGGCTTTCAATGATCAGCCCGTCGAAATTCATACGCAAAGCCTGCATCGCCAAAGGGGCGATAAGTTCGCGCTGTCCTCCGATGTGCGACGGGTCGCATATCATTGTCATCTGCGGCAGCCGGCGGTGAAATTCGATCGGGATACGCCATTCCGGCATGTTCCTGTATATGTGTTCGCCATATGAAGAGAAACCTCTGTGAATTGCGCCGAGTCGTCTGACACCGGCGGCATAGAAACGTTCTATAGCCCCGATCCAAAGTTCAAGGTCCGTATTTACCGGATTCTTGACCATTACGGCAATGCTGTCACGTTCTTTCTGGCTCATTGATGCAAAAGCGTCAGCTATCTCTTGCACGGCAAACGGATTTGCCGAAGTCCGCGCTCCTATCCATACAGCATCGATGCCGGCAGATACGGCTTCAAGAAGATGACTCGCAGAAGCAACTTCTGTAGATATGAGCATTCCTGTTTGTCGCTTTGCTTCGGAAAGCCAGTCAAGGGCTTCGGATCCGATGCCCTCGAATCCTCCAGGTTTCGTGCGCGGTTTCCATACTCCGGCACGGAAGATGCCGACACCCTCCGCTTTCAGGGCTTTGGCAGTATCAATAACCTGTTGTTTGCTTTCCGCACTGCAGGGACCTGCGATCAGCAATATTCCGGACTTGGAGTATTCAGAAGGAAAGAGAGGCTTCAAATCAGTTATTTTCATAAAGTAAAATTATAAAAAATGCATGAGAATCGGGGTAAAGAACAAGAAAAAGTATTAAATTTGAGAATGGAATATAAAGAACTAAAAGAATTGATGATTCGCAACCGCTCTTATCGTAGGTTTGACGGATCTAAGACAATAAGTGAAAAACAACTTGAGGAGCTGGTGGAACTGTGTCGTTATTGCGCATCCGGGCGCAACATGCAGCCATTGAAATATCGTCTGGTCACTGAGGATAAAGAAAATGATGAAATATTCCCGCTTCTCGCATGGGCAGGTTACCTTGCAGACTGGCAGGGACCCGAAAAGGGGGAGATGCCTACGGCGTACATCATTCAGTGTCTTGACCTTGATCTTACTGAAAATCCCATGTGTGACGACGGCTTGCAACTTGAAGCAATCACGCTTGGTGCTGTCAGTGTAGGTATGGGAGGTTGCATAATAAAATCGTTCAATAAGCAAAAGCTTAAAGAAGTATTGTCGTTACCCGGCAATCTTGAGCCATTGCACGTGCTCGCATTGGGTTTTCCGATAGAGGAAGTGGTGATAGACGATATGAACAACGGAGATATAAAATATTGGCGTGACGAGGACAGGAAGCATCACGTTCCCAAAAGGAGACTTCAAGAAATTTTGGTTAAATAAAGAAAAATTTCTATATTTGCAGGAAATTAGAGAAGTGATTCATTGCGGTTTTTCGTAAAAGATTAAATCACGTCGCATCATACTCATATAGGGTATGTTTAGTTTTAATGGTCAGGTAAAAATAATAGATACTTACTTAAATAATATTCAACCCATGGTAGATTACAAAAGCTTAGGTCTTGTAAACACCAAAGAGATGTTTGCAAAGGCAGTTCACGGCGGATATGCTATCCCCGCGTTCAACTTTAACAACATGGAGCAGCTTCAGGCAATTATCAAGGCTGCAGCCGACACTAAATCCCCTGTAATCCTTCAGGTGTCTAAAGGTGCCCGCAACTATGCTAATCCTATTTTGCTCCGTTATATGGCTCAGGGAGCTGTGGAGTATGCTAAATCACTCGGTTGGGAGCATCCCCAGATTGTTCTTCACCTCGACCATGGCGACAGCTTCGAGCTTTGCAAAGACTGTGTTGACAACGGTTTCTCATCTGTAATGATCGACGGTAGCCACCTTCCCTATGAAGAGAATGTAGCCCTTACAAAGAAAGTATGCGAATATGCTCACGAGCATGACGTGACTGTAGAAGGTGAGCTTGGCGTTCTTGCAGGTGTTGAGGATGAGGTTAGCTCAGATCATCACACATATACAGATCCTGAAGAGGTTGTAGATTTCGTTACACGCACAGGCGTTGATAGCCTCGCTATTTCTATCGGTACATCTCACGGTGCATACAAGTTCACTCCCGAGCAGTGCACTCGCGATCCGAAGACAGGTCGTCTTGTTCCCCCTCCATTGGCATTCGACGTGCTTGAGGGTGTAGAGGCTAAGATCCCCGGATTCCCCATCGTGCTCCACGGTTCATCTTCTGTTCCCCAGGAGTATGTTGACATGATCAACTCTACAGGTGGCAAGCTCCCCAATGCTATCGGTATTCCCGAGGAGGAACTCCGCAAGGCAGCCAAGATGGATGTTTGCAAGATCAATATCGACTCAGACAGCCGTCTTGCCATGACAGCTGCCGTACGCAAGGTTTTCAACGAGAAGCCTGCTGAGTTTGACCCGCGTAAATATCTCGGTCCTGCTCGCGACGAAATGGAAAAACTTTACAAGCAGAAGATCGTAGCCGTTCTTGGCAGCGAAGGTAAGGCTGAGTAAGTTTTTACAACAGTCATATATAATAATGAAGTCTGCACATTCTTACGTGTGGACTTCATTATTTTTTATTTTTATTTAAGAGCCGATATTTGGAATATTGGATGGATGAAGTTAAATTTGTAATTTGAACGGGGAATTTGTTTAATAAATGGATGAGGAAGGCAGTAAAAGAAGCAGACTAAAATGAAGATATTCACATCGCAGGCAATTCAAGAATTAGATAACGCCACTTGTGAGGCGCAGCAGATCAGTTCCATAGATCTTATGGAACGGGCTGCGGAGCTTGTGACAGATGAACTTAACTCCCGTTTCCTTCCCGGACAGCGATTCGTAGTGATGGCAGGTCCCGGAAATAACGGAGGGGATGCCCTCGCTGTGGCGCGTATGCTGATAGAGCGAGGCTACAAGAGGGTTGAGGTGTTTCTTTTCAATGTTGCCGGCAAATTAAGTCACGATTGCGATGAAGAACGTAAGAAACTTATCACAATTGACGGTGTAGACTTTACGGAAGTGTCGCGTGAATTTAATCCCCCGTACCTCAGTGAGAAAGATGTTGTCATAGACGGACTTTTCGGTTCCGGACTCAATAAACCGCTGATGGGTGGTTTCGTTGCGGTGACACGCTATATAAATGAATCCGGGGCATATGTCGTGGCTATAGATCTCCCCTCGGGGCTTTTTGGAGAGTGGAACTCTCAGGTGAACCGTCGGGACATGATTCATGCCAATCTCACGCTTGCTTTCCAGATGCCACGCCTGTCATTCTTTTTTGAAGAGAATTATAGCATTCTCGGGGAGTGGAAGTTGCTTGATATTGACCTTGATGAGGCTAAAATCAAGGAGATGCCTGCAGAGTATATGCTTGTGGAGAGCCGTAATATTCGTCCTCTGCTCCAGCCGCGCTTGCCTTTCACCGGCAAGAGAAACTATGGCTCCGCGCTTGTATTTGCAGGCAGCACAGGCATGATGGGGGCTGCTGTGATGTCTTCACGTGCCACGCTAAGAAGCGGAGCCGGACTGGTTACGGTTCATGGTCCCAAAGGTGGATTGCCGATTTTGCAGACTGCTGTTCCGGAGGCAATGTTCGAGCCTGACCGCAATGAGCATTTTATCACAGACATGCGTATACACCATGATCATCAGGCGGTGGCTGTCGGTCCCGGAATCGGAACGAACGACCAGACTATAGATGCCTTGGAGGCATTATTAAAGAGCGGGGTCAATTCCCTCGTTCTTGATGCCGATGCATTAAACTGCATATCCAAACGTCCCGCGCTTCTGACACTCCTTCCTCCCAAGACAATCATAACGCCTCATATTGGTGAGTTTGATCGCCTTTTTGGAGAACAACGGTCGTCGGAAGACCGATTGAAGACCGCTATTGATATGGCACGCCAGTATAATATCATAATTGTGCTTAAGGGACATTATACGGCAACGGTCCGTCCGACAGGGAGGGTGTATATTAACCCGACGGGAAATCCAGGGATGGCTACAGCCGGATCCGGAGATGTCCTTACCGGAGTTGTTTCAGCATTCCTCGCTCAAGGTTATCGTCCCGAACATGCCGCAACAATAGGCGTATATGTCCACGGACTTGCCGGAGATCTGGCATCCGAGGAGATAGGGGAATTTGGATTGACAGCCGGAGATATTGCCAATTATGTAGGAAGGGCTATTAGGATGATAATTGACAAGAAGGCTTAGTGTGTTCAATTATTGGATTTGGTTTATAAAAAAGATTCATACTTATATTTATGAAATTAGTTAAGATATTGATATCGGCTATAGCCATTATGGCGGTGCTTCCCGGAAGTGCACAGCAAACAAAGCTGCTTACGGCAGATAAACATAACGAGTATGGTCTCGTTTACACATTGCCAGTCACCTCTCTTGAAATAGAGGTGACAGCACAGCGTACCATAAAAAAAGTTGGACCGTATTATCAATATGCCAAGAAATTTATAGGCACCGACAATGTTATAAAGGAGGATTCTGAATCATGGGTGATCACTGGAGTGCGTGTTTCCCCTTACGTCGTGTCTGACAGTGAAAACCGCTATCTTATGCAGCTTAAGAATGGAGCGACAACATATATATGCGTTGATGAAAACGGCATGCTCCTTTCGATAAACAAAGACATGTCATCTTCAGCACCCGGATCTTCCGCTTATACTGCTGAATCTAATGAAAGCGCTAAAGGGAGAATAGACATTAATGAATATCTCCAATATGTAAATGAAGATTTTATCGCATCTCAGAGTTCCGCTAAACGGGCACAGATGCTTGCCGAGAGTCTTATGGAGATCAGGGAGGCAAAGATTGCATTAACCCGAGGCACGGCAGAGACTATGCCTCAGGATGGGAAACAACTTGAACTCATGCTCAATTCTCTCACTCATCAGGAGGCTGCGATTACGGCCGCGTTTGTAGGTATTACCGAAACGGAGACTGTAACGAGTGGTTATACCTTCACTCCAAGGGAAGATGGGCGTCAGGTGCTTTTCCGCATGAGCGATTTTGCGGGATTTGTAGGTGCCGATGATTATTCCGGCGATCCCGTATATCTCACCGTAAAGGTTACTGACCGGGGAGAACTGCCTGTTGATGCAAAAGGTGAAGAAAAGAAATTACCCAAAGATGCCGTGATATATAATATTCCGGGTTCTGCACAAATCACGCTTTCATCGCTTGGCAGGACGCTTTATGACAAAGAAATGGAATTTTCGCAGTTCGGTGTTAAATTCGGTTTGAATCCATCGCTTTTCAGTGCAAAGAAGAATCGTTCTTTTGCCACATTCAATGCGATTACCGGTGCACTTACCGAGATAGGTGAAGATGGCGGTGAATAATGCGCTCACCTTACAACAGTTTCAGCAACTGCTTGGAAATACTATCCGACTGAATCCTCAGTTGCAAGGAGTGTGGGTAACTGCAGAACTTAGCGATGTGCGCATTGCCGGAGGACATTGCTACATGGAGATGCTGGAGAAAGATGCATCGGGCAATACATGCGCCAAGATTCGTGCCATGATATGGAACACTACTTTTGTTTCCTTGCGAAGCAAGTTTTATGCCGCCACGGGTAAGGATATATCAAACGGTATGAAAGTTATGGTTCGCGGCTCGGCAAATCACCATAACCTCTATGGCTTGAGCTTTACGATAAGCGATATAGATCCTGCATATACCGTGGGAGATATGGAGCGAATCAGGAGGGAGATTCTTGAACGGCTCCATAGGGAGGGCGTTTTAAACCGGAATAAACAGCTCCGTTTCCCTCCGGTTCCTCAGAGGATTGCCATTATATCGGCGGCGGGAGCAGCAGGTTATGGCGATTTTATGAACCAGATTAATAATAATCCCGACGGTTTCAAGTTCTATACTCATTTATTTCCGGCAATCATGCAAGGCGAGAAGACATCTCGGAGCGTCAGGAATGCGCTTGAACTTGTGGAGGGCACTATTGATCTTTGGGATTGTGTAGTCATTATCCGTGGAGGAGGAGCCACGACAGATCTCAATGGCTTTGACGAATATGAGATTGCCAAAGCAGTTGCAACTTTCCCTCTTCCTGTAGCGGTGGGTATAGGTCATGAGCGCGACAGGACTGTTCTTGATGAAGTGGCATGTGTGAGATGTAAGACCCCCACGGCTGTGGCTGCAATGCTGATAGATTCTTTGCGTCTGGCGTATATGGCAACATTGGAAAGGGTTAAAAAGATTGCCCGATATAGTGCAGATGCCATGCAAGGGGAAAAATATAGGATTGCCAATATCGAGACAGCGTTACCGGCAAGGATTCAGACACGTATCATGCGTTCTGAAAAACGTCTTACGGAGATTGGTCATTTAATCGAGCGTTCGCTTTCAAGACGCTATGCTTCGGAAAGAGAACGGATGAGAATGATACGTTACCGATTTGAGAAAGCATGCATGCAAATCACTGACAGACCTATGACCAAACTCAAGAATCTTGAGAATATGGTTAGGGTATTGAGTCCCCAGAACACTATCAACAGGGGGTATAGCCTGACCTTGTTGAATGGTAAGGCAGTGAGGAGCATAGGCGATATAAAAGAAGGGGACATTATTGAGACGCGTCTTCCTGATGGTACGGTTGCCTCTGAAATTATAAGTTCTCAGTCTTAAAGCATGTTTTCTCAAAAATTTCTGTGCTTATAATACGTGTTTAATATGATCTTATTTATAAGAACAGGCAGCAACTAAAAGTCTGAAAAACTGAAAACCGAAAACCGAAAAAATGAACGAACTGACATATAAGGCTGCAGTGGCAGAACTTGAAGAGATTGTCCGCAAAATGGAATCGGACGCGTGTGATATAGATCAGTTGTCGAACTATACCACCCGCGCCCTCGAACTTCTTAAATTCTGCAAAGAGCGTCTTTTCAAAACCAATGAGGAGGTGGAGAAGTGTCTTGAGGCACTTCGCGAGGCACTTCCTGAATCATGATTATTCGCGGAAATATATGCGTTTCACGCGTGGCGAGATGGAGGTTAAAATCTCGTATGGAATTGTGTCAAGGGTGTCGGCAAGCCTTTGTACGGGCATGTTTTGACCGAAAATTTCTACGGGGTCTCCCACTTCGCAGTCGATACCGGTCACGTCTATCATGCATGCATCCATGCATATGTTGCCGATGGTAGGTGCCTCTTTTCCGTTTACCATAACGGAGATATTGCCTCTACCGAAATGTCTGTTCATCCCGTCTGCGTATCCTATAGGGAGAGTGGCTATCTTTGCCCGTCTTTCAATTTTACCCCATCTTCCGTATCCAACGGTTTCTCCTGGATTATATTCGCGTATAGCGATGATGATAGTGCGTAGTGTTGAAACTACAGCCAACGGACGTTCTATTTCCAGAGGGAGCGTGTTGGCACCGTAAAGTCCTATGCCAAGTCGAGCCAGATCGTAATGATGATCCGGATAGCGGAGTATTCCTGCAGAATTTAATATATGGCACAATATAGGATACCTGCAGTTATTTTTTATGTATGACGTATAGCATTCAAACCGTGACAGCTGTAATTCCGTGAAATCGTCCATGTCGATGCAGTCGGCTGTCGCAAGGTGTGAGAATACGGTTTTTATGCGCACAGCATTGGTGGAATTGATAAGCTCTATCAATGATGGCAGCTCCTCTTCCACAAACCCCATACGGTGCATTCCCGTGTCAAGCTTGATATGGATAGGATATTCAGTTATTCCATTTTTTTCAGCTTCGGCAATCACATCCTCAAGCATCGAGAAAGAATATATTTCCGGTTCCAGTCGGTTTGCAAACATTGATCTGTAGTTCACCACTTTAGGGTTCATAACCATCACCGGCATCGTGATACCTTGTCGTCGCAATTCGATACCTTCGTCAAGTACCGCCACAGCAAGATATGCAGCTCCGCAATCTTGAAGAGTCTTGGCTATCTCATAGCTTCCTGCACCATATCCTGATGCCTTTACCATGCATACGATCCCGCATGAGGAGGGAAGTTTGCTTCGGAAATAGTTATAGTTGGTAACTATGGAATCAAGGTTAACTTCCAGCACCGTTTCATGTTTGCGGGCTTCAAGCATGTCTGCAATGTCCCTGAAATTATATTCCGGAGATCCCTTGAGTAGTATTATTTCGTCTGAAAAATCTGATGTCGAGAGAGCCTTCAGCAATGAAACAGTGTCTTCAAAGAAAATTGAATTGTCCGGAAAGAGTTGCTTATGTTCAGTAAGCATTTTCCCAACGCCTACAAATTTTTCTATGCCT
>CASBHZ010000067.1 GCA_949123685.1 uncultured Bacteroidales bacterium | reverse complement strand
AATTTGACGGTGCTGCGATGGCATTGTGCCGCCGGTCCTCCTTTTTCTCCCTGAGCCCAATTGCCATAGAAGTTGCAGTTTGTCACCGTGACAAAACCGCTGTTGTTGATGTAAAGTGCTCCGACTCCCGGCACGCCTGCGTCCCCGGTGTCGTTTGTGGGGTCATCTTTTATATTGGTGTAGACGTTGGTGAAGTCAATGTTGTTGATTACAACGGGACGAGTCTCGTCCCCCGTGGTGGTATTGGTCTGGAACCTCATGAGTCTCTGGAGATCACCGTCGGAAGCGTAGCCGTCATTGTTTATGTCTCCAGAGAGAATGGTTCTTCCCTCTGTGCTTCCATTAACTGTGGCAAAGGTTGCTTTTTTGAAAATTATGCATGCAGAAGGTTTGTATGTTCCGGCTGCAAGTTCGTAAACATTGCCATCAACATTCTTGAGTGCCTGCTCGCGGAATCCTTCAACATCGAATGCGTTTTCCCATGAAGAGCCGTCTTTAGTTCCGGCACCCTCTGGTGTGACATAATAAGTAGCGGCGAACAATGGAGCCGCTGTTACGGCTGTGAATGAAAGTAGTAAATTTCTTAGATTCATAGTAGAATGATTTTAAGTTGTTATTATTGTTGTATGAAGTTTAAATCTCTTCAATAGGTATTCTACTACATATGTCACGATTTTTTCAAAAATCTATAGGTCAAAATCAAAAAAAATTAATTTTTTTTTGTAATAAAAATGCGGGGTAAGAATTTTCACAAATTCTTACCCCGCGAGACTGTTAAATTTCTAACGATTGAAAAGATTAAGGCTTTATTTTAATATGTTTGTAATTAACAATTTAACTTTTTTACTAATCTTCGACCAAGCGAAGCAATATTGCATCTGAGCCGGAAGGGTCGGGACCTCCTGCCCAGCTTTCCCATCCTGCTATACCAAGATTTGTGAAGCTTCCTATATTGAAGTCGAATGTATAATAGTTTATGTCAAGGCCAAAACCTTCGTCTGCCCAATAAACTGCTCCCGGACGTTCCCATAGATCCCAGAACAACGGTTTATACCTAACAGGATAGTTGCCAACACCGTCAACGTCAGGTTGGGAAGGAAACGGTTTATATCGGTTGGCGTATTGAATCACGCCTGCCCATCCGGCACGTTGCCTGTTGTAACGCTCTGTTGGTGCCAGCTGCTTGAACCTGCCATATCCCGATGCTCCGATAGGGAAGAAGATGTTGGTGCACGTGATAGTATCGCATACGAACACACCGCGCATCCCTTTGCCGGCAAGATTTCCTGTCTCTCTTGCCTCATAGGCATCCCTCACATTTGTTGATGTGCTTGTGGAGGCGTCTGTGTAAATGACCCCATAGCCATAAACCGTGTTGTCGTTGTTTATGATGTTTTCAAAATCATTCTTTTTAGGAAGGCGGCATGTTTTACCGTTTATCACAAATTTTTCCCAAGCGGTTTTGGAGGTCCTGATCTGGTCCCATTTTTTGCTGTTGCCCGTGCCTGCGATAAGGAAGTCGCGTTGTGCACCATTCTTGTCAAACATCTCGATGGTGTTGTTTGATGCCGCTATCGGATTATCCAGATTGTATTGCCTGAAATAAGAGCCTTCGATAGCCGGATCTGTTGCCTCTTGAGTTGATGTTACAAGGTTGAAACTGTGCCATTTGGTGTTTGATCCATAGAATGAAACGGGATCATAACCTTGTCTGACAAATATAAGGTGAATGCAGGAGAAATTGTTGTAATATACCTTTATTATTCCGGAACGGGGAGTGGTAGTTGTCCCTTTGGGCTTGAAGGTGAAATCGACATGTGTGCCCGATTTTCCCGAAATAGTGCCGTCCGGATTCTTCTGGGATTTTCCGGGAGTCGGCACAAGGTCGAACCAGTCGCCGTTCTTTATTACGGCAACCCATGGACCGGCTGATTCGAGAGGAACAAATTCAGTGGATGTCTCACTCTCCTGAACCATCATGACCACATGGAAGGGATCGGCACAGTTTGCGCTTCTCCATATTCCTTTGGGGTTAACGATGCGTCGCATCTGCTGGATGGTCACCGGTTTTGTTACGGTCCTTATCTCTCCGTTCGAGTCTTCTATTTCTGCCGTGAATATTATCTTTGCCTGTCGCCGGTAAGCAACATATGGATTATTGCCGGTGTAACCGGTCTGCGCTACCATCTGTTTTGCGCGGGTATAAAGGGGAATCTTAATTTCCCATTCGCCACCACCGTTTGTGGTGATAGAATAGTCGCCATCCGAGGCGTCTTCATGTTTTCCGAGTGAGGTGTCATAAATTCGCCAGCCACGGTTATTGGTGTTCCAATAATTCTGGTTTTCCGTATATGTAGCGGGACTGCTTCCCGGAAATTCGGTTGAGGATCCGAATGATGCTGCTCTCGTTTTCCTTAACGAGAGGAAGCCGTTCCATGGCCCCGGATTGTCTACGTTACCGTCCCAATATGGTGTTGGGGTCGGATTTGAACCGTCGTTGTTGACAGCATGCCAGCTGTTCTTGTTGATTTCATCGTCTGCCGGTATGTCTGCGCGTAATGATACTAATCGTCTGCCGGTAAGCTTCAGCGGAAGGTTCATGCTCTGGTCGTAGGTATAAGAAATATAATACGGGTCCGGAGCTATGATGTCGGGCTCAGGGTCGTAGACAATGTGCCAGTCGTTGTCGTTGGCATTGTTGCGCAAGTTCAGTGTGAGCTTATAATGATAATTGCGTTGTGCGTCGTAGTTCGTCTCCGTGTCTTTACCGAGCATGAAGCGGTAGATGATAGGTCCTTCCCCTTCGGAGTTTTTGTAATATCCGGATACTTGCACATATGTTCCGGCTTCTTTGCCGTCTTTGAATCCTTTGTCGGTAGGTACGTTGCCGTTCGGGAACTGCACCGAGTTGCCTCCGTCCCAGCTTTGATGTTTGTTTTGTCCTTCGCCTTGCATGTTCTCATAGAAATAGAGAGCTTCCGCATTTTCTGCATGTGCGTTTTCGAGAAGCATGGGATGTTGCTTGTCTACTGTCAGTCCGGTCTTTCCTCCGGTTTGTGAATATGAAATGATTCCTCCTTCAGAGATAAGGTGTGCGGAAACTGTGTGATTCATGCCTAAATAGCAGAATCGGGGAATGTCCCTTACCTGAACGGAGTGTATCCATACCTGCACATCGTCATAGAGTTTCGAGCCGTCAACGTTGACGGTGACTTTGGAGGCAGCTCTTTTCAGCCATGCATGTAATGGGAACGAAGACCGGTTGATGACTATCGCAGGAGCATCGAACCCTTGGCTCGACTGGTTGTCGGCAGGTGTGAAATAGCCGAACATCTGGTCATTTTCAGATATGTTGTCTTCGTTCCATACCAATGGTGTTTCTTTTAGCAGATCTATGGAGGAGACATCGTAACCGTCAAGATCTCCCATGTTCGCTACTGCATATATCTTGTAGCGTCCGAATGGTATTCCCGATATGGAAAAGGTTGCTTTCGGTGTGTCGGATTCCGCTTGATGACCACCATCCTCGGGGGTGTCTGGCGCCATGCTATTGTTATTGTTGGCAATCTGTAGGCTTTCGAGTTTGCTTTGAGGCACTTTCATCGCCAACTTCCCTTCATTGTCATAGAGAAGCACGCAGAGGGTGTTGACGTGTTTGAGGGCGTTGCCTGAAGCCCTTGTGCCCTTGAGGGCATCGCGCACGGGACTGAAGACCACCGTGGCGGTCAGTGTAGCTTCCCCTTCGCCGATTTCAGGATCAATGCCGAAACGCTCGTCTACACAAGAGGGCATGGCGACAGAGAGAAGGAGCAGGAGGAGTATGTGGATAAACTTTTTCATAAAGTCTGATTTTCAAACATCTTCTTACAGACCGAAGTCGGGGTTGAGCCACACCCCGGTGTAGGGAAGAAGGGTTACGGATGCGTCTACATCGGTAGACTTCATCAGGATATTGATCTTGACATGTGTGTTGCGGGGTATGTTGTCAAGCGAGAGGTCACGTGGAACCAGAAATTCCGTGCCGTTGTCGAGAACCACCGATACGCGGAAAGGCTTCGTGCCCTCTTCTCGTTTCGATTCTGGGAAATATATGAATGGCGACATGGTGGCATCCATGCCTTCCTTGATTTCGATAGGAGAGAAAGGTGCGAATGTGTAGCCGGAAAATGAAGTCCCGTCAGGGGTGTCGAAAGAGGTGATATAGCGTCCTCCTCCGTTATCGAATGCCGGAGTGTATTTTCCGGGGTCATATGAGGTGTTACGTGGAAGGTAATAGCATTCGTCGGCAAGTCCGTAAAGCTTGATACCGGTCACGGATGCGCCTTGGGCTGGATAATCCTCCGGTGTGGAGAAATGGAATGAGAATTTGACGGTGGATCTTGTCACAAACAGGTGTTCTATCTGGAAGAAATCGCTGTCACCTACAGGAGTGGGAACATCTATCTCAAACATTTCGCTCATTGGAACGAATCTTTTTTCTACAGAACTTGTGCCGTTGTCGATAAATGCCGCACCGGAACGTCGTGATATGCGTATGTCCCGGATCTCTTCTTCCGGAAAGACACTCCCTTCTGCGATTGATCCGAAATCATATCCCGTGGCAGCTTCGTTGGCAAAGAGATAGATATTTTTCTTTTCTCCGCTTGTGACCTTGAAGCGCAGGTTGTCGTTGATTATCGAACCGGAGGAAAGGTCGGCTGTCACCATGCGGTTGTGCTCCACTATCCCTGTCTCATTCCCTTCTCCGTGGACTATGATAACGCGCAGAGTGCGCATTTTTTCATAATCAGAGACCGGTCCTTCATACGATATGTCGTCTGAATCAGGGAATGGAGCGCGAGTCTGTTCGGTTTCAGGAAATTCAGACATGGCGATGTTGAGTGTCAGTGTAACGCCTTTGCCTTCTTCAATATCCTCCGGAGCGGGAATGGAGGGGATGTCACTTCCGCATGCCGTCAGGATTGAAGCAGTCAATAAGGTCGCTATATATCCGTATCCTTTTATATTCATCGCAGTTCTGCATTATTTATCCTGACAATCCAGTCGTTGATCTTGATATAGGTCCTGATCCAGCTTCCGGAATTGTCAAGGAAGAAAACCATGTTCCACCGGCTTTCACGATCAAGGAACTCTTGGCTGCCCATGGATTCAAACTCCTGGCTTTTGAGCAAGAGGAGATAGTTGATCAGCGGAATGTCAACTATTGTCTTCATATCGCTTTTGCGTTTGATGAGCAATTTCGCATCATGTGAGGCAATAAGGCGGGAAGTGCTTAATTCTGCATATGCAAGGAGCGCTTCGGTGCCATTGTCGAGCATGCCGGCAGATACTTGTCCTGAAGCCCATGGAGAATATGTCACGCCATTGCCCCCGACGGGAATGTTGTCGGAATCAAGAACCGTGTTGTCATCGGTGATGGAGAAAACGAAATCGTCACCGCTCACAGGTTCTCCGCTGAGGTTCTGAAGCAACAGGCGTATATTGTTAGTGTCTTTCATCATCTCCACGGTACCTTCCGTATAATCGGTGCTTTCTGCCGGTATTTCCATTGCGAGTCTGCCATAAAAGAGGGAATGGAGACGGGTGCCGACCGGATTTGTGAGACAATCGGCGTTTATAATCGTCTTGAGTTCACTCAAAGGTTGTGACGCCGGCTCTGCATTGAAATGAAAAGATGCGTTGTCGCAACTCATTCCGCCCCACGCCTCGAATATGTATTCGCCGGGTGTCAGAGGGAGGGTGAGCCGCCAGTTTTCATCAGCAAGCACGGATGACGTTTCTGTGAAAGAGGTTATATATTTGCCGTCTTTGTCGTAAACAAGGAGTGTAAGGCAGTCCACTTGAGAGGGGAAAGCGTTGGCAAACTCCATGTTGTAGTCATAGACGAAACGGAGTCTGGCTCCCTGAGGGCATGGCTCGAGCTGCTCATTGAATGAATCGCACGATGTGAGGTTTGCAGACATTATGAGCCAAAAGGTCATGACTGCGAGCTTTGAAAGTATGTTTCGTCTGAAAAGGTTCATCGTTATTTTTTTATGCTCCTCCGCACCGCCGGTGCGGAGGAGATTATTTATCAAGATTAGTCGAATACGATATCGTTGACACGCACAGTCCAAGGCACCACTTCCGCATCAACTGTCAGATATATGTCGGAAGATTCGTCGGGGGTGTCAGGTTTGGGACTGTCCGGATCGTTCTGAGAGATGCGGGGATGTCCCAGGCGTGCGATGTGTGTAACCGCGAGTTTGTAGACATTGTTTCGTACAACTGCAAATTCCATTGGACCCATTATTCCGTTCTTGCCATTGTCGTTGTGTCGGTTCCAATAGTAGTAGTAGCAATAGTATCCCCAGCCTTCACGGTTGTCTTCACTGCGCTGATAGAGCGTGAATCCGGCATCTGTCACGGCTTTCTTGAAGGTGGTGAGCACATCTCCGTTGTCAGGCTTGTTTGCCTGGTTCCACATCTGCCAACAGTAATTGGCGGAGGTTTTGTCAAGGTCTGTGTCGCTTCCGTCTGCATATAAGACCTTTCCGTCAGCGTCAAGGAGCTTGTAGCCCGTCAGTCCGCTTCCGAATACAGCCTTATAAAGAGAATTGGTGCGATTCCAGTCCGGAATTATTTTTCCATCGGGACCTGTGGTGTAAGAGAAGGAGGCGCTGATAGCTGCGTCATAAACGTTCTGCCATGTGCAGTAGAGGCTACCTGCGTATGAATATAGTATCGGTGCCTTGTATGAATCGCCTAAGGATGCGTCTTTGCTGTTGACTGCATCGATAAGGTCATTGAGATATTTTGCGTTACGATATTCCGCAGTGCCTTCTGTCAAGGTAGAGAGGTCAGTCTTAAGATCATTGCTGGCAAGCATTTTGCCTTTGAACACGACAGCTGTAGAAACTCCGTTGGTCTGATTGTCTATGCCGGGTGTGACATTTTCAGTGAGATATCTCCATACTTTATATGTCCCTTTGCTGCCGTTGTTTTCCCAATTGTCAGGTGAGCCGTTTGTGAGGACATCAGAAATTTCCGATACATACCAACGTTGGTCAGCAGTATTGAAATTGCCATTGTTCAGAGTTCCGTCGTTGTCAAAGAAAGCATAATTGAAATAATTAGTGAAGTTTCCTTTTATGCCGTTGTTTTTTTCCTGTGCGAAATAGTCTACAACGTAGTTGCCGGGTTTGTTGCGGTCAAGCGAACCGTCGGACTGAAGGGTGTACCATGGTTTTTCAGCACCGCAAAGCTGCCATCCCTCGTTGTTGTCGGGTATGTTCCATCCTGTGTTAAGACCATTGTTGGATACGCGTTTGATGTAATAGAACGTTTTACCCATGTTGACCAAAGCCATCTTGTTGAGCTTGATGTCTATGAGCTTTGCACCTTGGCTTCCGTCTGTGTTCTGGAGATATACGACAGGATATGTGTTGGGATCGGTATTAGCCGGAGATCCGTCGCGGAAGTCGAAACGAGCCGCAGCACGTTCCACTTTTACCGGACCGCGAGGGGTGGTCACGTTCCCTGCCGAGTTGTCAATTGTTCCGATAGCACCGGCATTGCCGTTGATTTCAGAGAGGTTGAAGCATTTGTCTTCGGTAGTGTAGTTGTCCCATGCCGACATTTGCTGCGGAATCTGACGTATCGCTATCTGGCTATTGCTCATCAGGAAGCTGCCGCCATTTGTTGCCGACCATATTGCACCCTCTGTCTGGCTTCCATGAACGTTAACATTCCAGGGTGTGTTGATCCATTCCCTGTCGCCATAATTGGTGGTTGCAAGCTTCTCCACCATACCTCCTGTCGGATTGGCTATGACGAAAACGCATATCTGATCGCTGAAATTATTAGTGTCCGAATAGTAATTATTAAGTTCGGTTTTGTTAAATTTGGCGGTGGCGTGATATGAACCTACATTGGGCTGTTGTCCCTGATGCTTGTAGATGTTATCGCGCAACACTGTTGACGCCCCTATGAATCCGTAGTCGCGGCGTGTGAGGATGAGCAGGACTTCATTGACGTTGTTTTCAACTTCCGTGCCCACTTCCGTGCCGTTGTTGGATGTGTCGTCTCCATCTGTATAGGATCTTGTTGATCCCATTCCGGGCATCTGGAAATTGACACCGAGATATACTGATGGCATGTCTTCTCCGGGAATAGTGCCGTTACCCGGGTTGTCGGTGTTGATATCGTCGTTGCAGCCGGCAAGCATGACGAGAGAGGCTGCCCCGAAGATAAATTTTTTGAAAAGATTCATATTGTTTGATGTTTTGGTTATACGATTTGAATATAAGTCAGGCGGTTTATTTGGAATTCTCTTCGATAGCTATGATATTGTCGATTGCTGCGCCGGCTTCTTTAACGCCCATCATGGAGGCGCGTTCAAGAAGTGCTTTTGCAGCTCCGTAGTTTTCCTTGAACCCTTGATAGACGCCGCGGGCATAGGTGGCTTCCGGTGAGTCGCCTGCCTTGTCAAGATAGAATGCTGCCTGTTCGAGATCTCCGCGTTTCATTTCTATGTTCGCGGCATTGAGATTGGCTTCCGGACTGTCGGGATACATTCTGACAGCAATACGGAATGCCTCGTCATATTCTCTCGAATCTTTATCCATGGCGGCTGCTCCGGCGAACATCTCATTGAGGCTAAGCTTTCTCGGATCGGAGAATATCAGGCGTTTGATCTCGTTGATATCCGTATAATTTTTGACAGTATATTCCACCGTGTAGTCTGAGTGGCGTAGACCGGGATACACTTCCTTGAGCAAGAAACTGTATTGCTCCGGATAGCGTTTCCTTATCTCTTCGTTCTTGGGATCCGGTTTCATGTCTGAATCAATAATCGCCAATATTCCCGCGCGATTGGCGATGCTTGAGTTTTCTACATATTTCCGTAGCCCTTCCCAGTCTTCAGGTTCGTATGAGGTGGAAATGATTGATGCAGGGAAGGAATACTGACTCAGGACATATTCCTTAAGGGTGGCTGTCCTCCCTTTTGCAAGTCTGATGTTGTTGGAATATGAACCTTCGGGAGATGCGTATCCTTTTATGGTCATAGCTTTGAACTGAACGTCTTTGTCGAGCCTTACCGAATCGATTGTCGCATTTATCTTGGCAAGTTCCACCGGATTACGCCTGTATTCAGGATATAATTCTGTCTTGTTTACGGGGAAGTCTATATAGGCGGAACCTTTTATCTCCCGGTGTTTCACAATTTCTGCTTTAGGCTGAATGAACGCGAATTGAGGTTTGAATGTGATTTTTTCTTTCGGTGTCAGGTCAAGTTTGAGGGCGGGAACATAGGAAGCGGCTATGGGCTCACCGCAGCATCCGCACGATTTTGCAGACAATACGATGTCGGCTTTCCCCATCCATTTTTCAAACTTAACAGATGTCTGATAGGGGATCACGAGATTTTTTGAAGCCTTGTTGAGACTTGGTGTGGGCCAGTCTTCTCGCCCTTGACGCAACCAATGGTAATAACGGGAGCGCCCGGCGACAGTCACGCCCTGTAGAGGAAGTGTGTCTGTACCGTTTACGAGCATTGGGGTCACTGTGATTTCTCGGTTGCTGTTGAGTCCGTGATATCCGCTCATGTCAAGATCCATCTTGACAAAGAGGTTGTTGTCGGTGCGTGCCACATCTATGTTGACGGCTTTGACAGCGTCTGTCGGCGTTTTGTCCGCTGATTGTGCGGTGTGGGATCCAGAAAGAAGGAGGATCGCCATGAATATCGTTTTAAAATTCATGATCAGAACACGTATATTAGGTTGACGGCGGCTTTCGTGGGGCCTACATAATTATGGACTCTGTTTTCGGCAATCTTGGTGCCGCATTTTGCGCAGGGGTATGAGTCATAACGCGTGTATGCCCATCCTATACCAAGCTCAGCCTCGATGCTCCAGTGCTTGCCGAGGATCCAGGTGTATCCATATGCCACACCGGCTCCTGCATACCATCCCTGATGTATCTGCGTACGTAGGTTTTCATAATGCGTTCCGAGGAAATTCACACCATTTTTCCAACCACCGAAGTTGTATTGACCGCCAAGGATATGCGCACCAACAAAATGACCTGCAAACCGGTCGCAAAACCAATATCTTGCTTCCGGCTGAACAAGCCAATGTTTCCATCTTCTGCCTTCATTCAATTTCCAGAGGTTAAGGTTTCCGGAAATTTCGAGACTCCATTTAGGTGCCAACCCTATCTCTAATCCGAGATTTGGTGTAAGGGCGGCGTCATAAAGTATGTTGGTCTTGATTCCTATTTGCGCTTGAGATCTTGTCGCGCATAGACACAGAACCGCAACTGCCAAAATGAATTTGATTACTATTTTCATTAATTATTGTAAATTTGCCGAGTTTCCGCTTCGGCCGGATTTGGTGAAATGATGGCAACCGGTGTTACGCGGATCTCCGTGATGTGTCAAAAAAAGTTTTTTCAATGGAACTGAGCCGGAGTAATAGACCGACATGTCACAACATGTATTGTCATGATTCAATCCTTGGCAAAATTACAAACAAAATTTCGAATTACCCCCCCCCGTTTGTTAAATTATGTTAATAAATATTAAGTAATTGGAAGCAGTGTGCAATACTGTGTTTAATGGGAGCACTTACAATCAACCGAGAGGAGTCAATTCATTTTGAATTGACTCCTCTCGGTTGATTGTAGATTTATATATCTTTGAAGTGAATGATTTATAGAGTTTTCTTAACTTCTACTTCTTCATATGCTTCAATAAGGTCGCCTTCGCGCACATCGTTATAGCCCTGGATCGAGAGACCGCAATCGTAGCCGGAAACAACTTCCTTGACATCGTCTTTGAAGCGTTTCAGCGAACCGAGTTCTCCACTGTAGATCACGATGCCGTCACGGATCAGGCGCACTTTGCTGGCGCGTTTGATCTTGCCGTCGCGAACGATAGCACCGGCAATTGTGCCGACTTTGGAAATGTGGTAGGTCTGAAGCACTTCTGCCGTACCGGTGATCTCTTCCTTGATTTCGGGAGATAGCATACCTTCCATTGCGTCTTTAACCTCTTCGATAGCTTTGTAGATGACGGAGTAGAGACGAATCTCCACGCCTTCTTTCTCTGCTTCGCGTTTTGCTGCTGCCGAAGGTCTGACCTGGAAGCCGATGATAATGGCGTCTGATGCCGCTGCAAGCGTGACATCGGATTCGGAGATTGCTCCGACACCTTTGTGAAGCACGTTGACCTGAACCTCCGGAGTGGAGAGCTTAAGTAACGAATCGGAAAGAGCCTCGATAGAACCGTCAACGTCACCTTTAACCACGAGGTTGAGCTCATGGAAGTCGTTGAGGGCGCGGCGGCGTCCAAGTTCTTCAAGACCGAGACGTTTCTTAGTGCGCAAACCAAGCTCGCGCTGCAACTGCTCGCGCTTGCCTGCAATCTCACGCGCTTCCTGTTCCGTTTCGAGCACATTGAATGTGTCGCCTGCTGTCGGCGCTCCGTTGAGACCGAGGATAAGCACCGGTGTTGACGGTCCGGCTTCTTTGACGCGCTGGTTACGCTCGTTGAACATTGCTTTCACTTTACCGAAATGAGTTCCGGCAAGGATCACGTCTCCTACGCGGAGTGTTCCGTTCTGAACCAATACCGTGGCTACGTATCCGCGTCCCTTGTCGAGTGATGACTCGATCACGGATCCTATGGCGTTGCGCTCCGGATTTGCCTTAAGGTCGAGCATTTCTGCTTCAAGAAGCACTTTTTCCATCAGTTCGTCAACTCCGAGACCTTTCTTGGCTGAAATGTCCTGACTCTGATATTTACCGCCCCATTCTTCAACGAGGTAGTTCATCTGGGCAAGCGTCTCCTTTATCTTGTCGGGGTTTGCTGTCGGTTTGTCAATCTTGTTAATGGCGAACACCATCGGCACACCTGCAGCCGATGCGTGATTGATTGCCTCTATGGTCTGAGGCATCACGTTGTCGTCGGCGGCAACGATGATGATTGCAAGGTCGGTGACTTTGGCTCCTCGGGCACGCATTGCCGTGAAGGCTTCGTGACCGGGAGTGTCAAGGAACGTTATATGGCGTCCGTCGGAGAGTTTCACGTTGTAGGCACCGATGTGCTGCGTGATGCCTCCCGCCTCGCCTGCGATCACGTTGGCTTTGCGGATATAGTCGAGAAGTGAGGTCTTACCGTGGTCCACATGTCCCATGACGGTCACGATCGGGGGACGGCTCTGAAGATCCTCCTCCTTGTCTTCAACAATTTCAATGGCTTCAGTGACATCGGCACTGACAAATTCGGTTGTGAACCCGAACTCTTCTGCAACGATATTGATGGTCTCTGCGTCAAGACGCTGATTGATGGACACCATTACGCCAAGATTCATGCAGGTGGCGATTACGTTGTTGACAGGAACGTCCATGAGGTTGGCGAGGTCGTTTGCAGTCACGAACTCGGTGATCTTGATTACCGAGCTTTCGGCAGCTTCGCGCTGCTGGTTCTCCAGCTCGCGGTTGTGCATCTCCTCGCGTTTTTCCTTACGCCATTTGGCGCTCTTCTTCGGCGCTTTGTTGGTGAGGCGGGCAAGCGTTTCTTTAACTTGCTTCTGAACGTCTTCGGAGTTTATTTCCGGTTTTACGGGGCGTTTCTCGCGTTTACGCTTATTTTCACCTTTGCCGCCACCTTGCTGGTTGCCACCATGACGGTCTCCTCCGCCCTTATTCTCTTTCTTGCGGTTGTCGGAGCCGAAACCGGGCTGGGAAACAGCTTTTTCAATATCCACTTTTTCCTTGCCGATACGTTTGCGTTTCTTTTGTGCGCCGTCGGCACCTCCATGAGCGCGTGCAGCTTCGGCGCGGCGTTCGCTACGGCTTTTCTTGCGGGGACGCGTAGACTGGTTAATGGCGGAAAGGTCGATCTTTCCTACCACTTTAAGTTCCGGTCCGGCAGGAGTGGGAGCATAACGGAATACACCGCCATTGTCCTCTTTGGGTGTTTCTGTTTTTTCTGTAGTCTCCACAGGAGTTGGCTTTGCAGTTTCTTTTGCAACCGGTGCCGGCTTCTGAGCCGGTGCCGGTTTGACCTCTTGTTTGGGTTGAGGTTTCGGTTCCGGCTTGGGTTCGGGTTTCGATTCCGGTTTAGGTTGAGGTTTGACTTCCGGTTTGACCTCGGGTTTCATATCAGGTTTTGATTCTGGTTTTATCTCCATCTTTGGTTCTGGTTTCACCTCGGGTTTCGGTTCCGGTTTGATCTCCACCTTTGGTTCCGGTTTAACCTCCTGTTTGGGCTCAGGTTTGGATTCCGGTTTGGTGTCGGCTGCATGTTTCGCTTCAGCGGTAGCAGTCTGTTTAGGTGCCTGTTTGGGTGCGTCAAGATCTATTTTACCCAGTATCTTGGGACCACCGACATTGGGGACAGATGCTTTGATCTCGTCTACACGCGGACGGTCTTTACCCTGTTTATCTTTGCGCCCCTCTTTCCTTGCGGCGCCAAAGTCATCGGATTTCTCCTTTATACCCTTGTCTTTGCTGAATTCCTTGGTGAGGATATCTACCGCATCTTCATCTATGCGGGTGTTCGGGCCGGGGTTCTCATCGATCTCGACATTATTTTTGCGCAGGAATTCCACTGCCGTGTTGATTCCTACATTTAGGTCTTTAGCTACTTTGCTGATCTTTATGCGCATATGTAATTTTTGTGATTGCTATTAAAATGTGAAGCCGTCCGTAACCTCCGGCTTCGTTGAGGAGAGGAGACCTCGGCAGACTTATGCCCGCAGGTTAGTCTTCAAATTCGGCGCGAAGCACATCAAGCAGATGCTGAAGTGTGGAGTCTTCCAGGTCAGCTTGGTCAAGAACATGCTGCGGAGCGTTGAGCACAGCCTTGGCAGTGCCGAGTCCGAGATCTTTGAGTGCCTCGATAACCCAGCTGTCGATCTCGTCGATAAATTCATCAAGATAGATGTCTTCCTCTCCGGGCTCGATGTCGCGGTAAACGTCGATCGAATAACCTGTAAGCATGGAGGCAAGACGTATGTTCATACCTCCCTTGCCGATTGCAAGGCTAACCTCGTCGGGGTGGAGGAACACTTCAGCTTTCTTGTCTTCTTCGTTGAGACGGATAGATGAAATCTTTGCAGGACTGAGGGCGCGCTGGATATAAAGCTGCGGGTTGGTTGTGAAGGAAATCACGTCGATGTTCTCGTTGCGAAGCTCGCGCACGATGCCGTGGATACGGCTTCCCTTGATACCTACGCAGGCACCGACGGGATCGATGCGGTCGTCGTAACTCTCTACAGCGATCTTGGCACGCTCACCCGGAATACGCGCAACATCCTTGATGGTGATGAGCCCGTCGTGGATCTCGGGCACTTCCTGCTCGAAAAGACGTCGAAGGAAACGGGGGTCAGTGCGGCTGACTATCACCTTGGGATTGTTGTTGGGATTGTCAACCCTCTTCACGATCGCGCGGACCATGTCGCCTTTGTGGAAGAAATCGCCGGGAATCTGCTCCTCTTTTGGCATGATGAGCTCGTTCTGCTCTTCATCAAGAAGGAGCATCTCCCTCTTCCATATCTGATGCACTTCTCCGGTGACTACCTCACCTTCAATCTCCTTGAACTTGGTATATATGGCATCTTTCTGAAGATCGAGGATCTTTGATTGCAGAGTCTGACGGAGGTTGAGGATGGCGCGGCGACCGAATTTTTCAAAGAATATCTGTTTGGTGACGTCTTCTCCGATTTCACATTCGGGGTCGATCTCGCGTGCATCGGTAAGTCCGATCTGCATGTCTTTGTTCTCGACCTCTCCGTCAGGAACTACCTCAAGATTCTGGTAGATCTCGCAGTCTCCCTTATCGGGGTTCATGATGACGTCGAAGTTTTCGTCTGATCCGAACATCTTTGCCAGCACGTTGCGGAATGATTCCTCAAGCACTGATATCATTGTGGTCTTGTCAATATTCTTGAGTTCCTTGAACTCGGCGAATCTGTCGACCATATTCACCGTCTCTGCTTTCTTTGCCATAAGACTATTATATTGGGATATAAAATTTTTAATACTGTTATGTGTTTTGTGCAAACATTCAAGTCTGCGAATCCGTACCTGAAGTCGGCACGGGTTTAGAATTTAAAAAGGTATTTCACCGAATTGACGGCGTCGTATCCAAATTTAAATTCTTTTGTCACCTCGATGGGACGCTTGGAGCCTTCGGGCTTTTCCTTAACCGTGGATTCTATCGTGAAACTCTCTTCTCCGACTTCTGTGAGCGTGCCGGTGTATTTCTTGCCGTCGCGAGCCATCACTTCAACATCGTTGCCGAGGTTTTTTTCATATTGCTTGCGCACACGGAAAGGGGATGTGAGTCCGGCTGACCCGACCTCAAGTTCATAATCTTCGGGTTCGCGTGGAAACTCGTCTTCAATGCGGCGGGTGAGCGATACGCAGAAATCGATGTCGACACTTTCGAACGAGTCTATGTCGACCTTGATTTCATTTGAAGCTGTCACGTTGACTCCTACAAGGAAATAGGATGTTCCTTCCAGCTCTCTCTCTATAAAATGTTCTAACGCTTTTTTATCTGTCATCTCTTAATAGGCTGTCCATAATAATTTGTGCGACATTGCTTATGCATATGGACTAAAAACAAGGAGGAGACGCATGTCCCCTCCGGAATTATATCGCAAAGTTAGTAAAAAATCCCCGTATTCCCTATCTGATACTTATTTGAGTTGGAAAATATGGCTAAATATAGCTTAAAATTAATATAAATTAACAATAATTAGCATTAATTATATTGAATTTTCGAGCCATCTGTCAATAACCATGCGTGATAGAGAGGGAAGTGTGGGGAGATCAGGTGGATTTTCGCGGCTGAACCATCCTCCCTCTGACAATTCGCCGTCGGCAAAAGATAATTCACCCGATGCATATTGGGCGGTGAAAGCTATCATCAGCTGGGAGGGGAATGGCCAGGACTGACTGCCTAAATATCTGAGATCTTTGATTTCGAGGGATGTCTCTTCCCTCACTTCCCGGATGACGCATTCTTCAAGCGATTCGCCTGTTTCTACGAAGCCTGCCACGAGAGCGAACATAGGTCTGGTGAAATTTCGTGCATGCACGAGAAGAGCGCGTTCGTCACGTTTTATCAGCACAAGGATTGCCGGTGACAGGCAGGGGAAATCTTCGCGTCCGCATCTTGTGCATTTAACTGATATTTCGGAGGAGATCGGAAGAGCACACGTCTGAACTCCAGTCACGCGATAGTATCTCG
>CASBHZ010000066.1 GCA_949123685.1 uncultured Bacteroidales bacterium | reverse complement strand
TCTACACAAGGAGACACACTCTTTCCCTACACGACGCTCTTCCGATCTACTGGATCAACCCGAAAAAAAAGTCGTGAGGAAATACACTCGCAACTGGCAGACGGCTCTCTGCATATATTGATAGGCACTCACGCTGTCATAGAAGACAACGTCAAATTCCGCAATCTCGGTTTTATCGTCATCGACGAACAACACCGCTTTGGCGTAGCGCAACGAGCCCGTCTATGGACCAAAAACACCATAGCCCCACATGTCCTTGTCATGACAGCGACCCCTATTCCCCGAACGCTCGCCATGACCGTATACGGAGATCTCGACGTGTCCGTTATCAACGAACTTCCACCCGGGCGCAAGCCGGTACAGACACTGCTGCGATACGAGGAAAACCGATTCGAAACTTACCGTGGAATAGGACGGCAACTACGACTCGGCCGACAGGTATACATCGTCTATCCGCTCATCAAAGAAAACGAAAAACTCGACCTCAAATCACTCGAGGAAGGATATGAAACAATCCGAGAGACATTCCGTGACTACAAGGTAGCATTCGTCCACGGACAGATGAAACCACAGGAGAAAGAATATCAAATGAATCTCTTCGCATCCCACGAAGCTCATATCCTCGTGGCCACCACCGTCATCGAGGTAGGAGTAAACGTTCCAAACGCAACAACAATGCTGATCGAGAACGCTGAACGGTTCGGCCTTTCGCAACTACACCAGTTGCGCGGACGTGTAGGGCGTGGAGAAGGACAAAGCTACTGCATCCTTATGTCGAAACGCAAAATCTCATCTGAAACACGTAAACGTCTCGAATTGATGACATCCACCACCGACGGTTTCGCTATAGCCGAAGCCGACATGCAGATGCGCGGTCCAGGAGATATAGAGGGGACAATGCAAAGCGGAATGCCTATGGACTTACACATCGCCAATCTCGCCACTGACGGACAAATCATACAGCTCGCGCGCGACACGGTATGTGAGATCCTTGACAACGATCCGTCACTCGACCATCCTGACAACAATATCCTTCAACGTCAACTGAGCCTATTGACCACGCGAATCCACGATTGGTCGAGAATATCCTGACCCAAACACACTCAATTGGTTGATTGCCCATACACTTTCAGTGAACGAAAAAACTGAAAGCGGGTCGTCGTGACCTTAAATTTAACACACGAGCTGAATTCAGGCCTCAGATTGACGTTTTTTAATGACTTTTAGCGCACACACCTGTTTCAAAGCCTATTTTCAATTGTTCTATATAGTGTAAGTAAAGATATAGAAGACCAAAGCTGTAGACTAAAATTCAATCTACATCCCTCGTCCTCTTTACCGGGTTGTGAAACCAGATACTGAGGCTCTCATAAATAAATAGTTGAAACGTGAGGGGAGGAGTTGGGACGCCATGTTCCGGCTCCTCCTTTTTAATCACTGTTTTTCGGTCTCCCGAACACCTCACTCCCAAGCAATCCAATATCAACGCAAAAGCAGATAATATGTTGAAAGTTGTTTATCTGTTGCTTATTTACAAAATAAAATAGCTGAAAATCGAACGATTAACAGCTATTTAGGGTGCCCAGAACAGGCACAATACCGTGCTTTTGTAAGAAATTATCGGAAATTAAGTATAGTATAAATCAACACATTACGCATATATTATTTTCTCTTAGCTACAAAAATAAGATCTTGTTTTGTTGTTTTTGGCTACCATTTGGCTACCCATGTCAGATATTTTTCGCACCTTTGTAATCAAAGGAAAATAAGAGAAATAACTATGGCACTCAAAAAGGAAATACGCAATGATAATACATATATTATCAGCCAAGATACAACCGACAATCCAAAGTTAGGCGCAAAGATTTTGAGCGATGGGCGCGAGAGCCTGTTTCTCGACTATTATTTTGGCTATCGGATGGAATGGAGTGACAAATTAGGACGAGAAGTTGCCAAGAAAGACCGCAGGCGTGAATATTTAAGCCTGTACTTATGGCAAGCACCGAGAACTCCGATTGAACGCCAACAGAATAAAGAAACATTGGAACTCGCTAAAAAGATACGCTTTGAGCGAGGACAGCAACTATTGGAACATGGAGAGGGCTACCTAATGAAAAAGGATAGCAACATTAACCTCCTTGACTGGATGTGGTCGTACTATGAAGCATACGCCAAAGGCGATAAACGGCATATCAAGAGAGCGCATGATGTCTTTATAGACTTTCTCAATGCCCCCCGAATATCAGAAGTATGCCAAGCGACTTAAACCCGAACAGATCAACAAGGATATGATTGTGGCGTTCACTGAATATCTGCAACACCGATTCCGAGGTGAGGGGCCACACACCCTATATGCGCATTTTAAGAAAATCATTGCGACCAGCGGTTGATAAGGACGTGATGCGGAAAGACCCCTGTCATGGAATCAGTATCACAATAGACAATGGTAGCCTCAAAAAAGACGTGCTGTCGATGGATGAGATTAAGCAGCTTATCACTTGCCACTATCAAGGCGAAAGCGTGAATATCCAGTGGGCATTCCTGTTTTGCCTGCGGTGCGGCCTACGCTTCTGCAATGTAAAAGACCTAACTTATTCTAATGTTGACTTTGCCAATCAGCTACTTAAATTCGAGCAAGCCAAGACAAAAGATCATAGCAGTACAAGCAGTGTCGTGATACCGTTGTCGGATGGCGTGTTGGAATTGATAGGCAAGCCATCAGTTGAGAGCAATCGCGATGAGTTGATATTTCCTTTGCCCTCATATACGATGTGCCTTAAAGCTCTGCGCCATTGGAGCAAACGCACTGGAATAGATAAACATATAATATGGCACTGCGCTCGCCACGCCTTCGCACACATCGCACAAGAGGCCGGCGCTGAAAGTTCCGCTATCAAGAATATCCTCGGTCATAGCAACCTTGCGACTACAGAGCGTTATATGGGTAGTTTCGACACATCCAAGACGGACAACACTCTGCGAACTCTTTTCAAAAAGAAACCTGCACTAAAACCACAAGCCGAAGACCTCCCCAATGGCCTATCAAAAGAGGAGCAAGCCATCGCACTGCTAAAAGGTATGTCGCCGGAACAAATCATGGCGGTTATTTCCGCAATCAACAAATAAATTATGAAAGTTATATCTAAACAGGAATATATCGAATTAATGGAGTTCATTGAACCTCATTTAAAGGATCTTTGGAATCATGAAAATAAAGAAAGGATTAAACAAGAGAAAGAACCCTTAAATACCTTTCAATTTGGTTTTTCAATAGTAGATATTTATAATTATAAAATTGATGCAGACACTCAATTTTATATGATTTTTAATAGTACATTTCTACGAATAATCTATCAAGGTATTCAAAACGCATTACAAGAGTATCCTGATAATTTTGGGACAGGAAACGCCTCAGATGTAATTGAGGCCCTCTATAATGTTAGTGGATATAAACGTTTTGGTTCAATTGAAGACTATATTCAGTTTTTGACAGATCATTTATGTTGTTATATAGTGTACCGCGAGAATGGAATTTTTAGTGACAACATATTACGAGTTGATCTCCTACGCCAAATACTTCCGAGTAAAGACAATGAAGCAAAAAATGATTTTGTCGGAGGACTTCTTCATACCTTAAAACACTTCTCAATAGACAATCAAAACCTATCAACAGGTACCTATGTCCATAATATATTTGATATCCATCACCTTATGTACCTTATTGCAATGTCATTCAGACTCCGCACGGGAGAAGGTTGTAAATATAAAGCAGTACAAGAGTTATCAGATGGAAAAATGCTCGCATTTTTCTATAGGGAGCCAGAAACAGGCATCTATTTTCTAAATAGCTATTACAAGAAGAATTAACTCTAATGCAAATGGTAGAGAGGACTTTTTATAGTGTGGGTAATGGTTTGTTCGGGATGGAACATACCAACGATATAATCAGTGTGTATGACTGTGGAAGTACGAGCCAACGATTTGTCAATAATGCCATTGACAGGGCCGCTAAAGACTACCACCGGGATATACCTATAGATAATATATTTATATCCCACTATGATAAAGATCATGTAAATGGGCTGCTAAGATTCTTACAAGAATATACACAAGTTAGACGGGTGATATTACCTATGATACCTAATCTAACTAGAGTTATCAATAGTTCTTCTACAAGTAATAGATTTCTATCTGATTTTATTATTGATCCGGAGGCTTATATACGCAATGTTTCACCTCAAACAAATGTGATATTCGTTGATGCAACCGATAGGGACAATATTAATGATAGGATACAAGATAGTGAAGAAATAAATCTGAGTCAAATTGAGAATGGTGCGACTATATCTGGAAGGGTTCAGACTTTTACTATAAAAGATTGGATATACATAATTTATAATAGAAGATTGTTAAATGATACCGAGATTGTCACGTTCATTAGTAAGCTGGGACTGCCACCTAATGCAACAACTGATGAGATAATCTCAGTTCTCAAACAAAAAAGTACCTCCCTGAAAAAATCATTGGATCAAGTATTAACGAAGAATGAAATTGACAATCTGAATGATTACAGCATGGTGGTATGGAGTGGACGAAAAGATTTGTGTCATGGCTGCCTCTATACTGGAGACTATAATGCCAAGAAATATTATAAAGAGCTTGCAAATATATACGGACGATTGAGGTCTTACACAGACATAATCCAAATACCTCACCATGGGTCAATAAATAATTTTAGACCGGAGATTTGTTCACAAAATTCTATACATGTTGTCTCAGCATCTAAGGGTCCATATAAATCCCGACAAATAGTCAATCCTAATGGTGTCATAACTACAATTCGTAATAAAGGTTTTATTTGTTCAGATACCCGAACCAAAGACATAACTATTTGAAACAGTAAGTAACTGTTCAAAATCATTTTATGTATTCAAGCCACATCGCTATAATTGATTCTGTATCTATCTCCGATGCTACTCAGTATTTCATGGGTGGTATTGAAGAGCGTGTTTGTGTCAATATAATGGCATGGCTTAATCCATTTGGTCTTGAGTATTCTCCACAGAGTCTCGGCTATATTCAGGTGTGGCGAGTATGGAGGGAGGTAGAAAATAAAGAGTCCACGCGCTCTCCATTTGTCAATCGATTCCTTCATGAGTCCACCCGTATGGACACTTGCATTATCAAGAACGATGAAGGTCGGTTTGGTAATTGTAAGAGAGAAGTTGTCGATAAACTCGGCTACATTCTCCGCCTTTATGCTCTGACGGCTTGTGAACCCGTGGTATACATTATCTCGGCTGACCATACCGAAGATGCTGAGCCTTGCGGATTTCATGGACGGTACAAAGACATTCTCTCCGGGGAACTGCCAGCCGTATGGTACATATCCTTGTGTGCACACATGGCTTTCATCTCCGAAGAAAAGGCCAATAAGCCCCTGATTACTCAGGTTTTCAAGTTCTTGCAACTTCTCGCGCTTGATTGCATAGAGTTGCGGCGAGGGTGTTACCCTTGGGCGTTTGGGGATACGCTTATATCTTGCGCCAAAACTTCTAAAAAACGTTTGAAGGTAATGTTGATTGCTGTCTTCCCGGAAGATTTCTCCCATAGTTCCTTGGCGCACTTCACGCTTTGTCGTTCCCGGGATACAGCATCTCTGACCAATGCCTCGTCCGAGCAATCCATTATTGGCTTGCGGCCCTGGCCGGGCTTTGTTTTCAGTCCGGATATACCTTCTGAGGCATATCGTTTCGTCCAGTTGAATACAGATGGAACGGATACATCCAGTTTCTGTGAGACTTCCGCATTTGAAAGCCGTTCGCTCTTGAGAAGTATTGCCCGACAACGGACACGGAATCTGTGGTCGGTACCATATTTGTATCCGGCCTCCAATTGCAGACGTTCGTCCTCTGTAAGTAATATTTGTTTCTTCCTTGCTATAATCGTATGTATTAGGATGTGTCATAATATAACGTATTAGTCAAGTAGAAATTTTACAATAAATTAATTTGATTATTCACTTACCAATATATTGTTAGTCTATATTTACCGAGAGTTGTGTAATCCACGAAAAATGAGTAATTTTGCAGTCTAAAAGACATGATATGCCTCTGACAAAAGATGAAATACGGTCGCTGTTGAGCGACATTGAGAATGAGCGTGTTGAGCGCACATTGTCCACCGATAACACCAAGAAAATATCAGAGGCTATCTGCTCATTTGCCAATGACATTCGCAATACGAATAAGCCTGGTTATTTTCTCATAGGTGCCGACGATAACGGTAAGATTGATGGACTGATGTTTAGCGATGCACAGTTGCGTTCATATGCCGGGTTGCGTAATACGGGCACAATTCTTCCACCTCCCGCAATGATGGTTTATAAAGAGACGTTCCCGGAAGGAGAAGTTGCAGTCATTGAAGTTCAGCCAAGCGAAGACACTCCGGTGCGATACAAAGGAGTTATCTGGATTAGAGTTGGTGCAAGAAAGGCTGAGGCAAACACAGAGGAAGAACGAATATTGACTGAAAAGGGTCAGATACACAGTTCTTCATTCGATGGTCGTCCATGTCGCGAAGCTACCATTGATGATATTGACATCGAACTTTTCAAGAACGAGTATTTGCCAAAGGCGGTTTCGCCGGTTACTTTGGCGAAGGATAAGCGTAGTATGATTCAACAGATGGCATCTTTGCGCTTATTTGATACTCGTTTCAACTGTCCGACGTATGCCGGTATTCTATTATTAGGGCACGACCCACAGTATTTTATTCCGGGAGCATATATTCAATATGTCAAATTTGCCGGAGCTACTCGTGCGACAAAGGTATTGAAGGAAAACCGTTTCAAAGGCAATTTGATTTCAATGCTAAAAGAGCTGGAGTATTTCATAAAATATTCCATCGAGAGTAAACGCCCGGAGTTTGTGAGCGTCCTTCGCGAAGAACCACGTATTAACTATCCTTGGGAGGCTATACGTGAGCTCGCAATGAATGCCGTAATGCACCGTGCCTATAATGGCAACAATTCCCCAATAAAATTCTACGAGTACTGCAATCGCATAGAGATTGACAACCCCGGTAATCTATACGGAAAAGTTAACTTGGAGAACTTTCCCAATGAGACCGACTATCGCAATCCCAATATTGCCGAGATAATGTTGAATCTTGGTTATGTCAATCGTTTCGGCAGCGGCGTAAATACCGTCTCAACACTACTCGAAGAAAATAAGAGCAATCCCGCTGAGTTTCTTCTCGGAGACTATACCACATTCAAAGTTGTTGTTCAGAACGCTGATGTCATAGATAAAACGCAAGATGTCACAGGTAATGGCACCAATGTCACAGATAAAGTGCCTAATGTCATAGTTAATGTCACAGATAAATCAGATCATGTCATAGATGACACTGCTGATGTCACAGATAAAACAAGAGGAGAAAGAATACTTGACATTATGCGTCACGACAAAAGAGTTAGCGTTAAGCAGCTCTCAAAAATTTTAGGCGTGACAACTCGCACTATATTCCGCGAAATAGACGAGTTAAAGGCCAACGGAAAGATTGCGCGAGTGGGCAATGTAAAATCAGGAACTTGGGAAGTTCTTGAATAAATGATTTTGCCCAGCGGTGTAGCGATCATAGCCTCGTTAGATAGGGGAAAATAAATGGTTAAAACTTACATCGGCAAGAAGTGATGCTCCCTGCCGATGCTGTTTTAATGGGCCCTTACTACTTGATGAGGTTTAGGATTGGTTGAGTTGCTGCAACCATTGTGCCTCAAATCTCTTGGCGAGATCTTTTACTTCGTGCATAACAGAGGTCATTTCCAGTGTGGCTTTCTCCAGCTTGTAGAGCATAGTCATCGCCTTATTCTCTGAAAATACCGACTTCAGTTCCTTCACAACAAGGTCATAATTTACCCCCACGGTACGGAACTGGGCGAAAAATTCCGAAAGTTTGGCACAGAATACTGCAAGTGAGCGGTCGGTCTTCAGCACCCGGAATGGGCGCGAGAACACCAGTTGTTTGATAAAAGTGGCTTTCACATCCTGATTGGCTTTATCCATCATCCCGATGAAGCTATCCCATTCGAGGTCATCAAAGCGCACCATAACATTATGTGTGCATTTGTTGGCGACCGGCGGTCGCCCTCCTTTGTTGAAATTTTCTGCCATTGAATGTCTGATTCAACGGTTTCACTCCCACTTCAGCCCGTGGCAACGCAGTTTGGCAGATGGTGGACGCGACTTTGGAGCGTTCACAACCTTGCAAGGTTGTTTTAAGTATGAATGAGTTACTCAAAACCTTTTCAGTAACTGAAAAGACACCTTGCTATGTACACGTGTACATCCAAATCTATAAGAAAAAATGAGGTTTGAGAATCAGAGTCCGATTGATCCTCTTTACATCAGTTTCCCAGTGTGCAGCCTCTCTTTTGAGGCTGAATGAGCATGGAAGCTTGATATAAAGATAGCAAAAATTTCCGAGACTACCAAATCCGGTCTGACCGTTGAAAAAAATCTTCACTCCGGATGTTAAAGTTTTTGTCGTATTTCGACGTTTTTGCTTGCCAAACCGTGCCAAAGTGCGCCAAGTATCTAAAATTCAAAAATTTGAAAGATTTTGAGATTTGGAAATGCCCTTCTTTTTTGTTATCTTTGCAGAGCATTTGCCCCAAATATCTGTCTTCATGTCACGATATAATTATGAAGATATACACGGATGGACATCGTTAGACACGTAGTTGGGAAGATTGCTGAAGATAGTTCTTTGAATGTATGTAGAGACAGGTCTATCCATAAAACTGCCTGTGTATATCCTTCCATAGAGTTCAATCTTATTTTGGATTTATGTTTGTTGGGAACTTCTTATCGAACGATGTATGCAACAGTATTGGAATGTACTACTCTTAATATATAGCAATAAAGCTTTCGATCTAATTACCTATCTATATAGGTATCTATAGCCCTATGGCCGTTAGGCTGTTGGTAACCGGCGATGCGTGAGCATCGGCCCCCCGGCAGTGAGGGAAGCGGCACTGCGAAGTGTCGGATAAATGCTGCCATCCCCGTCCGCATCCGTGCCGACGGAAGCATATCGAGAACAATAAGAATGTTGTTCTCAAATTCCATATAGAATATGCCCAAATCATTGAGTAATTCTTATTCCAACAACACACAACCACATCTCATGCTCTTGATTCCCCAAGAAGAATGGCAATCACTGCATGATAAACTCGACCGACTGACCGACATGGTCGAGAAAAACCAAAGAAGCAACTCCAACTGCGACTGGCTCGAATCCGAAGAAGCGCGAAAACTCCTCGGTATCTCACCAAAGACATGGCAAAACTACCGCGACCAACGCCTAATCCCCTTCTCTCAAATCGGCCGTAAAATCTATGTCAACCGTGCCGACCTCGACGCTTTCTTACTCTCACACCGAATCGGTGCGAGAAAATAGTAATCCTCCAAATGGCAATCGGTTGTGTTTTACAGCATAACCGATTGCCATCTCAAAAATTCTTTGTAACTTTGCATAAATAGCAACCATAAAAATCTGAATATGGCCGAAACGGTTTAAACCAACAGGCAGACTCATCGCTTTAGCGCTTTGCCAAAGCAAAGAATGCCACCGTAAAACCTAATCGCGTAGCGCTTTGCTGCGCAAAGAATCAAATTACGAAACTCCCAAGCAGTCGTTGCAGGCTCGGCCAGCCGTCAGATAACTGCCTCCGGAGTTTTCTGCGTTATATGACCGAACCGCAAGTCGACATAAAAGAAAATGACATCTTCGAGCTTTCGCCCGAACTGCTTACTACGCTTCTCAAAGACCACACTTTGAGCACCGAGGATAAGCAGGTCAATATCTTTTGGGCTACCGACAGTTATGCCGACCGGGGCGATGGTTATCAATATGGCGACCAAATCACCATTGAAGCTATCACCGGCTCCAACGGCAACGTAATCGTGCCGCGAGCCGTCAAATCTCGCGAACAGCAGCAACAGCGCAGCCGCGAGATGGCGGAGGTGTTCACTCCTTCGTGGATATGCAACAAGCAGAACAACCTCGTTGATAATGCGTGGTTCGGCCGCGAGGGCGTTTTCAATACAGAGGTTGACAATCCCGATGGCACTCATTCGTGGATTGTAAACACCGAGCCTGTCGTTTTCCCGGAGGGTAAAACGTGGCGCGATTATGTCAATGAAAACCGCCTCGAAATTACTTGCGGCGAAGCTCCTTACCTCGTCAGCCGATACGACACCGTCACAGATGAGCCTATTCCGGTTGAACGTCGCATCGGGCTTCTCGACCGCAAACTCCGCGTTGTCGGTGAAAACACCGAAACAAGCGGTGACTGGCTCAAAGCAGCTCAAGCTGCCTATATGAGCATTTACGGTTTCGAGTGGCAAGGCGACAATCTCGTTCTCGCCCGTGAAGCTCTGCTCTTTACCTTCCTCGATTATTACCGAGCAAAATTCGGTAAAGACCCACAGCTCAAATCTTTGCTATATATTGCCTATATCATATCCTGGAACATTTGGCAGATGGACGGCCTCAAAGGTGTTATCCCCAACTCTTGCGGTGAACGCCGCACCGTTGTGGTTGACCTTTTCGGTGAAACCGAAACCATCACCCAATGTCAAGGGTGCAAGAACGGCGACATCCGCGCCCATAATGGCACTTATGCCATCATCAAAGATTGGGGCGCAACAAAGTCCAAACAAAAAATCCGATTCATCGACCTTATAAAATAATCGGCCATGGAATATTTCTCTAACCTTAAAGCCAAGCTAATCTACGTGTTCCGCATACCCGATGCGGCTCACAGCGACTGCCTGAAAATTGGCGAAGCCACTTTTGAGGACGGCAACATTACGCTGCCGCCTAATAGCAGTGCGCTCAACAAGGCTGCCAAGGCTCGTATCGACCAGTACACCAAGACTGCCGGTATCACCTACGAACTTCTCCACACGGAAATTGCCATTTTCGTGCGCGACGGCAAAATTGCCGCCGTCAACGATAAAGAAGTCCACGAAGTGCTTCTCCGTAGTGGCATCAAACGTAAGGTATTCGACAAGGTCAATGGTGCCAACGAATGGTTCTGTTGCGACCTCGAAACCGCCAAGCGAGCCATCGCCGCTGTAAAGGAGGGGCGAAAGGCCCTCAAAGGTTCAGAGGTTACTGTCGGGCAGTCGCCCATCGTATTCCGGCCCGAACAGCGCGAGGCTATTGACAAGACTCTAAAACAATTCAAGAAGGGCAATCAAATGCTCTGGAATGCCAAGATGCGCTTCGGTAAAACGCTCTCGGCTTTACAGGTTGTTAAGGAGCGTGGCGATTTCCGCCGCGTCCTTATCCTCACTCACCGCCCGGTGGTCGATGCGGGCTGGTTCGAGGATTTCCAAAAGATATTCTACGATTCCGACGAATACGCCTATGGTTCAAAGACCAATGGCGACACTTTCGTAAATCTTGAACGCCGTGCCCGACGTGAGGAATGTCGTTACATCTACTTCGCCTCGATGCAAGACCTCCGAGGCTCTGAACTTGTCGGCGGCAACTTCGACAAGAACAACGATATTTTCTCAACCCCGTGGGATCTCATCATTGTAGATGAAGCCCACGAGGGTACGCAGACTGAACTTGGTAAAGCCGTCATGGCTGAGCTTACCAAGGAGAAAACAAAGGTGCTTCGACTTAGCGGCACACCATTCAATCTGCTTGACGATTTCAAGGAAGATGAAATCTATACTTGGGATTATGTAATGGAGCAACGCGCCAAAGCCGAGTGGGATTTGACCCACCCCGGCGACCATAATCCCTATGCCGGTCTGCCGCGACTCAATATTTATACATACGACCTCGGCAGACTGATGAACGAATATGCCGACGAAGACATTGCCTTTAACTTCCGCGAATTCTTCCGCACCAACGATAACGGCGATTTCGTTCATCATTCCCACGTTGAGAATTTCCTCAATCTTCTCACGAAGACCGATGAGGAAAGTATGTATCCCTTTGCCAACAAGCGCTATCGCGACATCTTCCGCCACACCCTGTGGATGGTGCCGGGCGTCAAGTCGGCAAAGGCTCTCTCGGCAATGCTCAAAAATCACCCCGTTTTCGGAATGTTTGAGATTGTCAACGTGGCGGGTGATGGCGACGAGGAAGAAGCAAACGAAGAAGCTCTGCGCAAGGTCGAGAAAGCCATCGGCAAAGACCCCGACCAAACGCGCACAATTACGCTCTCTTGCGGTAGGCTCACCACCGGCGTGAGCGTCAAACCGTGGACCGGTGTGTTTATGCTGTCGGGCAGCTTCAACACTGCTGCCTCGACATATATGCAGACCATCTTCCGTGTGCAGACTCCGGCAACCATCAATGGCCGCGTCAAGGAGGACTGCTATGTGTTTGACTTCGCACCCGACCGCACCCTCAAAGTGCTTGCCGAAACCGCGAAGATTTCAACCAAGGCGGGCAAACAGTCCACATCTGACCGTCAGCAACTCGGCGACTTCTTGAATTTCTGCCCCATTATCTCTATTGAGGGCAGCCAAATGAAGCAGCTGAACACCGAGCATATGCTTCAGCAACTCAAACGTGTTTACGTTGAGCGCGTTGTTCAGCATGGCTTCGAGGACGGCTACCTTTACAATGACGAGCTGATGCGCCTATCCGACGTTGACATTAAGGAGTTCGATGAGCTTAAAGGCATCATCGGCCAGACAAAGGCGATGGGTAAAACCAACGACATCACTGTCAACGATCAGGGCCTCACCAACGAGGAATACGAAAAAATACAGCAACTCGAAAAGAAGAAAAAGAAAGAATTGACTCAGGAAGAAAAAGACTTCTTAGAGGAAAAGAAAAAGAAAGCGAAAGTAAAACAGGACGCTATCTCAATTCTTCGTGGCATCTCCATTCGTATGCCGTTGATGATTTACGGTGCCAAAGTTGAGAACGAAGATGAAGAACTGACTATCGACAACTTCACCTCGCTTGTCGACCCGCAGTCATGGGAAGAATTTATGCCGAAAGGCGTTACAAAGCAACGCTTCAACGCCTTCAAGAAATATTACGACCCCGACATCTTCACCGCCGCCGCCAAGCGTATTCGTCAGATGGCTCGCGCTGCTGACCGCCTTTCCATTGAGGAACGCATTGAGCGCATTGCCGCTATCTTCGCGACCTTCCGCAATCCTGACAAGGAAACCGTCTTGACTCCGTGGCGCGTTGTGAATATGCACATGAGCGACTGTCTCGGCGGCTACACGTTCTATAACGAAGACTTCTCGGAAACCATCGAGGAACCGCGCTTTGTAGACCGTGGCGATGTTACAGCCGAGGTTTTCACCCCCGAAAGCCCCCTCCTTGAGATAAACTCAAAATCGGGTCTATATCCGCTATACCTCGCCTATAACATCTACCGCTCGCGTCTGCGTAATGCGATGTTCTCACCGGAAACACTCAAAGAACATCAGGCCATTTGGGACGCTGCCGTTGCAGAAAACATCTTTGTTATCTGCAAAACCCCAATGGCTAAATCAATCACGCGCCGCACTCTCCTTGGCTTCCGTAAGGGGAAAGTCAATACTCGATATTTCGAGGATTTAATTAATCAAATTAAAAACAAGCCTGAAAACTTTATCGCCAAAGTTGCAAAGAGCAAATCTTTCTGGAAAGCAAACGAAAACGACAATATGAAGGTCAAAGCCATAGTGGGAAACCCGCCGTACCAAGTTATGGATGGCGGAGGCAATGGAGCTGCAGCTATGCCAATCTATAATAAGTTTGTCGAAATTGCTAAATCTATTTTGCCGGACTATATCTCTTTGATTATGCCTGCAAAATGGTATGGTGGAGGTAGGGGATTAGATGAATTCAGAGAGAACATGCTTAATGAAACGCATATTGAAGCAATCTTTGATTACCCTAATCCCAAAGAAATATTCCCAACTGCAAATATCAGCGGTGGCGTTTGCTATTTCCGTTGGCATAATGGTTATGATAGCCATGAGGTTACCTTTGAAAATGTTATTTCAGGCAAAAGAGTTTCAGCCCGTCGAGTGTTAAACGAGTTCATACCTTACGACATTTTCCCTCGTTATAATGATGCTACATCAATCATTCATAAGGTTCTTAGATTCGCAAACTATGTACCTTTAAGTACAATCTTGCTCAGTATAAGCCATTCGGTCTAAGAACCTACGAAAGAGGTTCAGATGTACGAAATGGCGACTCTGACTTAGTATTGCACACGAGTAAAGGTATTGGCTATATTGCTGGTGATTTAGTAACTGCCAGTTTTGACTATGTCAATGTCTATAACGTTATTACGGGCAAAGCTCTTTCAGGTCACTTAGGAGAAACAGATGAGAATGGACAGGTAAAAGTTCTTGCGACCACGAGAGTTATAGCACCGAATGAGGTATGCACAGAATCGTATATAGCAATAGGCAAATTTACTCTTGAAAGTGAAGCAAATAATACATATAAGTATCTGTGTACAAAATTTACTCGGTTCCTTCTTCTCCAAGCATTACCAACTTTAGATATCCGAAAAGAGCGTTTTATATTCGTTCCAATGCAGGACTTCACCGAGAACAGCGACATCGACTGGAGCAAGAGCGTGGCGGAAATCGACGCTCAACTCTACGTCAAATACAACCTCTCAGATGAAGAAATCGCCTTCATCGAATCCATGATTAAACCAATGTAATAACCTTCTCTGGAAGACTAAAATGAAACAGCATAAGACAACTTTGTATCTGTTCTGCGGGTGCTTTATAGCAACTCTTATTATCTTTGTGAGTTATTTATGTAATTCAATAACAACTTTTAAGGACTCACAAGAAAGGATAGTAACTGAACATTTAAGACATTTGGCAAATGCTGATTCTATTTTTTGCGATATAAAAAAAGTGATACTAAGCAATGATTCTGGAACGATTGCTAATGCACCTGTTTTGCTTGCGCAATTGCAAAGCGACTCAGCGCTAATTCGACGCGAAATTTTACTTTCACAAGCCGAAGAGTCTAACTTGGTTGCCCTTCATATCGATAAAATAGATAACGAATATTCTCAAATAGGAATATGGGGAGGAATATTGAGTATTATCTTCCTTATCTTTGGCTTTTTTGCTATATTTAAAATTGAAGAAACTAAAGCTGAAGCAAAAAGCACCTTAGAGGATGTGAAAGGTCAAAAAGAAAAGGTAAGTGCTGAAATAAAAGAATTGCAAGAGCAAGCAGGTCAGGTAAATGAGTCTTATAATTCTATTAGACAATCTAGTGAAACCTTTATTGCGGATAATACTAAGGTCTTTAATGAATTAATCGCGACCATTAATACAGATCATTCGCAAGCACAAGAAAGTTTAGAAAGAATAAATAAACTCCTTGTAGAAGTTGAAAGTAAAAACAAACAGTATGATTTATCGATTCAACAAATGAGTGACTTGATGGGACAATTAGGTCAACTGATAGATAGGCTTAATAAAGTAACTAATAACGGAAACGGAATAGATTATGAATAATATACCAACGAGTCAATCAAACGGAGCCATCTACAATTGGTTGGCAGAAATTCAGTCTGTATTCTCTCAATATATAATGATGAGGAATCAACTTAAGACGCTGGATGATCGCCTGAGAATATCAAACGATCAATTCTACCAATTCCCTACTCAACAGAATTTCTATGCTGTGCAAAATTTATGGAATCAAAAGTTTCCGCTCATGCTGCAAATCTCTAATGCCGTTAACAGTATAATTTCTAGCCTTATAGAAGCTACAAAAATCATTTTGACATCAATGCTGTCAAGTATTGATGTCAATAATAAGCTTAATATACTCCTCAATGATAATGCCCTGGCTTCAATCTACTCGGTGGCTGAACAAAACCCCTATCAGTTAGATATACGAGAACTGTATAGACAATCATGCCTTACGCAAAATATCCCTTCCTTACTGAGTAATATAGAAATTAAAGCTCAGATGATGAGATTGTCATTACCAAATTTCGATAATCTTAAAAGACTCGTTAGAAGTTACTAACTCTGTGTAGAGTTGAGTTATGCAATAGCATCAATTATTACTACCTTATATTCCAAAAGATGAGAATAAAAGATATTAAACTTAAACACTTTAAGAGATTCACGGATCTTACTATTTCAGGGATTCCTGAAACAGCAAAACTTGTTGTTCTAGTGGGACCCAATGGTTGTGGAAAAACCTCGATATTCGAGGCGTTCAACCACTGGTATCGCTTTCGTGGTTTTAGTCATGGTGGTGATATTAATTATTACCTTAAAATAGGTGAGTCAACCCCTGAGTTTGAATCCAATTGGTTGTATAACACTGTTGAAGTAACGACTTATAGATCGGAAGAGCGTCGTGTAGGGAAAGAGTGTGTCTCCTTGTGTAGA
>CASBHZ010000065.1 GCA_949123685.1 uncultured Bacteroidales bacterium | reverse complement strand
TATCGCGTGACTGGAGTTCAGACGTGTGCTCTTCCGATCTCGAATCTCAGCGCAAAAGCCACCCCCGACAGGGACAAACATACCCGCGGCAATAGTCATGGAAATTAAATTTCTTTTAGATCTTTTCATGTAAGTAACTCTTAAATAGTTAAGCGATTGCAAATATACATAATTTCCATGAATATAAAAAGAGGACCATACCACAACATTTTTGTTTGTTTTTCCGCTGTTTCAGAATAATTTGATACCTTTGTGCATATATAAGGGAAAGCCCAAAAGAAAGAGTTTATAAATTGACACTATAAGCATGAAAAATGTAAGTTTAACCAAACTGGTTGCGGATATACGCGAAATAACCCATCATTATCGCACGCAAGCATCCATCCAACTCAATTCTACAATAGTAGATGAACGCTGGGAAATAGGAAAACGTATCGTTAAGGAAGAACAAAATGGAGATATAAGAGCCAAATATGGCGCCAATTTATTAAAAGAACTTTCAGCCCGACTCACTGTTGAGATGGGCAAAGGCTATAGTCCTCGCGCTTTAGCTTATTATCGTCAACTATACATCTATTTCCCTGATAGAAACATTTTGCAGACGCGTCTGCAAAATCTCACATGGTCTCATATTCAGGCAATTCTTGGCGAAAAGAACGAAATAGCAAGATTGTGGTATATTAATGAAACAGCACAACAGATGTGGTCTGTGAAGACATTGGAGAGAAATATTGGCTCCCAATATTACCACAGGTTATTAGCATCCTCCAATAAAGATGCTGTCATAAAAGAAATGGAACAATTGACATCTGAAGACAATATTGTCATCACTCCAGAGCAATATATCAAATCACCAGTTGTAACGGAATTTCTTGGAATTGAAAAAGATGCCACATACACAGAAAGCGAGCTTGAAAATGCATTGATAACCCACCTTCAGCAGTTCCTTATGGAGTTGGGCAAAGGTTATGCATTCGTAGAACGGCAGCAACACATTGTTACTGATGTTGGCGAATACTACATCGACCTTGTGTTTTACAACTATTTGCTAAAGTGCTTCGTACTGATAGACCTTAAGACAACCAAAATATCCCATCAAGACGTGGGACAGATGGATATGTACGTCCGAATTTACGACGATTTGAAGCGCACAAAAGGCGACAATCCCACCATTGGAATATTGCTCTGCTCTGAAACAAGTGAGGACATTGCAAAATACTCCATGCTCAATGGTAGCAAACAACTGTTCGCATCTAAATATCTAACTTTCCTTCCGTCAGAAAAAGAACTCCGCATAGAGATTGAAACTCAAAAGAATCTATTTCTATTACAAAGAAGAGATACACAAGAATAAAGTTCAAATTTAAACAGGTCCTAAGAAATAATGCCGCAATACCATATACAATAACATCTCCGGCTCCGCAAGGTATAAAAATTCACAACCCGTTCAATCAACAATACAAGCACATGGAGGATTCAAAAATTAAATGAATTGTTATCGGAAATTAAAAAGATTTTGTAATTTTACGGAACAAAACAGGTGACATGAGAAATTTGACAAAATATATCCTTGTAGTCTTGGCAAGCTTATGCCTGACAACAACGACATATGCCTCCCCCAAGGGATGGGAACCTGTCAAAAGTGAAAATGTCTCCTCCGCAAAATCCGTGATGAAGGATACCGACCTTGAAATTAAGGCAGCTCCGGGACTTATCCTTATAAGCAACAGCAGTCAGGTGCAAATCAAGGTCTTCACCATCCTCGGCAGACTTGTCAGCAACGAGACCCTCCCGCCCGGAAATTCTCGCCTTCAACTGCCAACCCATGGTGTCTATATCGTCAAAGTCGGAGACCTCACCTGCAAAGTTGCAGTCTGATCCGAATCAGACTCTAAAAACAAATGTTCAACTAAAAACCAACCTATACAAAAAATACACATGGAAACACCCGACATTAAATGGGCGGAACTTCCTTTCGGATATGTTCCCACCGACTACAACGTCAGATGCACATTCAAAGACGGCAAATGGGGAGAAATCGAAGTCAGCGACTCCGAATACATCCCGGTTCACATTGCCGCAACTTGTCTTCACTATGGTCAGGAATCTTTCGAAGGACTGAAAGCTTTCCGTGGTAAAGACGGCAAAGTCAGAGTATTCCGCATGGAAGAAAACGCTCGCCGTTTCATCCGCAGTGCTGAAGGAATCAAGATGGAACCGATGCCCGAAGAGCTATTCTGTGAGATGGTTCGCAAGGTAGTTAAACTCAACGAACGTTTCATCCCCCCTTACGGCTCCGGAGCCTCACTTTATATTCGCCCCTTCCAGATCGGACTTTCACCCCGTGTCGGCGTGAAACCTGCCGACGAATATATGGTGGCGATGCTCGTCACCCCTGTAGGACCTTACTTCAAGACCGGATTCAAACCATGCAAAGTATGCCTGTCGCGCGAATATGACCGCGTAGCTCCCAAAGGCACAGGTTCAATCAAGATCGGCGGCAATTACGCGGCTTCGCTCGTAGCAGGAGAGAAAGCACACGACCTCGGTTACGCTGTGATGCTATACCTGGATCCTAAAGAGAAAAAATATCTCGACGAATGTGGCGCAGCCAATTTCTTTGCAATCAGAGGAAACAGCTACATCACTCCCGACAGCGAGTCTATCCTCCCGTCAATCACCAACAAGAGTATACGTCAACTTGCCGAAGACATGGGCATGACAGTGGAACGCCGCCATGTTCCATACGATGAACTCGAAACATTCGAGGAAACCGGCAACTGCGGCACGGCTGCAGTCATCTCCCCTATCGGCGAGATATATGATATCGACAACGGCCGCACGTTCACATACTGCCCCGACGGCACTCCCGGACCTAAATCCACATTGCTCTACAACAAGCTTCGCGGAATCCAGCTCGGTGAAGAGGAAGACACTCACGGATGGTGCGAGATCATAGAATTTGATTGATCAGGAATGACAGATCCACTTGACATTATCAAGAAATATTACAAGCCCGGCACCCTGCTTTATGAAACGCTCGTGATTCACAGCATTAAAGTAAGGGACAAGGCACTTGAATGCATTAACCGCAGAGGCATCGAAGTTGACAAGGACTTCGTCGCTTCTGCGGCGATGCTTCACGACATCGGTATCTTCCGATGCGATGCACCGGATATATTTTGCACCGGAGACCTGCCATACATCTGCCACGGGATAGAAGGGCGCAAGATACTTGAGGCGGAACACCTGCCACGACATGCACTCGTGTGTGAACGGCATACAGGATCCGGACTTACCGTTGACGACATAATCCGCCAGAACCTCCCGCTTCCACACCGCGACATGACCCCTCAGACGCTTGAGGAAAAATTAATATGTTACGCTGATAAATTCTACTCCAAATCCGGAGACATACGCACAGAAAAAAGCTTCGACCGAGTGCTCCGCTCCATGGAACGCCACGGCGCCGACACCCTCGCCCGCTTCCTCACCCTCCACTCCCTCTTCGGATAACCTGCGCCACTCCAATAACTCCAACCACTAACCACCACGTAACAACCACTTTTATTCGATTTATTAAAAGCGATTTGTCAAAAGTCTAAAAGCTAAAAAAAGTTTAACGTATTGTTTATTCCGGCTTCTTATTTGGCAATGTCTGCAAGTTTGGCTAACTTTGCAAGGCTATTTATGTCCCGACCGCACGGAAGCGACTTTCGTTTCACATTGTTGCATCGTCAGGACCGGCAATAACAACTTTGAGGCAACTTACACTATATATTGCAATTATCCTTGCGTTAAGTTTCGTTTGGGCACAAAAAAACACTACCCCGCGAAAAGCGGCACTTAAAGCATCGACCTCCGACACTCTAACGATGTTGCCGGAAAGAGTTCTCATGCCTGACAGCAACGGAATCCTGAAAAACAGCAGGATTATACTCCGCGACTCAATACTCACACCCTCAGATTCGACATCCTTAAAGCCCATTAACTTGCAGGACAGCACATCGTCAAGTTTGGGAAAAGACTCCATACCGGGTGACTCACTCGGAGAGCGCAAGGGATTCTCACGCATAATCCGCGAAAAGGTGGATCTTGACAATGCCCTGAATTTCTCGGCAAAAGATTCACTCGTGCTGATGGGACAGCAAAACGCATACCTTTATGGCGACGGCAACGTAGATTACGGTGAGTTTAAGCTAAATTCAGCGGAAATACGCATGGAGATGGACAGCTCCACCGTCTATGCGGCAGGTGTTGTAGACTCCATAGGAGAACTGCAGGGAAATCCGGTTTTCCAACAGGGTGGCGATGAATACGAATCAAAATCCATGAAGTATAACTTCAAGACAGAAAGAGGATATATCACCGACGTGATCACAGAGCAAGACGAAGGCTTCCTTCTCGGAAGCCGCGCCAAGAAGAATCCCGACGGAAGCTTCTTCGTTGAAGACGGAAGATATACCACTTGTGAAGACCATGAGCATCCGCACTTTTATTTCCAACTTACAAGAGCCAAAGTGCGCCCGAAAAAGGATGTTGTCACGGGACCCGGTTATATGGTGCTCGCTGACGTCCCTCTCCCTATCGCACTCCCCTTCGGCTATTTCCCATTTTCCGAAAAATATTCGAGCGGAATCATATTCCCTTCATTCGGAGACGACTACAACCGAGGATTCTACCTACGCGACGGAGGTTATTATTTTGCGATCAACGACAATGTTGACCTCGCGCTCCGAGGAGAAATATATACCAAAGGTTCCTGGGGAGTCTCGGCACATTCATCATACGTGAAACGCTATAAGTTCCGGGGATCTTTCGATATCTCATTCCTTACCACGATCACCGGAGACAAAGGCTCACCCGACTATTCCAAGATGCAGAACTTCCAAGTTATCTGGAATCATCAACAAGACACAAAGGCAAATCCCGCACTCAACTTCTCTGCGTCGGTAAATTTCGCCACGTCCGGCTATTCGCGTAACGACCTCAACTCATATTACAACCAGAATTTCACAGAAAATACAAAGTCATCAACGATCAATGCGACTTATCGCCGTCCCGGCTCCAAATGGAGTTTCTCGGCTACCGCCAATATCGCTCAACGATCGCAAGACTCTACCCTTGCTGTCTCATTCCCGAATTTGACGGTATCAATGTCGCAGATTGCCCCATTCAAACGCAAAAAATCCGTGGGAGGTGAGAAATGGTATGAGAAAATTAAAATGTCATACTCCGGTCAGTTTCAGAACTCACTGACTGCACAGCAGGATGTATTCTTCAAGAAAAGCCTTATTAAAGACTGGCGCAACGGCATGCGTCACTCCGTGCCTGTGAGTGCAACATTCTCGATCTTCAACTACCTCAACCTCTCGCCCTCAATTTCGATGAACGACCGCATGTACACCTCCAAGATACGCCGTCAATGGGACACGCAGGCTTCGCGAGAGGTGCAAGACACCACACACGGTTTCTACAACATTTTCGACTTCAACGCCTCCCTCTCGTTCGACACGAAAGTTTACGGTTTCTACAAACCGATGAAATTCCTCGGAGACAAAGTGCAGATGATACGCCACGTCATCACTCCCACCCTGTCGTTCAACTGGGCACCGGACTTCGGCAACCCGATGTGGAAATATTATGACTTCTATGAATACACCGATCAGGCGGGAAATAACCGCCGCGTAGACTATTCATACTTCTCACACGGCATATTCGGAGTTCCAGGTCGAGGCAAGAGCGGTTCACTCTCGCTCAATATCGCAAATAACCTCGAAATGAAGGTCAAAGATGAAAACGACTCCACAGGCTCAAGAAAAGTATCATTGATCGAAAATCTTTCTCTCAGTTCAAGCTATAACTTCGCAGCCGACTCGCTGCGTTTGAGTCCGTTGCAAACATCCATCATGTTGCGTCTGGTAAAGAACTTCAACCTCAACCTTTCGGCAACATGGGATCCTTATGTCTATAAACTCGACGCCTCTGGCAATCCGCGTCAGGTGAACCGCTACCGCTGGCAGGAAGGCAAAGGGTTATACAAGCTTTCGTCAACGGGAACATCCTTCTCATATACTTTCAACAACGACACATTCAAACGCAAGAAAAAAGAAGACAACAGAAACACAGAAGGCAATGACGGAGAAGACGACGAGCCTACAGAAGATGAAAGCTTCTCCAATCGCGCTGAAGCGAAACGGCGTAACAAGACAGGAGATGCCGAAGAAGGCAGCGACTCCGACGGATATGCCAAATGGGATTGCCCCTGGAGCCTGTCGGTGAACTATTCTATCAACTACGGATATGGTGAATTTGACAAAGTGAAAATGGACTACAAAGGGAAGTGGACACAGAACCTCTCGTTCAACGGCAACATACGCCCCACAAAAAACTGGAATTTTTCATTCTCGGCATCCTATAATTTCGAACTAAAAAAGATAGCATACATGAACTGTTCCATATCGCGCGACCTGCATTGCTTCACCATGACTGCATCTTTCGTGCCCATGGGTCCTTATAAATCTTACAACTTCCATATCGCAGTGAAATCCTCACTCCTCAAAGACCTCAAATATGACAAACGTTCACAAGGCAATAACAATATCCGTTGGTATTAGAGTGTAAAATTGCCCTGATTTATTTTATATGTAAGTAATAAAAATTACTTACTTTTCACAACAAAATAATAAATCACTAAACCTTAGTTAATTAAAATAATTTAACACTATTTAACAATTCGGGGGGGGTAATTCAATTTTTTATATTTATCTTTGCAACGCATTTGACAAAATTTGCTACTGACTTGTAACAGTTTTTGAAACATTCTGACAATTTACATTACAAAGTGTTTTATTTTCTTTGACTTTTTAGAATATTGCACTGTGTGCTGATTTACAGAAAATGTTTTAAGACGATTTCACCTAATCGACGCAATTTTTACGACTGCCTTCTTTTTTCAATCAGACAACACACAACATATATGAAAGCTATTTGCTATATCATTTTTACACTTTTGACTTCATTGACGGTCTCCGGTCAAGTTGCGGTCAAAACCAATGTCCTATATGACGCCACATCCACTCCCAACTTAGGCGTCGAAGTGGGAGTAGGAGGAAAATCCACAATCAACCTCGTTTACGGGCTTAACCCATGGAAGTTTAATTCCTCTTCACATGGAGAACGATATGCCAAGCATTGGGTTATAATGCCGGAATACAGATGGTGGCAATGCTCACGTTTCAACGGGCATTTCTTCGGCGTGCATGCCATGGGTGGACAGATGAACGTAGCCAACGTATCGCTTCCCATACCTGGCGGTTTCTTCAAAGGTGTCAACCTTACCAAAGCCGTAAAAGACAGCCGCTATCAAGGTGAATTTGCCGGAGCCGGACTGACCTATGGTTATCAGTTTCCCCTTTCTCGTCATTGGAACATAGAGGCAGAAATCGGAGCCGGATACGCACATGTGTGGTATGACCAATTTCCATGCGGGGAATGTGGAGCCAAAATAAGCAAAGGACACACCAACTATGCAGGCATCACCAAGCTCGGTCTTTCAATCATGTATGTATTCTGATAACCTGCAAGTAAATTAAGCGAAAAACTTAACGATCAAGAAGCTGAAAATGAAATTTAATATCAAGACATTCATCATGGCGATATTCGTCATGGGCATGCATTGCATGGCGAGCCCGGCGATAGCCACAAACGTCAAGGTGACCAAAACTGTTGCAAGCAGAGTAGATGACAGCCTGCGCATATTGGCAGACATCAATCTTGACGCAGTAAAACTTGGAAGCAACAGTCAGTTATATATAACGCCCGTGATTGAAGACAATGCCGGCAACTCTCTGCCATTGCCCTCCCTTATGGTCAACGGGCATGCCATGCAGATAGCCTACGAACGCAAGAGTCTCCCCGGCAACATGCGCAAAAATCATGATGTAATAAAGGCTGTGAAAAGGAACAATGGCAAGGATCAGACTGTCAATTATCTCGCTGACATTCCATTATCCAAATGGATGTGGAACCCCAAAGCTACAATCCGATGGACGGTAGACACATGCGGATGCGGCTATCTTCACGGATCTGCAGCCGGTGTCCCAACCGGATTAAACCTCAATCCGGCGGCAAAAATGCGAGTAGCATTCATAACCCCGGAAGTTACCGAACTTCCGGTCGCGGTGCACGAAGGTAAGGCACTGGTGAGGTTCGAAGTCTCCAAATCCGATCTCCACACCGAACCGTACATATGCCGTAACGGACAAAGAATAGACAATCGCTCAGAACTCAAGGTCATTGACGATTCAATATCATACGCACTGAGCGACAAAAACGTTGAGATAGCAAAAATCAAGATCTGCGGATATGCATCGCCCGAAGGTAGCTACTTAAACAACCAGCAGCTTTCCACCGACCGCTCGCGTGCCCTCTCCGAATATATCGCTTCAAAATATAAGTTACCCGCAGATAAGAGCGAATTTGACGCAGTGGCAGAGAACTGGGACGGATTCAAAGACATAGTAAAAACAAGCCCCTTGCTCTCCGTCAGCCAACGCAAGAAACTTTTAGAACTTATTGACCGCCCCGCCTACGGACCCTCCGACTGGGATGCCAAGGAGCGGGAATTACGCACAGACCCTCAATTCTCATCATTATACAAGAATACGATCCTGCCCGAATGGTTTCCCGAACTACGTGCAACACGGTTCGAAATTTCCACACGTCTGAAACCTCTCTCCGATGAAGAGCTTGCCGAAGTAATGGAGCATACTCCCGAAAAAATGTCGCTTAACCAGATGTTTCGCGTAGCACGCCTATACCCTGAAGGTTCTGATAGATTCAACAACGCAATCTCCACGGCTCTCAGATTCTATCCTGAAGATCCTACATCCAACCTGAACATGGCATCTGCACTTCTGAAAAAAGGAGATTTCAAGGAAGCAAAAAAATATCTTGAAAAAGCCGGCAACACCCCGGAAGCATTCAACTCGCGAGGAATCATTGCGGCATGGGAAGGCGAACTTGACATTGCCTCAGAGATGTTCACAAAGGCTGGAGCACTTCCTGAGGCTGCAAAAAATGCAGAGATGGCAAAATAAAGAAATCAACAATAACAACTTATTTATAAAAACTGAAGAAATGAAAAAAAATTTAATTTATGGAGCTATGGCAATCGGGCTTATCTTCTCAGCCTGCAACTCCGAAGAACCACTGGCTGTTGACAACGGCAGTGGCAACGGTGTTGCACCAACAGACCAGACGCTCTACGTAAACATGTCTATCCACGGAGACATAGGCACCCGTGCTGCAGAAAATAATGGCGCGCCCTCTGAGGACACTGATTTTGACGCAGGTACTGACGAATCTGAAGTTCAGAATGCATACTTCGTGTTTTATGATGCCGCCGGCAACGTAGTCGGAGACATAGTTCCCGTCACACTCGACAATCTTGCTACCGACAATTCAGGACCGACGGTAGAGAAATATTATAAGTCGGTAGTGCCAGTAAGCGTGCGGAAAGGTGAGAATAACCCGACACAGGTTGTATGTTATATCAACCCTCTTTCTCCTGCCGCACTTCAAAACCCACTCAGTGTGATCCAGGCAGTGACACGCGAGGAAGTAAAGACCAATGCCGCAGGGAAGACTCTATTCCCGATGAGTAACTCCGTATATTATGTCAATGACTCTGACGCGAGACCTCAAATTGCAGTGACAATTGCCGAAGACCAGCTTTATCCATCAAAAGAAGAAGCCGCAGCTGCAGGCAACGAAGCCATCAATATCTACGTTGAACGTTATGCTGCAAAGCTTAAATTCACTGCAACAAACGCAACACCTTACAGCACCCACACCGTGCTGACAGAGAATAATGCGGAGGTCCCCGTCACCCTCACATTCATCACAGAAAAATGGGCACTTAACGCAGAAGCAACTACCACTTATGTGGTGAAATCTTTCCGTGAACCGTCATCTACCGGACAGATGCTCGGATCCAACTTTACCTACAACATGCTTAACACCCAGATAAATCTGCGCGACCCAAGCATCATGAAAGATAACGTAACAGAAAACACTCCGAAGCTTGACATAAACGATGCATGGGTATGGAACAATGCCGCTTATCACCGTTCTTACTGGGGTGTATCTCCGGCTTATTTCACGGAAAAGTATCCGGTTGTAGGCACAGATGCCACAGATGATCTCAACCAGCATTATTATTCATACAAAGAGCTTTCCGAAGGTAAAGGCTTTTCAGCCACATCTACAAATGCCGAATATTTCCGTGAGACTACAGTCGGACTCCGCGCACTCCATTCCGAAAACCCCGCAGCCGCTACACCATCCGTAATACTTGTAGGTCATTACGAAATTGATGTCAATGGCACCAAGGCTCCGGCAAACAGCGAATTTTACACTTACCTCACAGGCTCAGACGGTCATCCACTCGTATATTTCGCGAATCAGGCAAATAGCGCGGAAAGCGCTGTTGCCGGTGGTGAAAGCATGCTGAAGCGTTTCCTCGCCCAGACTACGGTCCTTTATAAACTGATCAACGGGTCATATGTCCGCTACAACATAAATGATGAAGCTGACCTCAATAAGCTTACAGCCAATCTCGAAGTTGCAACGCTTCCTACCGACGGACAAGAAAAATTCGATCCCAACCGCCGCACCCTCCAGTTTAAAGAGAATGCCAACACTGTAGGCATCTATGTTGCCAATGGTAATGGTTATAAACAGATCTCAGATGAAGATGCAAATACAAATATCACTCTCGCCGAGGCAAACAAGGTTCTTCGCCAGCAGGTTGGTTATGCCGTATGCTACAACCTTGGCAGGGGATTCTTCAACATCCCTGTAAAACACTATGGATGGTATCGCGAAGGCAACCCTCAGAAAAACAGCAATTCCACACATATCGACTGGTCTAAAGTGCGCGTAGGTGATTTCGGTCTTGTCCGCAACCATTCCTATTCAATAGAAATCAACAAGATCGAAGGTCTGGCATCTGGTATCGGAGGTGAAGACACACCGATCGTGCCACCGGCAGACACTGAAGAGTATTATGTTGCCTACAAGGTGAACATCCTTAAATGGGCAGTCGTGCCGACGCAGAATGTAGAGCTTTAGGTGTAAGGCATAAGGTTTTAGGTTTTAGGCTTTAGGCTTTAGATTAAAGCTTTCAGATAAACAAAAATAGGGACGAGGGGACTGATCCCCCCTCGCCTCACCAAGGATAAACAAGACACCAACCGGTTTCATGGAATCCGTATATTGAAACAAAATAACAACAATGCATATCAAGAATTTCAGAAACAACCTCTTCGGTGCGGCTACACTCTTGCTCGCGATGACTACCGCCGGATGCTCGATGGTTACCGACGAACCCAACGCCTGTCCCGCGCAACTCCGCGTCAGGTTTGTTTATGATTACAACCTAAAATTTGCCGATGCTTTCGCCAATGAGGTGAAATCGGTAAACATCTGGGCTTTCGACTCTGATGGAAAACTCGTATGGAGCGATGCTGCCAATGGCGAAGAACTTGCCGAAAACAGTTTCTATCTCGAAACGCCACTCACCGAAGGACGCTACGATTTCGTATCATGGTGCGGACTCAAAGATAATGAAAGTTTCAACCTTGCCACTTATACTCCCGATACCAAAGAAGAGTTGGAAATAACACTAAAAACCATTTCAGAAAATGGTGAGAGTATTTCAAAAAACAATCTGCCGGGGCTATATCATGGCATGGTAAAAGGGGTGACATACGATATAGACCCGTTCTCCCCAACTTTCAAGACAGTGACTATACCGCTGATGAAAGACACCAAAGACATACGCATCATGTTACAGCATCTTGACGGCTCGGAAATAGACAACCGCGATTTCTCAGTTAGCATCACCGACCGCAATGCCAAGATGTCATGGAACAACACAATCATGCCTACGCATGTGATATACAAACCATGGAACATAAAATATGGTCAGGCTTCCGCTCCCGGAAGCAAAGATACGAAAGCCATGACCTCGGTAGCATCGCTCCTCTTCGAGCTTTCCACAGGCAGGCTCATGGAAAGTTCGGACGCCGTGCTAACCGTGCATCGCAACTGGGACAATCAGGATATAATCAGAATCCCGCTAATTGATTATCTGCTTCTCGTAAGGGGACATTACGGAAACATCTCCGACCAGGAATATCTCGACCGTATGGACGACACTTCAATGGTGTTCTTTATCGACAAGAATAGCAACTGGTACATGTCAGCAGGAATATTCATTAACGACTGGGCTGTTGTGCCCCCACAACAGGAACCGATATGACAACAACAAGGAACCTCATATGGATTTTCATGCTCCCTCTGTTGGTTGCGCTCTCGGCATGCTCCATGGTGGAGCAGCCCGAAACACCATGTCCCGTTGAGGTCAGCGACAACAAAATCAGTTTGAGCTTCCGGATGATGTCATCGAATATCACCCGCGATACACGTGCCGACAATCAGGGACACGGGGAAACAGACAGCGAATGGCAGGATTTCGAAGATGCCATCAATGAACGGGACTTCGCATTCTTCATTTTTCTGGGAGAAGAGGAAGACGCCCCTCTGATCATAAAAGTGGAAAACATATTCCAATCGAAAGATCCGGACCTGATCATAACGGGAGGATTCGGTGCATACACGATATCGCTCACAATTCCTAAAAAGATATTGGAAGACAAATTAGGACGGGAACTCAATCCGGAAAGCTATAGCGCAATCCAGTTTCGCATAGTGCTCCTTGCCAATTGCTACTCTCCCGGAAACGGTGGTGACTATCAAGGACTAAATCCGGCGTCATATCGCGACCTTATCGACAAGACCGCGGAATGGAGCTTCAACATGAGCGAGATACATAACTACACGAGCGACGGTGGCGACTACACTATCGACGGAATATATAAAGGATTCATTCCGATGTTCGGCACAAGACTCTTCAGCGCAACGGAAAAAGATCTGTACGCAAGCCGCCCCGACAACCGGATATGGCTCGGAGAGATGTGGTTGCTCAGGTCCCTTGCCAAAGTGAGGGTCGTGGACAATATAAAGAAAGAGGGAGGAGCCATATATCCCCGCATATCACGTGCCGAGATAGTCTCCTCTACCGCAACATCACGACCGCTACCATACGATGCAGTAAATTATGCAGACGGGGAGCAGGTTCACGAACCCAACATACTCACGACCGAAGATTCCGGCAATATGAATTACATCCTCGGGGTGCTGAGTAAAGGTTCAAAGAACATGTTCGGATATATTCCCGAGCAGGCGATAAAAGACAACCTGCCCGAATTTAAGGTGACCGTGGACATAAATGAGACCAAATCGGAAACATATCTAATACCCATGTCCGGCTACAAGCAGCAGACTCTCGACTTCGGAAAGAACATTCTCCGCAACCATATCTACACGTTGCAGATAAATGCCGTAAAATTAGGTGTACCAGCTGACATCACTGTCTCCGTCAAAGAATGGACCCCGTTCAGTCTCAACCTTGACTACACCGACCAGGTGAACGTGTCGAAACCCATTTCATGGACAGCAAGCAGCGTAGCCGACGACGACACGGACGCGGGAGTTGTGGTGATGCTACCATGGCATGACGACGAAAGCTCGCCTGCCGAGTGCTCTTTCACTATCGACACCCCATTGGGTGCCACGTGGACGGCATCGCTAATCGCCACGGAGGGTGCACAAGGTGCATTCAAATTCCTTGATGCGGAAGGGAATCAGGTCAACACCATCTCGGGCACGATAGATGGTAAGGAAACCCGGCTCAGGATAGTGACAACTGATGCGGCACCTCCGGCAAACAATTCAGCAAGGCTACAGGTCGTGGTCTCCCTCGCCAACTGGAAATATATGGAGGCACAAATCTGTGGCAACAAGATTTACAAGAATTACACAATCACTCAGAATAAGCAGTAATTGGAAATGCTCCGAAAATTAACAAGATACATATTCTTCTCTACGTTGACGATTCTGTCCGTGGCTTGTAGCGATGATTTCAGTTCCCCCGCTGACGGTAGGGGAACCGTGACCATCACCCTCAGCAATTCACACGCAACGCGCTCCACGGATTCAGACAATAGCGAAACGAAGATAGACAACGTTATCATTGCGCTATACCCCTCTGCCGGAGATGACAACACTCCTGCAGCCGCACAGCAGACATTCTCCGGTTTGGGAGCCAACAGCTCAGCAAAGGTTCAGATGACGCTTACGGACGAGATGGTTCAGACGCTCTTTGCAAACCAAGGCGGTGGGACTTGCCGCATGTATGCCGTTGCGAACATAAACGGCACGGGAATCCCGGAGAATGCCACAATTGCCCAATTGAAAAACATTGCCGTCTCGTCAGAGTTCGCGTCGAAGAAAGTGCAGAGCATGTTCGTAATGGCGGGAGCGGGACAGGTGATCCTCTCCAAAACCGGAGACACGGCATCCGCCACGGGCAGCGCGGTGATGGCACGTGCCGCAGCCAAGATCAACCTTAACATCAAGCTCCCCGAATCGGTAACATCCAATGGTGAGACCTGGCATCCGGTTACGGACGCCAACGGCATACGCGCCCTCCTGAACAATGGAGTGGCGAAGTCCAGAGCCGTGCCGGGAGACCCCGGGGTAGACAGCAACTGGACTTCTCCCGCTGACGATGACTATTTCAGCATCACAGCCGGGGATATATCCTGCATCCGTTATCTGTCGGATACCGAAACTGGTGAGTATCCTTACCAGACAGATGTTCCTTTCTATACATATCCAAACCAATGGGAAGAGACACCCGATGAAAACCACAAGACTTTTCTCCGGCTTCTGGTGACCTGGCAAAAGGATGGCGACAGCCAATGGCTGACATTCTATTATCAGGTACCGGTGACCGACATGACAAAACTCATTCCCAACGGATCATATACGATCAACCTCAACGTGGGGATGTTGGGAAGCCTTTCTCCAGAGACCCCGGAAGAGCTGACCGACCTTAGCTATCAGATAGTAGACTGGAACAAGGAAGACATAGACGTAAGCATCAACGATCAGCGGTATCTTGTGGTCAATCCGACATTATATACAGTAAACAACGAAGAAGAGATGTCCATTCCGTTCTATACATCCCATCCTGCTGAAATTTCAGACATAAGCATGGAGTATAATCGCTTCAACTATTACAGCAACGGAAACGGCGAAGTTGTCACTATCCCGATCACCAAAGCCCAGATTGACGATTCATTTGTAGACACGGATTCACTCTGCACATACCATGTTCGTAGAGACCCTATATCCGGTCAGAATACGATTGTCATCAGGCATCCCCTAAAGATATGGGAACCATATGCGTCCAAAACGGCAACAACGCCAATAAGCCTGACCGGTCGTGCCGACAATTCCCTCCAAACCGTAATAAACAGCATCAGGTGCTATAAACCGTCGACATCTAACTCCGATGTCTACTCACCCTATACGATAAAAGCCACCATACGGCACAAAGACAATCCTGCTTTCAGCGAATCCATCATTGTCACGCAGAATCCGGGTATGTATATAGAACACAAACCGAATCCGGGTGGAGGTGCCAATAATAAAGGGAATGTCTTTGTCAACAATTCAAATAGCACAAGTGGAAATTACGGTGGTGTCCACGGGTTAGGCGGAACAGGAAATAGAAATCCTAATATGTATATTATAAACATTTCTACTTTAAGTAGTGGTTCAGAATATATTATTGGGGATCCACGAACACAATATACAAACAATAATCTAAGCACAGAGACAGGCAGCGGACGCAACAAGAGATATCCGGACATGACAACACCAACCGTTAATGGAGATGTTGCCGGTGATTGGTGCGAAACCGTAACCTCATTGTACCACGCAGACGAGACAAATAGAAGTTTACAATATTATTATCCGACAATAGAGAGCCAGGAAAATCAATATAAGATGATGGTTGCGCCAAAGTTCCGAGTGGCTTCCTCTTATGGAGTAACGAACGCTATCAACCGAGACGCGGCGCGACGCAGGATGGCGACATATCAGGAAATGGCATGTCCTGCCGGGAGATGGAGACTTCCTACATATGGTGAACTTCAATTTATCATAACACTTTCAAGCACAGGGAAGATACCGGTACTGTTTTCTATTAATGGCAACTATTGGACAGCTCAAGGTATATGTACAGTAAATTCGAATGGCACAATAACCTTAAGCAATAGTACCAATACTACAGCTTACGTTCGAGGCATTTATGATGAGTGGTATTGGGAACAGCAGTCTGATTATGTAATATATCCCGATGCATCAGGAAACTACACTTACACGCTCGGTGACATGCCGCGGAACGTGACCAAAAGCGATGCCCTTATCAAAAAATATAAGAATGATATAAGTAAGAAAAATTCGATGACAC
>CASBHZ010000064.1 GCA_949123685.1 uncultured Bacteroidales bacterium | reverse complement strand
CATACGAGATACTATCGCGTGACTGGAGTTCAGACGTGTGCTCTCCGATCTAGCAGTAACATTGCCTGAAGCCTTGCATCCTTTGAAATTGAAAAAGAACTGCAACGGCATTCCACCATCAGGGTTGTCTATGGCATAGAGGTGGTATCCTGGGGCAATTGACGCCGTAACTTCAATTGACGGGTTGGCAGTTTTGTCACCGATAAGGTTAAAACTCCAACTTACCTGCCCCAAGGCGGCGGAACAGCAGAACCCGACAAGGAGCAGAATCATACACAATGTTTTCTTCATTGATGAAAGGTATTATTTAATTACTAAACTTACACAAAATTACTTTAATATTATCACTCCTGCAAATTTAGTGAATTATGTTTATGTCAGCCATAAAGGATTAAGTATTTTTTAGATGTTTTTAAACAGATTTCAGGATTATATATCTTATGAATTAAATTAGTATATTTGCGGAGTCTAATTGATCTTCTAACCATAAATCTTATTGAACCTTAGGTTCACATCAATCATGAAAACAAAACGACTTTTACTTGGCGACGAGGCATTTGCATTAGGAGCCATTAATGCCGGACTTTCTGGTGCATATGCGTATCCCGGAACTCCATCAACAGAAATCATGGAGTATATACAAACTGATAAAACGGCTAAAGAACGCGGAATACATTCGCATTGGTCATCGAATGAGAAGACGGCAATGGAAGAAGCTTTGGGAATGTCGTTCTGCGGTAAGAGGGCGTTCACATCAATGAAACATGTTGGACTGAACGTTGCTGCCGATCCTTTTGTAAATTCAGCTATGACCGGTGCTAACGGTGGCCTTCTCGTGGTGGCGGCTGATGATCCGAGCATGCATTCTTCCCAGAATGAACAAGATTCTCGCTTTTATGCCGATTTCGCGATGATACCGGCTCTTGAGCCGGCAGATCAGCAGGAGGCTTATGACATGGCTGCTTACGGATTTGAATTGTCTGAAAAGTTTAATATCCCCGTTCTTTTCAGATTTGTTACCCGACTAAGCCATTCCAGGGCGGTAGTCGAGGTTGAAGACACCCCGGCTGAAGAGAATGAGAACAGCTATCCTAAGAATCCGAAACAGTGGGTGCTCATGCCGGCGATGTCTAAGATTCGTAACAGGCAGCTTATCGCAGATTTTGAAGATTTTATCAAATCTTCGGAGAAATCACCGTTTAACCGTTATGAAGAGGCTCCACGTCATGAGATAGGTGTCGTAGCAAGCGGCATTGCGTATAATTATATAAAGGAGGCTTTCAATGGTGAGATACCATTCCCGGTTGTTAAGGTGAGCCAATATCCGTTACCTAAGAAGTTGATCACACAGCTTTACGATTCTTGCGACTCAATCCTCGTTCTTGAAGAAGGACAACCGTTTATAGAGTCTAAACTTCGCGGTTTGCTCGATGTCGGAAAGAAAATATATGGTAAACTAAGTGGAGACGTAATCCGCGACGGAGAATTGACACCCGATGAAGTGCGGATCACTATGGCAAAAATTGCTCCCTCTATTTCGGGATTTAAGGTTGCTGAGAAGAAGAGCGTTTCTGATAAGGTTGTTTCCCGCCCACCGGCTTTATGTCAGGGTTGCGGACACAGGGATGTCTATTGTGCGCTGAATGAAGCATTAGAAGGTTATGTGAATCCAAAAGTGTTTGGTGATATAGGATGCTACACTCTCGGTTTCTTGAAGCCGTTCAGTGCCATAGATACTTGCGTTGACATGGGAGCGTCAATCACGATGGCAAAGGGCGCGGCGGATGCCGGTCAGCATCCTTCTGTAGCGATAATTGGCGATTCCACTTTCACCCATAGCGGTATGACCGGACTTCTTGATGCCATTAATGAAAACTCTGCCATGACGGTAATCATATCCGACAATCTTACTACCGGCATGACCGGTGGTCAGGATTCTCAGGGAACCGGCAAGATCGAAGAAATATGTCTGGGACTTGGCGCTTTGCCGGAACATGTGCGCACGATTGATTCGTTGCCGAAGAATCATGATGAGATGGTGAAGCTTTTCAAGGAAGAAATAGATTATCCCGGACTTTCTGTGATTGTGTCCCGTCGCGAGTGTATTCAAACAGCACGCCGTCATGCCACGGCTAAAAAATAATTGCATCAAATCATAAGTAAACATGAAAACTGATATAATCCTGGCAGGTGTTGGTGGTCAGGGAATTTTAACGATAGCAACAATTCTCGGAGCTGCAGCCCTTAAAGAGAATCTTTATCTCAAACAAGCTGAAGTTCACGGTATGAGCCAGAGAGGCGGTGACGTGCAATCAAATTTGCGTATAAGTTCCGATCCGATACATTCAGATCTTATTCCTTATGGATCTGCTGATCTGATAGTGTCTCTGGAGCCAATGGAAGCTCTCCGCTATGTGCCTTATCTTTCTAATGAAGGATGGATAGTGACCAATACAAATCCGTTTGTAAATATTGACAACTATCCGGAAATGACGGATGTTGAATCGGAACTACAAGGCTGCGGTAACGTTGTGGCTTTCAACATGGATGAAACGGCTAAGACTCTCATGTCTCCGCGAAGTTCAAATATGGTGCTTCTTGGCGCGGCTTCTCCGTTTATCGATATTAAGGTTGATGAGATTGAAGAGTCCATTGCAAAATTCTTTTCAAAAAAAGGGGAAAAGATAGTCAACAGCAATCTCGAAGCCTTCAGGGCAGGTAGAAAACATACTGAAAACCTAATTAATTCTTGACAACATGTTTCCATTAAGCCAAGATGAAATGTCGGATGCGATCCGCAGACTTTCGATAATGGATCTTTCATCCGCCACTATACGTCAGATATGTTCCCTTGCAAATGAACTTGAACGCACGGCTCAAGACTCGATGGTGCATCTTGAGATCGGCAACCCCGGTCTGGAAGCCGAGAGTATTGGAGTGGAGGCTGAAATTAATGCACTTAGAGGAGGTATCGCCAACAAGTATCCCAATATCGCCGGCATACCTGCCTTGAAACGTGCTGCAAAAGATTTCGTGAAGGCTTTCATGAATACGGATATACCCGAGAAAGGGGTTGTACCTACGGTAGGGTCCATGCAGGCAAGTTTTACACTGATGCTTCTCCTTGCCCAAAGGATTCCGGGGAAAGACACTATGCTTTTCCTTAATCCCGGTTTTCCTGCCCAAAAGAATCAAGCTAAGCTCCTCGGGGTGAAAGAGGCGGAGTTCGATATCTATTCCTATCGTGGTGCAGCGCTTGAAGCTAAGCTTGAAAGCATATTGAAGGAGGGAAACATCACCGGAATGATTTATAGCAATCCGAATAATCCGGCTTGGACCAACCTGACTGAAGAAGAGCTTGAGATTATAGGCAGGCTTGCTACAAAATATGACGTCATTGTGCTCGAAGACCTTGCCTATTTCGGAATGGATTTCCGTAAAGATATCAGTACTCCGGGAGTTGCCCCATATGTGCCGACTGTAGCCAATTATACCGACAATTATATATTGATGTTGTCCGGTTCCAAGATTTTCAGTTATGCCGGGCAGCGGATTGCCGTCGTATGTATGAGTGATAAGGTGTATAACCGTCATTATGAGTATCTCGAAAGTTTTTATGAAATGCCTGCATTCGGTGATGCATATATTTACGGAGTGCTATATTGCTCATCATCGGGCACCGCTCACTCTGCGCAATATGCACTTGCCGCAATGATGGATGCTGCAGTGAAAGGTGAACTCAATTTTGTGGAACATTGCAGTGAATATGCAAGAAAAGCTGCCAAGACAAAGGATATATTTCTCAAGAACGGTTTCCATATCGTTTATGATATGGATGGTGAAGAACCGATTGCAGATGGATTTTTCTTTACGGCAGGTTATAAGGATATGACTACAGATGAATTACATCGGGAACTTCTTCGCTATGGGGTTGCCTCCATATCATTGACTTCTGCCGGAAGCACACGTAACGGAGTCAGGGTGTGTGTGTCAATGATACCGGATGAGGAGACATTTGAGCGTCTTGACACATTCCTCAGCAGGTTTAATGAAGATCATATAATTGCTGCGGATTGATAAGTAATAAATAATGGAAAATATAAAGTATATGACAGCGGCAGATGCCGTGAAATTAATAGAAAGTGGTGATCATGTCTATATTCAGGGTTCCACATCAATACCGGAGGTGTTGGTTGATGCTATGGCTGACCGAGGACATGAATTGCGGGATATAACCGTATATTGCGCTTTTGCAGTGGGTCGACGTCCGTCGCCGATATGTAAACCGGAATTTAAAGATACTTTCCTTGTAAATTCATTTTTCGTTTCAAATTCTTTCAGGGAATGGATTGCACAAGGATACGGGACAATGACACCGCGTTTTTTAGGGGAAGTGCCGGATTTATTCCGTGACGGCACTTGTCGTGTCGATGTTGCCCTAATCAATTGCTCATTGCCGAATGAGCATGGAGAGGTGAGTTTCGGTGTTTCTGCGGATCTTGCCACGAGTGCTGTAGAATGTGCCGACCGGGTGATAGCGCAGATAAATCCGCATGTGCCTTTTACCCCGGGCGATGCGGTGATACATCTGTCACAATTGTCGGCAGCTGTCGAAGTCGATGATCCCCTGGTTGAAGTGCCTACTGCCGTTCCTACTGAACAAGAGATCAAGATCGGTAACTATATCGCCGAATTAATACCGGACGGGGCAACTTTGCAGATTGGCGTAGGAGGCATTCCCAATGCGGTTGTAAGAGCTCTTGAAAACCATAAACATCTTGGGCTGCATACAGAAGCTATGACTGACGGTGTTCTCCCTCTTCTTGAAAAAGGGATTATTGACAATTCATTAAAGAGCGTAATGCCCGGAAAATCTGTAGCATCTTTGGCATTGGGATCTAAAGATCTTTATAGATTCCTTGATCATAATGAAGATGTTATATTTAAGGATGTGGCGTGGACGAACAATCCTTTCACAATTGCCCAGAATCCGAAAGTCATGTCAATAAATTCTTGTCTCGAGATTGATTTGACAGGTCAGGTCTGTGCAGACTCTATAGGCAGGAAGATATTTTCCGGTGTCGGAGGTCAGCACGACTTTGTATATGGAAGTTCCAGAAGTGAAGGAGGATTGTCGTTTCTTGCCATGTTGGCAACAACTGCCAAGGGTATGAACAAGATCAAGCCAGTCCTGACAGAAGGGGCGGGAGTGGTTACGACACGTTTCCAGACAAATTATATCGTTACAGAATATGGCGCGGTTAATCTGCGAGGAAAGAACCTTGCTGAAAGGGCAAAACTTATGATTTCAATTGCAGCTCCTCAATTCCGGGAAGAGCTTGAGCGGGAGGCTTACGAACGTTTCGGTTATTCGTTTTCTCGCATTCGTTAAATCATTTCAATGAAAAAGAATTTGGTTTGAGATGTGCCTACATAGGCACATCTCAAACCAAATTCTTTTTGTTATGTTGATAGTTTAAAGGGATTTTTAGTTAATTTTGCAATAAATAATTAGAAGAGAAGTTGAAATGAAACATAACCATGCCCATCAAATAAACCTTTCCGGTCTTCTTGATTTCCACGGAATAGACGAGGCACGTCAGATTCGCAGAGCCGTTACAATAGGATGTGTAGTAAATATAATGCTGCTTTTGATCAAGTTAATATTCGGTTATTGTGGACATAGCGATGCCTTGGTTGCCGATGGGTATCATTCATTGGGAGATGTGGGCTCGGATTTGGTCATGCTTACTTTTGTTGGTATTTCTTTCAAGAAGGCAAGCGACCGCTTTGCATATGGATATGGTAAATTTGAGACATTCGCATCGCTTGTAATATCCGGCATATTGATTTTTGTTGCCGTCATGGTTACCAAAGAAGCTATAGAATCTATTAATGGCTATCTTGCCGGGGATGTTTTGCCACGTCCGGATATATGGACAGTATTTGCTATTGTCTTTGCTATAACCAGCAAAGAGTTTCTATATAGGTTTTATAGGAAAGTTGGTAAAAGGACACGTTGTAACGCGCTTGTTTCGAGTGCATGGCATCATAGGAGCGATGCGTTTGCATCAGTTGCAACCCTTATCGGGGTTTCTTTCGCTCATTTTATGGGGGAAGAGTGGAGAATCCTTGATCCTTGTGCCTCTCTGGTGATCGTGATTTTTATTATTATCCCGGCAATCAGGCTTTTCGTACCGGCATTCAGGGAGCTGATGGAAGGATCCATATCACGTCATGATTATGAAGAAGCCAAAGAAATTGTAGTTTCACAAGATGGTGTAAGGGATATAGAGTGTTTGAGAACCCGGAAGAGCGGACCTTTCCTGATTTTTGATGCGAATGTGAAAGTGGACAATTCCTTAAGCATAGAAGATGGATACAGGATTGCCTGTGAAATTGAAAATGCCTTAAAACAAAAATTCGGGAAAAATATCATGGTAAGCGTGGTTACAAAACCAAGAGGATAAATGCTTAATTAAGAAGCTGTTTTAAAAAAAATATACAGGGTGCATTTCATATTCAGGAATGCACCCTGTATATTTTTAATGATTTTGAATCAGAATTTGAACGGGGTAGAGGAGAGATAGATTTTCATATCCTTTATAGCGGACGGGGCATTACTTTCCATTCGTGGTAGATACTGGAACGAAGTCAGAGTATGTTCCCTTCCAAGGTCAATAACAACGTAGTGTGGGAACGGATCATTTTTCTTCGTGCTCCAATATGTCGACTCCTGTAGGTCGAATGTTTTATCGGCAGAGCGGTTCACGCCTTTTACGTCTTCACTGTCTGCATACATCACAGTCCATGGCTCACGGGATATGCGTTCTCCATTATTGTCAAGAAGGTACATTTCAGCTATTGCAGCCCTCTCTCTTCCGTCGTGGGCATTGACAGCTTCTATGCATACATAACGACCTGTCGCAGGCGTTTCAAATTTTATCTCTTTCCATCCGTTTCCGGCAGGGAAAGATGCTGTAACAACCGGTTTGTTGCCGGCAAGGTCAAGTTCTTGTCCCGGTTGGCGGTGGGTTAGTGGTTTCTTGATCTGCAGCTTGTCAAGTTCGGGAGTCTTTGCTCCAAAGCTTGAAGCATTTTTCGGACCGATTATGTCGAATACAAGAATCTCATTTTCACCTTTCTTTAACCATGCCCCGGGAACGTATAATGTCTGTTGCGGACCTATTTCCCATATTCTGCCTATTCCATGTCCATTAACATAAACGAGACCCTTTCCCCATTCTTCAAAATTGAGGAATGTGTCGGCAGGTTTGTTGACATTAAATGTGCCCTTATACACACCTCTCGGCAATCTGCCGGTGTTGTCGGGGAAGAATGAATCTAAAGAAACATATTTTAAATTTTTGTAATTTTCATAACTGTCTTCCAGATTGTAGACTTTCCAGTTTTTAAGTTCACAAGTGAAATGGTATCCCCCTCTGTCTTCTGTAACTGAGACATTGTCGGTTATACCTTTGAAATCCTTAATTGCCCTGCCGAAGTTTATACGTCCCATAGCTTCCACAAGGATATCAAGTTTTGCACCACGTTTGCATGCCGGCAAGGCTAATTGTTTCTCACCGTTGCGACGGTCAAGTTTACCGATATATTTGCCCTCTATGAAAATCTGTGCGTAGTCGTGAGGTTCGTTGACTGTCAGAAATCCTCCATTAGCGAGTTCCGGTAATGTGGTCTGATAAATGATGCTTCCGAATCCTTGATCATATTCCTCCATGGTCCGGATATTAACATCGCTCTTAGGCTCAGGAAGGTTATCAAATATAGGAGCTACAGATGAAAACTTGAAAGGCTTGATCTCACCTGTCTTTATAGGAGAAGGCACAGGGGACTGTTTGCCATCGGTGTATTTAGCCATAGCCTTTCTCAGTTCCCAATATTTTGGGGTTGGGGCTCCATGCTCATTTATTGGAGCGTCGTAATCGTACGATGTGACGTCCGGGGCGAATCCGGGAGAGTTTGCTCCTGCCCAGTGTCCCCAGTTTGTGCCTCCGTGAGTCATGTAAAGGCTGAATGATATATTCTTTGAAAGCATTTCATCAATACCGGCAATCATATCTGCTGCTGGACGGGTTTCGTGGTTTGCACCCCATTTGTCGAACCATCCGCTCCAGAACTCCGAACACATCAGTGGACTTTCCGGTCGTACCTCTTTAAGACGCCGGAACTGGTCGTCGATGTTTGCTCCCGTACCGAAATTCATTGTCCAGATAAGATCGTCTAAGCCGTTTCGTTCGAAGTTTGATGCCCAGTCACATTGGAAAAGGGTGACATCTTCACCGAAATTCTTACGGAGCATGTCCCTTATATTCGACACATATGGTTTATCTTCACCATACGATCCGTATTCATTTTCCACCTGAACCATGATGATCGGACCTCCGTCTGCTATGGTCATGTCTCCGACCTGCTCGGCAACAGCTTTCTGAAATTTATCTACACGTTCCAGAAAATATGGGTCGTTTTCCCTTAACCGTATATCCTTTTTCTTTAGCAACCACCAGGGCAATCCTCCCATTTCCCATTCTGCACAGACGTATGGACCGGGACGCAATATCACTTTCATGTCATTTTTCTGACAAAGTTTGATAAATTCGCGGAGATTGTTTTGTCCTGTGAAATCAAATTGACCTTCTTTAGGTTCATGTGCGTTCCAAAATGTGTAAAGGCATATGGTGTTCATACCTAATGCTTTGCTCATCTTGATTCTGTGTTCCCAATACTCTTTTGGAATACGCGGATAATGAAGTTCGGCAGCCTTGACAACGAATGGCTTGTCATTTAAAAGAAAAGTTCCTTTCCCTGCCTTGAATTGTCCCTTGCTGACAGTCATTGTTTCAGCGGCTGAAAGTGGAACAGATTGCGCGGTGCATACAGATGCCGCAGCAATCAATGAATAAAGAAATATTTTTTTCATGATTTTGAAAATTAAGATAGTCTAAATTTAGGTAAGTAGGAGATATGCGGTGCATATTCCTTGTGCAGAATATTTACTTGATTTTTCATAAGGAAATACAAAGTTACAATCATTAGTTGGAATGTAAAACATGTTGTAAAACATGTAAAAAAAACTCTCGGTATGGATAATAAGTGTTAATTTTACACCCATTAATATAAACTGACAAAATCTAAATCTTAAGGTGAGTTTATTTTAATTGCTATTTTAAACATTTTTATCATGAAACTCGTAGGTTATTCAGCATTTATACTTGCATTGACAGGTGTTTGCTCTTGCGGTACAGGAAAAGACACCGCACAGTTAACAAAATCCGGGCTTGATCCCAAGAATTTTGAATCCGTTGTTAATGGAGATTCCACTTCTCTTGTAACTCTGACCAATGCCTCAGGTATGGAAGTTTGTATCACTAATTACGGAGGTAGGATAGTGTCTGTGATGGTTCCTGATAAAGAAGGTAATCTGAAGGATGTCGTTTTAGGATTCGACAGCATAGGCGCTTATCTGCCGTCTGTAAATAAGACAGACTTCGGCGCAGCCATAGGTCGTTATGCCAACCGTATAAATCAAGGTAAATTTGTAATTGACGGTGACACTATCCAGTTGCCACAGAATAATTTCGGTCATTGTCTGCATGGCGGTACGGATATGGGCACTCTCGGCTGGCAATACAGGGTTTATAAAATCGAGAATGTTTCAGATTCAACACTGACAATCTCACTTGACTCTCCGGATGGCGACAATCAGTTCCCCGGCAATGTGAAAGCATCGGTAACTTACACTCTCAGTAATGACAATGCACTTCGTATTGATTATGCAGCCACGACTGATAAGCCTACTATCGTCAATCTGACTAATCACTCATATTTTAATCTTTCAGGAGATCCGGAACTTAGTGTGACAGATGAAATGGTATGGATTAATGCCTCGAATTTCACACCAGTTGACAGCACATTCATGACAACAGGTGAGATTATACCGGTAAAAGACACTCCGATGGATTTTACAGAAGAGAAACTTTTAGGTAAGGATATAGAATCGGATTATATTCAGGTCAAATATGGAAATGGCTTTGATCATAACTTCGTGCTTGATACCAAAGGGAATCTTGATGATTGTGCCGCCCGAGTAACAGATCCTCGTTCAGGTATTGTTCTCGAAGTGTTTACAAATGAACCCGGTGTCCAGTTTTATACAGGTAACTTCCTTGACGGAACTGTGACCGGCAAAAAAGCTAAAATCTATAATCAGCGCCATGGTCTTTGTCTTGAGACCCAGAAATATCCGGATACTCCAAATAAACCGGCATGGCCTTCAGCGACATTGCGTCCCGGTGAAACTTATAATAGCACGTGTATTTATAAGTTTTCTACAAAGAAATAAAAGTTGTCTCACAGATTTAAATCTAAAATATTAATGATATGGCAATTTTAGACTGGGTGGTGATCGGCATTTTCGCCATAGCGCTGATCATGATTATCGTGTGGGTGTCGCGTCAGAAACAGAGCACTGCTTCCGATTATTTTCTTGGAGGTAAAGATGCAACATGGATTGCTATCGGTGCGTCTATTTTTGCATCGAATATCGGTTCTGAGCATTTGATCGGTCTTGCAGGAGCCGGCGCTTCAAGTGGTATGGCAATGGCGCATTGGGAGATTCAAGGGTGGATGATTCTGCTCCTTGGATGGGTGTTTGTTCCGTTTTATAGCCGTTCAATGGTTTACACGATGCCTGAATTTCTTGAACGCCGTTACAACGGGACGTCACGAACTATCTTATCACTGATATCGCTTATCAGCTATGTGCTTACAAAAGTAGCGGTTACGGTTTATGCCGGAGGACTCGTGTTCCAGCAGGTTTTCGGTATCGACACTCTTTGGGGAATTGATTTCTTTTGGATTGCAGCTATCGGTCTTGTTGTGATAACGGCAATCTATACAGTGTTGGGAGGTATGAAATCTGTGCTGTACACATCTGTGCTTCAGACACCGATCCTTTTGTTGGGATCATTGATTATCCTTGTTCTCGGTCTTCGTGAACTTGGAGGATGGGATGAGATGATGCGTGTTTGTTCAGCTGTGGAGGTTAATGAATATGGAGACACCATGACCAATCTCATACGTAATAACGGTGATGCAAATTATCCATGGCTCGGTGCGCTGATCGGATCTGCCGTGATCGGTTTCTGGTATTGGTGTACTGACCAGTTTATCGTTCAGCGTGTGCTCTCCGGCAAGAATGAGAAAGAGAGTCGCAGGGGTACCATTTTCGGAGCTTACCTTAAGCTTCTTCCCGTGTTCCTTTTCCTTATTCCCGGTATGATTGCTTTTGCTCTCAGCCATGAAGGTATTATGGTGAATGGAGAGATGTTCAAGCTTAGCACTCCCGACGCAGCATTCCCGACTCTTGTTGCCAGGCTTCTTCCCGCAGGAGTTAAAGGTCTAATAGTTTGTGGTATTCTTGCAGCCCTTATGTCATCTTTGGCATCACTTTTCAATTCGTCATCCGCATTGTTCACAATAGACTTTTATCAGCGTTATCATCCGAATACGGAGCCAAAGAAGCTTGTACGTATCGGACAGGTTGCCACTGTAGTGATAGTATTGCTCGGTATTCTTTGGATTCCGGTGATGCGTTCGATGGGTAACGTGCTTTATAACTACCTTCAGGAAGTTCAGTCCGTGCTTGCACCTGGTATAGCTGCCGCATTCCTTATGGGTATTGTGTGGAAGCGAGCGTCAGCGCAAGGCGGTATGTGGGGTCTTATTGCAGGGCTGGTGATCGGTCTGACACGTCTGAGTGCCAAGATCTGGTATGATTTCAATCCGGTAGAGGGGGATCACAGCTATTTCCAGTATGTTTTCTATGATTGCAACTGGCTCTTCTTCTGCGGTTGGATGCTCCTTTTCTGTATTGCTGTCGTGTTTGTTGTGTCTTTGTTTACGAAAGCTCCGGATTCGGCAAAGATTCAGGGTCTGGTATTTGGCACATCGACTCCCGAGCAGCGTCTTGCAACCCGCCAGAGCTGGAATGCATGGGATATTGTTAATACTGTAATAATACTTGGTATAACTGTAGCGTTCTATATTTATTTCTGGTAAAGATTTGATTAAAGATAGGGTCTTTACTCAGAAGTGATTTAAACTTTTTACGAAAACCAAATGAAGTTGTTTAAACTAATTTAAGTTATAAAAAATTCTGAAGAATTGTAAACATTATGGCAATCTTAATAAATTTTACCGTAAAAATTAGTTTAAATAAATTCAATAAATGAGAACGCATGTTTTCTTCATAAAAGTTTAAATCACTTCTCAATAAGATTGGAATATGATACAGAATGAGAAAAACTATTATAAGCAACACGATCGTTTATATCTGAGCGTTGACTGCATTGTATTCGGCTTGAATGAGGGGAACTTAAAACTTCTCCTCATCAAGCGCGATTTTGAGCCCCATAAGGGAGAATGGTCATTGATGGGAGGTTTTGTCAATTATGAAGAGAGCGTTGATGATGCTGCACAACGTGTCCTTAAAAATCTTACGGGTCTCGACGGGGTCTACATGTATCAGATCGGTACATTTGGCGAAGTGGAAAGGGATCCGGGGGAACGTGTAGTTTCTGTAGCTTATGCTGCGCTTCTTAACTTTCCGGATATCGACCATGACATTTTGAAGGCTCATAATGCTTATTGGGTTGATTTGAATCAGATTCCTCATCTATGTCTGGATCATGATTCCATGATTCGTAAAGCGATACGTAAGATTCAGAATAAGTTTCGCACAGAACCTATCGCATTCCGCCTTTTACCTCAGCGTTTCACATTGACACAGCTTCAGCAGCTATATGAAACTCTGCTTGGTGTGAAAATTGACAAGCGCAATTTCAGGCGGAGAGCTCTCGAGAATAGTTGTATTGTGCCAACAGATATGGTGGATAAAGAAAATTCGCGCAGAGGTGCACGTCTTTATGAGTTCTGTTCGGATGATGCAAGTGTTGCAAATTTCAAAATTTAGATAACAGCTTCTTAAAAAATTATATAGTCTTATGCTTGAGGAATTAAAGAAAAAAGTTTTCAATGCAAATCTTGATCTTGTTAAGCATGGTCTCGTGATTTTTACATGGGGTAATGTCTCCGGTATAGATCGCGAAAAAGGTCTTGTGGTGATCAAGCCGAGTGGCGTGAGCTATGATGACATGAAACCGGAGGATATGGTGGTCGTAGACCTCAATTCAGGCAACGTGGTTGAAGGTTCTTTGCGTCCGTCTTCTGATACGCCAACCCATCTCGCCCTCTATCGGGCGTTTCCGGAAATAGGGGGTGTGGTGCATACGCACTCCACTTATGCAACCGCATGGTCGCAAGCAGGCATTGATCTTCCTAACATAGGAACTACTCATGCCGATTATTTCCACGAAGCAGTTCCATGCACACGTGATATGACCGAGGCGGAAGTGAAAGGAGATTATGAACTTGAAACTGGCAATGTAATTGTTGAAAGATTTGCTGACCTGAATCCTATGCATACTCCCGGTGTTCTTGTTAAGAATCATGGACCGTTCACATGGGGTATTTCTCCGGCAGATGCGGTTCATAATGCAGTGGTGTTGGAGCAGGTTGCTAAAATGGCAAGCATTGCATATGCAGTGAACCCTTCATTGAGGATGAATCCACTTCTGGTTGAAAAACATTTCTCCCGCAAGCATGGGCCGAATGCATATTACGGTCAGACAAAGAAATAGGATATTAATAAAATAATAATATAAACTTAGAATATAGAATATCATGGAAATTTTTGATCAATACGAAATATGGTGGGTTACCGGCGCACAGCTTCTTTATGGAGGCGATGCCGTAGTAAAGGTTGACTCTCATTCAAAAGAGATGGTTGAGGGTCTTAATAAATCGGATGTATTACCTGTTAAAGTGGTTTATAAGGGCACTGCCAACTCTTCACGCGAAGTGAGCGAGATAATGAAAGCAGCTAACAATGACCCTAAATGTGCCGGTGTTATCACATGGATGCATACATTCTCTCCTGCAAAGATGTGGATACACGGACTACAGCAGCTTAACAAGCCTTTGCTCCATTTCCACACTCAATATAATGCCGAGATTCCATGGAATGAAATAGACATGGATTTCATGAATCTGAATCAAAGTGCACATGGGGACCGAGAGTTCGGTCATATATGCACACGTATGCGAGTGCGCCGCAAGGTTGTGGTTGGTCATTGGACAGATCCTGAGGTTCTCAAGAAGATTGCCGTATGGGAGAGGGTAGCTGTTGCATGGGCAGATTCTCAAGACATGCTTATTATCCGTTTTGGTGACCAGATGAACAATGTTGCCGTTACCGACGGAGACAAGGTTGAAGCGGAACAGCGTCTCGGCTATCACGTGGATTATTGTCCGGTAAGTGAGCTTATGGAATATCATAAGCAAATTAAGGAAGATGACATACGCTGTCTTGTAAATGAGTATTTCAAGCTTTATGATCATCAGCATGACATGGAGATACCTGCATCTGATGAGTATAAATCTGTATGGAATGCAGCCCATGCGGAACTTACCCTTAGGGCTATCTTGAAAGACAAGGGAGCTAAAGGTTTCACTACGAATTTTGATGACCTTGGCACAGATAATATAAACGATCCCAAATTTGTGGGATTTGATCAGATCCCCGGTCTTGCGTCACAGAGACTTATGGCGGAGGGGTATGGCTTCGGAGCTGAAGGAGACTGGAAATCAGCGGCTCTTTATCGCTCTGTATGGGTAATGTCGGAAGGTAAGGCTTGTTCTTTCCTTGAAGATTATACACTGAATTTTAATGGTAAGGATAGCACAATCCTTCAGGCTCATATGCTTGAGGTGTGTCCGCTTATCGCTGAAGAAAAGCCTCGTCTTGAAGTTCATTTCCTCGGAATTGGTATACGTAAGGCACAGACAGCCCGCCTTGTGTTCACTTCACGCCCAGGAGCCGGTTGCACTGCGACAGTTGTCGATCTCGGTAACCGTTTCCGTTTGATAGTTAACGACGTTGAATGCGTTAAATCAAAACCGATGCCCAACCTCCCTGTTGCTTCCGCTCTTTGGAAACCGATGCCAGATTTCGAGACAGGCGCAGGTGCCTGGATCCTTGCCGGCGGCACTCATCATTCCTGCTTCTCATACAGCCTGTCGCAAGAGTATTGGGAGGATTATGCGGAGATTGCCGGAATTGAGTTGGCGGTTATCGACAAAGATACGACTATATCAGGATTTAAGAATACTCTTCGTTGGAATGAGGTATATTATATGCTAAACAAGTCTCTTTGTTAGAAGGCATTTGAAAATAATGCTTTCTTAATTCCGATTAAATATGGATGCTAAAGAAACTATCCGTTTGGGTAAAGCCGTGCTTGGTATAGAACTTGGTTCAACCCGTATTAAAGCAGTATTGATTGATGAGGATAACCGTCCTATAGCCCAAGGTTCCCATGAATGGGAGAACCAGCTTATAGATAATCTATGGACCTACAGTGTGGATGCCATATGGTTCGGTGTCCAGGATTGCTATAGGGATCTTCGTTCTGACGTTCTTGAGAAGTATGGGGTGGAAATCGAAAGTCTTGCCGCCATTGGTGTCAGTGCCATGATGCATGGTTACATGCCTTTTGACAAAGATGGCAAGATATTGGTTCCATTCCGCACCTGGAGAAATACGAATACAGGCATTGCCGCAGCTGAGCTTTCCCGTCTTTTCAATTATAATATCCCTTTGCGTTGGAGCATATCTCATCTGTATCAGGCTATCCTTAATAACGAAGAGCATGTTGCGCAGATAGATTATCTCACCACTCTTGCTGGATATATACATTGGCAACTCACGGGAGAGAAGGTATTAGGTATCGGGGATGCTTCGGGAATGTTGCCTGTCGATCCTGAAACCAAGGATTATTCATCGCGTATGATTCGTCAGTTTGATGAATTGATTGCCCCGTATTCTTTTACATGGAGACTTGAAAATATCCTTCCGAAGTGTCTTCTCGCAGGTGAGAATGCCGGTGTGTTAACAGAAGGTGGAGCACACAAGCTTGATATTTCCGGAAATCTTAAACCGGGAGTTCCCGTATGTCCTCCCGAAGGTGATGCCGGGACGGGTATGGTTGCCACGAATGCTGTGAAACAGCGCACCGGGAATGTTTCTGCCGGAACGTCATCTTTCTCGATGATCGTTGTCGAGAAAGAACTTTCGAAACCGTATGAAGTGATTGATATGGTCACTACCCCGGACGGTTCGCTTGTAGCCATGGTGCATTGCAACAACTGCACCTCCGATCTGAATGCCTGGGTAGGTATTTTCAGGGAGTTTCAAGAGCTGATGGGCATGCCTGTTGACATGACTGAACTTTATGGCAAGCTTTATAATCATGCTCTTACCGGTGATCCGGATTGTGGTGGCTTGGTATCCTATAATTATTTCTCGGAGATCGGAAGAGCACACGTCTGAACTCCAGTCACGCGATAGTATCTC
>CASBHZ010000063.1 GCA_949123685.1 uncultured Bacteroidales bacterium | reverse complement strand
ATCTACACAAGGGGACACACTCTTTCCCTACACGACGCTCTTCCGATCTCAAGTGTCTTGAGTTTGAGGAATTGCTTGATGTGCTCGAATCTATTGTAGAGGCAGGAACCAAGATTGACATAAATTATTTCATCTATGAGATCCTTGATGATGAACAGGTAGAAGACATGATGGATTATTTTCGTGAAAGTGAGGAGGATGATCTTGAAAGTGCGATCCAGGAACTCGGCGATGAATATGATGAGAACAATATACGCCTTGTTCGTGTGAAATTCATATCGGAGATGGGCAATTGATTATATTGCGCTTGGGATTACTGAGCGTCTCAAATATTTAATATCAAATATTAACGATGACAATTTTTATAAATTGTCATCGTTAAATCTATATGGGAATTAGCTGGAGCTATTCCTTCATTGATATTTAAAAAAAGTTGGTAACTTAAATGAATAAAAAGTTTGTCGCTGGAGCCGGAGCCGCTATTTTCGCTTTGGCAATGACAGCCAAAGATCCCGTAATAATGACTGTCAACGGAGTTGACGTCCCCAAGTCTGAGTTTGAATATCTATATGGCAAGAATAGCCAGCAGCAACTCTCTCAGCAGCCTCTCGAAGAGTATGTTGAGATGTTCAAGCTTTATAAGATGAAGGTTGAAGACGCAAAAGCAGAAGGGATAGACACTACGGCTTCTTTCCGTAAAGAGATGGAGCAGTATCGTAGAGATTTGGCAGCTCCGTATCTTGCCGATTCAACGTATCTTGACAAGCTCCTTAAAGAAACTTACGATCGTGCTTCGAGAGAAGTCGAAGCCAATCATATAATGCTCTTCAAGAGTCAGAACTCTGCCGAAAATGCAGTCAAGAGACAGCGCATGGACAGTATTCGCCAGGCGTTGCTTTCGGGTGCTGACTTTGCAGAACTTGCAGCAAAGCTTTCGGAAGATCGCGGTTCAAGCCATAGGGGAGGTTGCATGGGCTATATCACGGCTCAACAATATCCATATGCATTCGAGATTGCTGCTTATACAACTCCGGAAGGGGAAATATCCGGAATTATCGAGAGTCCGGTGGGATACCATGTGCTTAAAGGTGGTAAAAGCCGTCCGGCACGGGGAAAGATACAGGCTGCGCATATTTTGAAGATGGCTCAAGGCAATGATCCTGAAATAAATGCAAAAGCCCGTCACCAGATTGACAGCATATATGGGATAGTAAAAGCCGATCCATCCAAGTTTTCTGATCTTGCCACACGTTTTTCCGATGATCGCGGTTCTGCCCGTCAAGGAGGCATGCTCCCTTGGTTCGGTTCCGGGGAGATGGTTGCTGAATTTGATTCTGTTGCCTTCTCAATGCCTGACAACAGTATAAGCGAACCTTTCCGCACTGCTTTCGGATGGCATATAATAAACCGGATTGCATCGCGTCCTATACCATCAATGGCTCAGATGAAACCTGAATTTCTCGCCCGTGTGACTAATCCTCAGGATGATCGCTATGTTCTGGTCCGCGACAATCAGAGTGCTCGTCTTGCCGATATTCATAAGGGTAAGGTAAACGATAAAGTTCTTGATTCCATGCGCTCTTATGTGCTGACAAATGGAATCGATTCGCTCTTCTATGAAAGATATGGTAAAAATCAGGAAGGCGGTGCTACAGTTTTCACTATTGATGGTAAAAAAATAGCTGCGTCTGAATTTGTGGGCGCGATGAAAAATGTAATGCAAGTCAATCCGGATGCTGCAATTAGGATTTTCAATAATAATTTTGATACTTTCTATAATTCCAGTCTTGTAGATGCGGAGATAGCAAGGCTTGAACGTGAAGAACCCGATTACAGAAACCTGCTTCATGAATACGTGGATGGCAGTCTGCTGTATGAGGTTAGTGTAAAGAAAATCTGGGACAAGGCGGCTAAAGATACAGAGGGATTGAAGAATTATTTCGAGTCTAATCGCAGCAACTATAAATGGAGTGTGCCGCATGCTAAGGGTTATCTCGTTCAGGCTGTCAATGATTCTGTTGCCGGCAAGGTCAAGGAGATGGCGGCAACGATCGGTCGTGATTCTTTGGTGAATACCATACGCAAGGCGTTTCATGGTAAAGCGGCTATAGAGAAGGTGCTTGTTGAGAAAGGAACAAACGCGATGGTTGATCATCTTCTTTTCGATGGTCCCGAAACTAAACCTGCAAAAAAGGCATTCGCAACATTCTTTATGATAGATCCTCGCGTGATCACGGCTCCGGAAGAATATACGGATGTGCGCGGACTTGTGACTAGTGATTATCAGAATGAGTTCCAAAGCCAGTGGGAAGAAGAACTCCGGAAGAAGTATCCGGTCAAAGTCAATAAGAAAGTGTTAAAAAGCGTGAAGAAATAGAGTAAAAATCCTTCATTATAAGGAAGCTGGATCAATATTAAGATTCAGCTTCTTTTTTATTAATGGAAATTTGCTTAAATTTGTAGCATATTATGGAAATGCGTAAACCTTCTGTCTTTATAGGTATTGTTGTAGCACTTGCGGCAATGTCTTCTACTGCAGGTTGTGGTTCTAACACAAATGAAACTGCAGCGGAAGAGGAAATACTTGTAGAGGTTGGGGATTCAGCGCTTACAATGCGTGAAGTCTTAGCCAGGATTCCGTCCGGTTTGTCTGAAGAAGATAGCACTGAGTTGTTTAATTCGATAGTGGAACGATGGGTTCGCTCCATGATGCTTAGTGATGTCGCTTTGGAGAATATCGCAGACTTGGAGAGGATTAACCGTATGGCGGAGGATTACCGCAACAATCTTATAATAGAGCGTTACCTGCGTTCGAAACAGGAAGAGGCTCCTGCTGTTTCAGAGCAAAATGTGAGGCTGTATTATGCGGCACATGGCGAAGAAATGAAACTTGAGGCGCCTATTATCAAAGGCATTTATTTGAAAGTGTCCGATTCTGAAGAGCGTCTTGGTGACATTCGCAGATGGATGGCTTCTGCAACTCCATCTGCGATTGACAATATAGAGAAATATGGGTTGAGGCAGGCTTCTCAATATGAGTATTTCAAGGATAACTGGATAGACTGGAGCGAAATGTCGGAGCAGATACCATATCGGTTTTATGATGCTGACGCTTTTTTGAGTTCTACCAAAGACTTTGAAACAGCTTATGGCGGTTCTGTATATTTGCTTCACATATTCGACTATCTTCCTTCCGGAAGCGTCATGCCTTATGAATATGCATCCAAGCTTATTGCCGACATGATCAGCCGAGAAAAGAAAAGCGACTATCGTTTTGAGTTGCTTTCCTCTCTTTATGCCAAAGGTATAGAAGACGGTAAACTTAAGCCGGGACTATACGATCCCGTGAAGCGTAAAATGAAGGAAATGGCATCTGCCGCTAACAATAACAATAATAGAAAGAACATAAGCGACTGATAGCGAGAATCTGCCGGTTGCTTTATATTAATTTTAAGATATGAAATTAAGAAATGTCATGATACCCGGAGCCGCATTGATGGCTCTTTGCGCCATTGCCGCTCCTGTAAAGCGAAATGTTGTTGACGAGGTAGCGTGGATAGTGGGTGATGAGCCTATTTTCCGCTCCGAGATCGAGGAGCAATATGCTTCGATGCGTTCTGAAGGCACTCCCATAATCGGAGATCCTTATTGTGTTATCCCCGAGAGGATAGCGGTTGAGAAACTATATCTCCATCAGGCGAAGATTGATACGGTGGAGGCTCCGGAGGGTCAGGTGCAGAGCTCGGTAGACAAGCGAATGGCTTATTTTGTTAACAATCTCGGGTCGCGCGAGAAGGTTGAGGAATATTTCCGTAAACCATATGCCCAGCTCCGTGATCAGATGCTTGACGTGATGCGCAACAATTATATCATCGAGCAGGTGCAGAGCAATCTGACCAAAGATGTTAAGGCTACACCCAATGATGTTAGAAAATATTTTTCCGCTCTTCCGGAAGATTCGATACCATACGTGCCGATGCAGGTGGAAGCTCAGATCATTTCGATAAACCCGGTGATCCCGGCTCAGGAGATTGAAGACGTGAAAGCTCGTTTACGTGATTATGCAGACCGTGTGAACCGAGGTGAGTCCGAATTTTCAACATTGGCGATCATGTATAGTGAAGACGGATCGGCAATGCAGGGTGGAGAACTCGGTTATCAGAACCGTTCGGCATGGGTGCCTGAATTTGCCAATGTCGCCTTTAACCTCAATGATCCCAAGAAGGTTTCCCGTATTGTAGAAACTGAATATGGTTATCATATAATCCAGCTTATAGACAAGCGTGGAGACCAGGTTAATGTGCGTCATATAATTCTAACTCCGAAAGTGAATGAAAAGGATCTTAAAGAGGCTACAGTGCGTCTTGACTCACTCCGTAAAGAGATAATGGCAGGTAAATTCCCTTTTGAAGAGGCTGCAAGATATGTTTCACAAGATAAGGATACTAAAAACAATAGGGGTATTATGGTGAATCCTCAGACCGGAAGTTCGCGTTTTGAGATGCAGGATCTGCCGCCTGAAGTTGCACGCAGGATAGAACTCATGCAGCCGGGCGACGTGTCTGAGGCATTTATCATGAAAGACTCTAAGCGCAATAAAGACATAGTTGCGATCGTGAAGCTTACCAATAGGGTTCAGGGGCATAAGGCAAATCTTTCAGACGACTACAATATGATCAAGGAGATGTATGAAGTGAGTCGTAAAAACGATATTCTCAAAGAATGGGTTGAACAAAAAATCAAGGATACGTATGTTAAGATTGCCGATGGATGGCAAAACTGTGAATTTGAATACGACGGCTGGATAAAGTGATGATTTCCAAGACTCCTAAATTTATAGTGTTTCTCCTGGCAGCGATTGTGCTGTCGGGAGGAATCTCTGTTATGGATTCCATCTATGCGCAACAGCGTAAGAAAACTGAAAAGAAGGAGTCTTTTACACGTCCGGCTCCGACGCAACCGATAAAGCCTACAATTCCGGATGCCAACCGCTATCAGGAGGATAAAGTCTTTCTTGAGAATGCCGACTCGCTGTTCCGTCCGCCACTTGATAACGAAGAAAAGCAGATAGTGAAAGGGACTGTGGTGTTCAGGCAGGGAGGTATGTGGATGTATTGCGACTCGGCATATTATTTCCCTGAGCGTAACTCATTGGATGCATTCGGTCATGTGGAAATGCGTCAGGGTGACACCCTTTTTGTCTATGCCGACAAACTTTTCTATGACGGAGGGATGCGCAAGGCTGTGCTGACTTCAGGTCCGTCACGTCCGGAGGTTATTCTTAAAGATCCAAAGGTTACATTGACCACAGACAGCCTTGATTATGACATGAATATTGAGATGGGATGGTATACGCGTGGCGGTAAACTGGAGGATGAGATAAATGAACTTACATCTATCTATGGCGAGTATTCGCCAGCCACAAAGCTTGCCCGTTTTGAGAGCGATGTGGTATTGGTCAATACCAAGGACGGCTATAAGATGTTTACCGAAGAGCTTGATTACAATACCGGAACACATATCGCAACAATCAATACGGAGACGCGTATTGAAGGAGCCAATGACACTATCCTTACATCAGCCGGACGTTACAACACGCAGACTGATAACGCTATCCTTACTGCGCGTTCCACGATTCTGCATCGTGACAGTTCGATGAATGTGGTTTCACTTGAAGGTGACTCGATTATCTATGACAAGGCAACGCGTCTCAGCCGTGCGTATATGTTCAGGGATCTTGCGAAGAATCCGCAGCCTATGGTATTGACCGACACGGCTCGCAAGATGACCCTTATTGGCGGTTATGGGGAATATGACGATTCTTTGAGAAGGGCATTCTCCACTGAATATCCTTTATTGATGGAATACTCACGGCAGGATACGCTTTTTTTGCGTGCAGACACAATTCTGACATCAATACGGGTGGAATACGTTTGGCCAGATAGCCTTAATAATAAATGGAGTGCGGAAACGCGTGCCCGTCTGCAGGGTTATTCGTCGCCTATGGAAATGGCGGAGGACATGAAGATAGAGATGCTTCGTGTACCGTATGGATTTCCCAAGCCCGGGCAGGTTCCGGCATTGACAGGTTTCAATAAAGACTTTTTTAAGCTATTGGAAGATCTTAAAAAGGGGCAGACTCAAGTTTCTAAACCTCAAATCTCTGCTCCTGTTTCTACCGATGGTGGCAAGCTTATAAAAGAGTCTTCTGATCTTACTGTGTTGCCTGATATTCACGGCAAATCTGATAAATCTGAAAAAAAAGGACATAGTGAGCCTGATGATCAGGAAAATCAAATCAAGCTATCTACAGTGAGGGAGATGGTAGCCACGGAGATAGTTGACAGTGTTCCTGATAATGATTCTATTGACACTTTAGCTTCCGGTCCGCGACTTGATAAACTTGGACGTGACTCTGCATATATGGTTCCCAAGGATTATCATGTTGCCAAAGCGATCGGCAGGGCACGTTTCTTCCGTCAGGATATGCAGGGGGTTGCCGACACTATGATTTATCAGGAGTATGATTCGATGCTTTACATGATCCGCAAACCGATAGTCTGGAGCGACAGCAAGCAGGTTTATGGTGAGAAGATAAACGTGCATTTTAATGATTCGACTGTTGATAGGGCGGATCTTCCGGAGAAAGGATTCTTGGCAGAATATCTTGATGAAGATTTTTATAATCAGCTTTCAGGGAAGAAAATGACTGCTTATTTCTCAAATGACGAGTTGGAAAAACTTGAAGTGGAAGGGAATGTCGAGACTATATTCCTGCCGATGGAGAAGGACTCTACGTATAACAAGATGGTTAGCGTGGAGAGTTCTTTCCTTACGATAGACATGAAAGCTCGCACGCTTGACAAACTAAAGTTCTGGCCGGAGACTACCGGTTCAATATATCCTCTTTTCCTCGTTAAACCATCGCAGCAATACCTGCAAGGATTCAAATGGTTCGAGCCGTTGCGACCTAAGCGTGAATGGTATGGCGACCGATGGAAATGGATTGATGAACTTGGAGAGGTTCCTGAGGAACTTGACAATTATTTCAAGGATGACACACCCGCTTCGAAAATGAAAACGGGAATATCACAATAAGGTGTTTATGACAGATGTGATCAGATTGCTGCCAGATTCAGTGGCAAACCAGATAGCCGCCGGAGAGGTGATTCAACGCCCGTCATCAGCCATCAAGGAGTTAGTGGAGAATGCTGTTGATGCCGGCGCCACGAATATACGCATTGTAGTGAAGGATGCGGGTAAAACCATGATACAGGTTATAGATAATGGCTCCGGCATGTCGGAGACAGATGCCCGTATGGCTTTTGAACGTCACGCCACGTCAAAAATCCGTAATGCCGAAGATTTATTCACACTTCACACTATGGGATTCAGGGGGGAGGCTCTTCCCTCCATATGTGCCATAGCCGAGGTGGATGTGAAGACGAGAAGGGAAGATGACAAACTCGGCACTCATCTCGTGATTGCAGGTAGCCGAGTGGAAAGTCAGGAGCCTTGCGTGTGCGACAAAGGCACCGTGATTACCGTCAAGAAACTTTTCTTCAATGTTCCAGCACGGAGGAAATTCCTTAAGAGCGACAGCGTTGAACTCACAAGCATCATTCGTGAATTTGAGAGGATGGCATTGGTGAATAATAATATCCGTCTTGGACTTGACACAGGTAACCGCATCATCGACTTGCGTGCCGGCTCTTTCAAACAGCGTATCATAGATCTATGGAAATCGAGTCTTGATACACAACTCCTGCCAATAAATGTTGAAACTTCTTTAGTGAAGATAGAAGGGTTTATTTCGAGGCCTGAATTTGCCCGAAGGCGTAATCCTTTGCAGTTCCTGATAGCAAACGGACGCAACATGCGTCATCCTTATTTTCATAAGGCTATAATAGGGTGTTATGACGCCCTTATCGCTCCCGACACGCAACCTTGTTATTTCTTGAAGTTTTCCGTGGATCCCCAGAGCGTTGATGTGAACAGGAGTCCGACGAAAGATGAGATAAAGTTTGAATATGAACAGCAGATATGGCCGATCCTGCAGGCTGCCGTAAAGGCTGCGCTCGGTAAGTTTTCAGCTGTTCCTTCCATTGATTTCACATCAGATGCAATTCCGGTCCGTCCGTTGAAAGAGGGGGAGCTGCCCAAAGAGCCGGTCATAGAGATGCCAAAGGGGTATAATCCGTTTAAATCGGAATATGACCACAAACCATCCTCTTCTAATTGGGAGTCATTATATGAAAATTTTAGCAGAGGTGCCGCTAAAAATAGTTTTCAGATGCCGGAGACTCCAGTAAATTGTCATAAGACTGTGGATAGTTCCATCGGATTAATTCCGGAGACGGAAGATTCCGATAAGCCTGATGATTCATTGTTTGATGAAGAGTTTAAGGATAAGCTGACACCAATGTGCATGCAATATGCGTCAAAATATATAGTCACCTCGTCACGTGATGGCTTGATTATAATAGACCAGCATAGGGCTCATGTCAAGATACTCTATGAAGAGTTCATGCGCAGGGTGGAGAAAATGGAGGTTGTGTCGCAGAGTGTGATGTTTCCGGAGACGGTGACGCTTGATGAGGCGCAACGGGCAGCTTTGCTCGAGATAGGGGATGATCTTAGGCGGCTCGGATTCTCATTGGAGTATGAGTCAGGAAACAATTGGCATATCACGTCGTTGCCGGCTATGTTAAAGAATGGCAATCCGAAGGATGTGGTGTTGAGGATACTGGATTCCGTTACTGAAGATTCCGTCAATTACGGACTTGATGCAAAAGGTGACGTGTCTATTGCCTCGAGGGCGGCATTGATGATGGCTCGCTCCTCGGCGATACGCCGAGGCGAGAAACTTGGAGCAGTTGAGATGGAGCATCTGTGTGCAGAACTTTTCACCCTTCCGGATCCTGCTTTCACTCCCAACGGCAACCGCGTTTTCTGTCTTCTTGACCAGTCGCGTCTTGATTCCCTGTTTCAATGAATCTAAGAAATTGTTTATATATAAACAATTTCTTAAACCCCTCTTATTGTTTCCCTTTATTAAGGGATGCTTTATACTCTACCGGGGTGACACCGAATTGTTCCTGAAAATATTTGGCAAAGTGTGAACGCGAAGCGAATCCTACACCATAGCAAGCTTCGTTTACCCTGAGATTTTCTTCTGCAAGAAGACGTGCCGCTTCGTTTAACCTGATACGTTTTATAAATGCATTTGGTGTCATATCAGCAACAGCTTTCAGTTTGGAGAACAGTCCTGTACGAGAGATGCCAATTTCTTGGGCGAGAGTGTCAACATTAAATTCAGGATCGGAGATCCTTTTCATTACGATCTCTTCAATTTTTTTCAAAAATTCATTGTCAAGTTTAGAATTTGGCACCAATACGTTGGCTAAAGTGTGAGGATTATTACTGAAATCCCTACGTAATTGTTTACGGATTTTAAGAATCCCTTTTACCTGGGCTTTAAGGACATCTGAAGAGAATGGTTTTGTGATGTAGAGATCTGCTCCGTTTTCAAATCCGTCAATGTGATCCCTTGATTCTGTTTTGGCTGTCAGTAATAACACCGGAATATGACTTGTGGCGATATTGTTTTTTACTCTTTTGCACAGTTCTATGCCATCCATTTCCGGCATCATGACATCGCTTATGATAATGTCGTATAGATTCTCGGCAAGAGATTGAAGGGCATCTTTCCCGTTGGAAGCGCATGCAACATCATAATCTGTTGCAAACAAATCACGTAAGAAACTCAGGAGCTCGGCATTATCTTCAACGATAAGTATCTTCTCTTTATGAGTTGAGGAAGCGTCATTATCGGCTACAGGATTAATTATAGGATTGGAGGACGTTGTTTTCTTGATTATATCACAAGATTCAGCCTTGTTTAGCCAAAATCGGAAAGTGGCTCCATTATTCGGTGTGCTTTCCACTTGCAAGCGACCTTCCATAAGGTCAACATACTTCTTTACAAGAAGAAGTCCTATTCCTGTGCCGATATTGTCTTGCGGTCGCGTTTCTGCAACCTGATAAAATGGATCAAAGATCTTTTGCTGTTCTTTTTTATCTATACCGCTTCCGTTATCTTTTATAATAATACAAAATGAATCTCCATTATCTTCAATGTCAATCCATATCTGGTTGTTAGTAAATTTTAATGCATTGGAAAGTAGGTTATCCATTACATGATGCAAGGCCTCGTTATTAGCCATGGCATAGCATTCATGGTTGGGGACATTAAACGTTACTGACACATTTTTTATTTCAGCCATCGGCAGGAAATTATGGAATGTGTCTGATATGCTTTCCTTGATATCTATCGGTCTGAGATCAATATTTACACATCCCGATTCGATTTTTCTGAAATCCATTAGTTTGTTAACAAGGTTCAGTAGCCTTTGTCCGTTACGTGCAATCACGTTTAGGGTAGGGAGTTCATCGCTCACTTTTCCTTTGGACTTCATCAGTGATTCAAGAGGTGACAGAATAAGGGTCAGGGGAGTGCGTATTTCGTGAACCATGTGTGTGAAGAAGTCTATTTTGCTCTGATATAGCTCTTTGTCTTTGCGTATTGTCAGCATCTGCAACTCTCTTTTCTGCTTCTTCTTAAGTTTAAGGTAGAAGAATATCATGCACAACACGAATGCAAGGGAATAGGTTATAAGCATGGGGACTGATAACCACCAAGGTGGCAAAACTTCTATGGGGAATGACACTGAGCTCTCGTTCCATCCCCCGGCGCCATCGGCTGTCCGCACTAAAAACTTATAATTGCCCGGAGGAAGGTTAGTATAGTTCACACGTCCGTCAGATGGCCCTTCGTTCCAATCGGGATCGAATCCTTCAAGTTTATATTGGAATCTGTTTTGGGCAGGATTTGAGTAGCTTAGCACGGCAACTGAGAATCCGAAGATTGAATGTTCATGACTCAATTTGAGTTTGTCTGAATATGCCAAGGATAAGGAGAGGGGAGAGCCTTCTGTATCTATTGATGCATGTCGGTTAAATAATGTTAGGTCTGTTAGAATTACCTTTGGATTATGAGGATTGAAATTGAAGTCAGATGGATTGAATTCGTTAAATCCGTTTATGCCACCGATAAGTATTGTGCCGTCGTCAAGAATGATGCCCGAGTTGGGAAGGAATAAGTTACCTTGTAGTCCAGAAGATTTATAATACGATTTAATGCTTCCGTCATCCGGATTATAACAATATAATCCATAACTTGAAGTTATCCATAGGTCATTGTCAATTGGCATAACCTTATTGATGACACGTATAGATGCTGGTAAGGGCGCCTTTACAAACTTTTCTTCATCCGGCAAGAACCGGAACAGTCCGCATCCGTCTGTTCCGAACCATAATCTTCCTTTATTGTCTTCGGCTCCCGTTAATATTTTATATGTGGGCAGTCCTATGTCTTTTTTATTTTTTTCACTGACAGTGGTGAATTGTTTCCATTTTCCATTGCCTGGATCAAGACGGAATAAACCTTGATTCAGAGAACATGCGTATAAGAAACCTAAGTGGTCTTCAAATATATATTCGACATCAGCGTGATTGAGATCGAATATCCTTTCAAAATCGTCTGAATTATTTCTGTAACGGTTTAATCCTTTGGTAGTCCCTATCCAGATTGATTCCTTACTGTCTTTAAAAATTGCATATACGCTTGAGGAATATAAGGAGTTGATTTGTTGTCCACCTTTGTAGTTTTTGAATTTGCCTGTAGGTATGTCAAGAATGTCAAGTCCACCCATATACATTCCTATAAAAAGCTTGTCTCCGTCTTGGAGCAGGGCATGTATATTGTGATATGTTAAGCCTTGGTCTGAATGCATTCCGAAGGGTTTGAACGTGTTGTCTTTACGGTTCCATTGGAAAAATCCAGCATCGTCAGAACCTATCCATACGTTTTTATCATCTGCTTTTGCGAATACGGAAATGATGCGGGCATTGCATTGGGAATTTTGGTTGTTGTAATGAGAAAATAGCCTGAAGGATTGAGGAATATAATTAACTCCACCAAAATATGTGCCAATCCATAATCCATTTTCCTTGTCAAGAAAAAGTGTGTGTAAATAACTGTCGTTCAGATTGCCGGGTATATCAGGACTTGCTTTAAACGTATGGTATTCTCCTGAGGACGTGTTATATTTTGTAAGTCCTTCATCTGATGCGAGCAAAAGTATGCCAGGTTCTAATTCTACGATTGACCTTATTTGAAATACACTATTGCCTTCAGGTTGCAATACGTGAGACCATTTGCCGGAATGCCTGTCAAAATTAAAAAGTCCTTTTTCGGTTCCGATCCATAGATTATAATACGAATCCTCAAATATTGATATTGTATTTTGGGGTGATGACTTGACCGGAACGAAAATATTATTTTTCTCTTCATATTTGCTGAGTCCTTTTTCCGGACTTGCCACCCATATGTATCCCTTGCTGTCTTCTATGATATGTGATATGATATCGGAATTGATCTTTCCAATTGCGGCATAATGGCGTATATTTTTGTTTTCTCCGTCATATCTGAAGATTCCTTGTCCGGAAGTCGTGATCCAGGTGCGTCCTTTTTTATCAAAAAGAATATCACTTACCGGAGACATTATCCTTATGTCATTTCCTTCTACGGGAGATATGGCAAACCGTTCCTTTTTAAGGTCAAAGATTGCAAGTCCCATATCGCTTCCTACCCATAACCTGTTCTTGTTATCTTCCCGGATGGAATATATCACTTGTCCGAGTGATTTGACTTCAGAATCCCGCCATATTGAGATGTTTTTGCCATCGAAACAATGTAATCCGTCAATTGTTCCGAACCACATCCTGCCGAGATTGTCTTGTGTAATGCTGTATATTGCGTTTGATGACAGCCCGTTATCTATAGTTAACTGTTGCACGTGCCTATTGTGGGCATTTGACACAATGCCATGAAATATAATAAAGATTATCAGATAGGTTAAACGTTTGTTCATATAAGTGATAGAATCGTAAAGAAGATTTGAGTTTTTCAAGTTTGGCAAAGTTAATACATATAATGGTTATTTGCAAAAATTAAAGCGATGTGTCAAAATTCATGAATTTTGACACATCGCCATCATTTTTTAACAGCTTCCAAGTTGTCGTAAATGGTGTGTATTTGTCAGATATTTATGACGTTCACTGTTTTTGTTGTTTTTTTGGGTAGTTTTATCTCTATGGTAGATATCTGATTACCTTTTACATCAGTTGATGTTGTTGCATTGATCTTTTTTCCGTCACATTCAAGAATATCGTGTTTACCTTGAAAAGAAGCCTTCCAGATAAGATCCCGATCGGTATTGTTTTCTATTTGGGAAAATGACATGCCTTTATGAACAAGGGAAACATATCCATCAAAAACGGGAACGTTATTGATGCTTGAATCATGTCCGTCAATTCTTGAAAGTGTTGATATCTCGTTGCGGGAAGCTGAGGCACGTAGTCCCATTGCCCCGGAGACAATACCCTCTATGAGCCCGAAAGACACTTCGGGATATTCTGAGCGGTTGATTGCGGGTAGGGTGGTAAGGAAGTGGTATGCGTCTTCATTATACCCCATTTCATAGAACAGAACCGGAAAGGCAGACATGTTTTCGACATTCCATTCTCTTGAAAGTATGTCGGTCACGCTTGCTCGCTTACGGGTGATATCGTTTGTGGCACTGAACCAGAGTATAAACGGAACCCCTTCACCGCGATAAAACTTTTTTTCTGTTGTCCAGAAGGTGTGGTAACGGCAGTTATCTTCATCCCACCATTTGTTGTCAATAATGTCGCTATATGATTTTGCCATTTTTGACGCATGCGCAGCCTCTGTGTTTTTGCCGTTGAGGGCTACAATTTGTGAATATGCCTTGAACCCGCCGTGTAGCGCGGCAAGTAAGTCTACACCTAATGTCAGACCTCTGAAATTTTCTACATAAGAAGGCAACCCGCGACAGGTATGGAAATTATTTTTTTCATTGAAATCAGGAGACTGGTTCATATATGGAGGACGTTCCATGATATTCTCGGGTCGCAATTGCCACTTGTCAAGATATTCATTTACTGATAAATCATAAAAATTGGTAAAGCTCTTGTCAGAAATATAATCTTTGTCCGCTGTCCATTCGTATAGTTTAAAACATGCCTGCATTACATCGAAATTCGCATTCAGGTTGTACCAAAACTCCGTGTCGGAAGCATAGTCGGCAGGTGCCGGTTTGTCATAACGGTTTATCTCCCAGTAAGAGCAATAATCCCGGCTCGGATTGATATTCTTTACAAACTTCCGCATCATGTTCTTGTTGTGTTTGGAGAGACCCAATATATGTGCCCCTATTGACTGGTGGGATACGTCTCGCATGCAGAATGCCTCACGTTGCGGCAGTGCAGCTTCGTACCATGCTCCAACCGGATCGTTACTGTCGTGAGAATAGCTCATAGCCATCTTCTTTGCCCAGTCATATGTTTTCTGAAGGGTGCTGTCAGAAGATATGAACACAGCTATTTCTTCTGCCGGTATTTCTGTGACTGATGTTGCAGCTTCCGATATACATGATGAAAAAGCACATGCAGTCATTATAGATATTGCGTAATGAGCTTTCGTCAGCGAGTGCTTGTTTTTAAGTGTAAACATAATACAAGAAAGGTGCTTAAATCATTTTACTGTCATTGCGAAACCGCCACCGGGAGCCAGATTAATTTTAAGGTCCCTGTTGCCGTTTATTGTTATTTCTTCTTTTTTATAATCATTAGCATGCTTGGCAGAATTTGCACCATCCCTGAAAAGGATTGCATTGCGATCTGAGTCTCCAAGGAATGAGAGGTCTACCGATATTTCACGTGGTGACCAGTCTGTGATTCCTGCGATATACCATGAGGAGCCTTTGCGTCTTGCTGTCACGATGTATTCTCCCATTTTTGCATCAAGTATTATTGTTTCATCCCATGTTGTAGGCACAGTGGCGATGAAATCGCGGCATTCCGGTTCTTTATCGTAGTTTACCGGAGAATCGCAGAGCATTGTGAACGGGGAGTCCAAAACCGTGAACAAGGCAAGTTGACGGCAGCGTGTCCCTTGGCTCATCGGTTCTGTATAGTCTTCATGATAGGTTTCTTTGGTGCCGTTTTTCATGGCTCCGGGTGTATAGTCCATCGGACCTGCAACTTGCCTTATGAAAGGTATTGTTACTTCATACTTTACCTGATCAAGATCAATAGAGCTCCATTTCATCTGTTCCATGCCGTTGACTCCTTCAAAATTCAATGCGTTCGGATATGTGCGGTTAAGTCCGGCAGGCTTATACATTCCGTGAAGGTCAAGGATGAGTTTATATTTGGCGCATGTCTCTGCTGCACGATGCACGAAATCCACTATTTCCTGGTCGTCGCGGTCCATGAAATCCACTTTGAATCCCTTAACACCCATTTTTGCATAGTGACGACAGATATTTTCCATATCGCGATCAAATGCCACATAACCAGCCCATAACACAACGTCTACGTTCCTGTCGCGTGCGTATTCTATAAGTTCAGGAAGATTGATTTCAGGGACTATCTGCATCAGGTCAGCTTTTTTATTGACCGCCCATCCTTCATCAAGTATCAGATATTCAATGCCGTTTTCTGCAGCAAAGTCAATATATTTTTTATATGTTTCGTTATTTACACCCGCCTCGAAGTCAACACCGGTTATATTCCAGTCGTTCCACCACTCCCATGCCACTTTTCCGGGTTTTATCCATCCGGTTTCTGCAATTCTTGAGGGCGATGCAAGAATATAAGAAAGGTTGCTTGCTGCAAGATCCTTGTCGTTGTCGGTGATTATTGCTATTCTCCAGGGAAATGTGCGGTTACCATTTGATTTTGCTATAAAATCTTCCCGTTCTTTCACAATCATCTGGAGATTGTTGTGACCACCCTGAACTGATTTCTTTGGATATTTAGCATGGCTTCCTTTAAGGGACGAGGTTCCGTTTCCGGTCATATAGAGTCCGGGAAATTCTTCCAGATCGGATTCGGTTATCGTCACTTTGGTATTGTTGCCTAAGTCTACTGACATTGGCAGGAAAATAAGTCTGTCTTGATCTATTTCAGATAATTGGTTCTTAGAATATTCATTTTCGAACGATGTGAAATAAGGATCAGTGGCTCGGCTTTTCGTATAAGCTACATATGAAGTGGCATCAAATGGGAAATTATATGTGACGTTTTCATCAGCTACGACCAGCGATTTTCCTTTTGATGATTTGAATCGGTAGGCTATTCCATCGTTATATGCACGAAATTCTATTCCCCAGCCTCCTTTGAAATCAATAGTGGCGGAATTATATTTGTCTTGGATCTTTTCAGATCTGTAAAACGGGGAGTTTATGTATGTATCAACTGACTTTCGTGAAAGTTTTGTCACTTTGGAATCAGCTCCCCATACGGTTCCGTCGGAGAGTGTCAAGATCGGAAGAGCACACGTCTGAACTCCAGTCACGCGATAGTATCTC
>CASBHZ010000062.1 GCA_949123685.1 uncultured Bacteroidales bacterium | reverse complement strand
AACAATTTATGTTCCGTTCGGAGATACATGGGTAGCGGGCAAGCGTCATATCTACACGTTGATTTTCGGTGGTGGTTATACTGATCAGGGAGAGGCTGTGTTGAATCCGATCCAGTTTGATGCAGAGACAACAGGCTGGGTTGATGCAGATAGAGACGTAAACGTCCAACCCCAACCTTAATCCAAACGTTTATTAATATCGTACCCGTTGGCAGGTTAAACATACGCAAGATTAATCCTGCCAACGGGTTCTTTATAGGGAATCGCATTTTCAATATACTTTTTGATGTGTAGGGGTGCTTTTTGCGTACCTTTTTCCTGGAGAATTTCTTTTGTGGAGTGTTTGCCCTGTATATTCCCGATACGCTGTTATAGCAGGGAACTGTTTTTATCCAAGTAGTCAGATATAGCCTCTTGCAATACCGATTTTAGCGAATCGCCTTTGCGGATCGCGATCAGCTTTAAGTTCTGGTGATAGGTTTCGTCCATGACAAAATTACAATGCACGGTTTTCGCTTTCTTCGGCTTTTGAGCCTCTTTTTGCCCGGCCGTGGATTGGATCAGGCTGTCTAATCCCCCGGTCAGCCCGGCCGACATACTGTTTTTTAAATCGTTCTTCTTTGCCATATGGTTACTTTATTTCTGTTAGCAGTTCGTTACATACCTTTTCGTAGTCCTCTGCCCCGGCAGATTTGGGGGCATAGTGAAAAATATCCTGCCCTTGTGTCGGGGCTTCGGCCAGCGCAATGGAGTTGCGTATATGGGTGCTGAACACTTTGCCCTGGAATGTTTCCTGTACCAGTTCCGAAACGCTCTTGTTCAGGTTCTTTCTTCCGTCGTACTGGGTTATCAGAACCCCGGCTATCGAAAGATCCGAGTTCAAACGTTGCTGCACCTTGTGGACGACCTGCATAAGTTTGGCCATTCCACGCATTGCCAGGAATTGAGCCTGAACCGGGATAATCAACCGATCCGAGGCCGTCAGTGCGTTAAGCGTGAGCAGCGACAGCGAGGGGGGACAGTCGATCAGGATATAATCGAATTTCTCCTTTTGGCCCTTGATAAGGTGGGCTAAGATAAGTTCCCGCCCGGCCTCGTTGATTAACTCCGTTTCAACGGCCGAGAGATCCAGGCAGGAGGGAACGACGCTAAGGCCGTCCTTATGCTCGTAGATCGGCAGGTCGTATTCGCCTTTCATCGCACCGTAGATCGTTTGGGGAAGCTCCGCAGAGAAGCCCAGCGATTCAGTCAGGTTGGCTTGTCCGTCAAGGTCGATCAAAAGAACCTTGTACCCTTTTTGACGTAACGCGCCGCCCAGGTTGATCGTGGTTGTGGTCTTTCCTACTCCCCCCTTGTGATTCAATACGGAGATTACTTTTGCTTTGCTCATAAATTCAGTTTTTTAAATGGTTGTCATGTCCGCAAATATAGTCAAAATACTAATATACTAAAAGACTAAAAGTAGTATTTTCGTTTTTTGCGTGTTTTTTGTACCGATCGGGGAAGCGTACCGAAATAAATCCTGTTTCCGTCTTTCGGTACGTTTTGTTTCTGTACCGGAATTAATCAAAGATTAGAATAACCATAAATGTTTTTATACGTTAATCATACGTATGTATATATGTATATATTTGTTTTGAGTATCTTTGTGTGCTATGAATAAAAAATAAAAGACATGAGCACTTATTCGTATAAAAATCCGAAGTTTATAAATTCCCCTAAAGGGGTGGTTGAAGTTGTAGAAGTGATTTATGACGGCAAAGATGATCCGGCCTATTCACTGGCTATTATTAAATGGGAAAATACCTATAAATTAGGTATTCGTTGGAACATCGCTTATAGTGAATGGGACGATTACCGCAAACAGAACGGGCAAGATGAATGTATAGGTAATCCACAGTCGAGAGGTATTCCCACCTGGTTTGTTTTGCCCGATGATATGATGTTTAGTGAGAAGTTCAGCGGTGCGATGCAGAGGCTTGATGAATTAAGAAAAGGTAAATAAGTAATGGAACAGGGAGAAATCATATTATACCAGCCGGATGAAGCGGTCAAGTTGGAAGTGAGGCTGGAAGATGAAACCGTTTGGCTGACACAGGCGCAAATTGTGGATCTTTTTCAATCCAGCAAAGCAAATATAAGCGAGCATATAAAAAACATATATGATCAGAAAGAATTAGAGGAAAGTTCAACTGTTCGGGATTTCCGAACAGTTCGACAGGAAGGCAAACGGCAAGTGATGCGCAATCTGACTTATTACAATTTGGATGCGATCATATCCATTGGGTTTCGTGTCAATAGTAAAAGAGGTATTTTATTTAGGCAATGGGCGAATAAGGTTTTAAAGGACTATCTTTTAAAAGGGTATTCCATTAATAAACGTTTGTCAGAACTTGAAAGGACTGTCGCTCAACATACCGAGAAGATAGATTTTTTTGTGCGTACTGCCTTGCCCCCGGTCGAAGGCATTTTTTATAACGGCCAGATTTTCGATGCGTACAAGTTCGCTACCGATCTGGTAAAGTCGGCCAGGCGTTCGATCGTGCTTATCGACAACTATGTGGACGAAACGGTCTTGCTCATGTTGAGTAAACGCAGCGTCGGTGTCTCGGCCACCATTTACACCCAGCGTATCACGCAGCAACTCCAACTTGATCTTGACAGGCATAACAGCCAGTACCCACCTATCGACATCAGGACGTACCGGGACAGTCACGACCGTTTCCTGATCGTTGATGAAACGGACGTGTACCATATCGGAGCCTCGTTAAAGGATCTGGGGAAAAAGATGTTCGCTTTCTCAAAGCTGGATATTCCGGCGGCTGTGATTACTGACCTGTTATAATATCCTTTGTCTTATGAATGGGCTGTCGCAAAAGAAAAACCCGTTCTTGATGAACGGGTATATCCTTGACTTGGTTACGTGTTTTGATAACAGAGGCTTTACCAAGCATTACAATGCAAAGATAGTAATTATAGGTTAATTAGCGAATTTCTTTTTTGGATAGATCCGGAAATAATGCCTCCTTGAAAGAGGTGGATAAGGTGATTAAAACAATAGATAAGGAAGAACAAAAGCAAAAGGGATGAATGTGGTTATTTATTCACGTGTAAGCTCGCAGTCGGCCAGGCAATCGACCGAACGGCAGGTTGTCGATCTGGAGAGGTTCGCAGCCGGACGGGGGTACGAGGTGACGGCGGTCTTTGAGGAAAAGATAAGCGGACGAAAGGCCAATATCGAACGCCCGGTTTTAAGCCGTTGCCTGGAATACTGCACAGATCCGCAGAACCGGGTGGATATGTTGTTGCTGACCGAGATCTCACGCCTGGGGCGTTCAACCCTGGAGATCCTAAAGTCACTCGATACGCTGCACACGCATAAAATATGCGTGTATATTCAAAACCTGAACCTGGAAACGTTACGGCCGGACAAGACGGTAAACCCCTTGTCCTCTCTGATCACTACCCTGTTGGGGGAACTGGCCGCGATCGAACGCCAGGGGATCATCGACCGCCTTAATAGCGGACGGGAGTTGTACATCCAGAAAGGGGGCAGGCTGGGACGGAAGCCGGGAAGCCGGAAAACGGCCGAACAGAGGAAAGAGGAATACCGGGAGGCGATCGCCTTGTTAAAGAAAGGCTACTCGATCCGGAACGTGGCGAAGCTCACGGGAAAGGCCGTTTCGACGATACAACAAGTAAAAAAAGACTTCATTAGTAGCTGATTATCGGAACAAATATTGTATTTTTGCAACAAATACGAGTAAATGCACATAATTAAAAACGAGTATTTACACGTGTCTAAAAACGAGTATTTGCACGAAAATAATCAGAATCTAAATAAAAACGGTTATGGCAACAATGGCGGAGAAAATGGCGGCTTCACTGGAGGAATTAAGAAAGCTCCAGGAGAAAGACCGCTGTGTCGTCCTGCAAGGGACGGCCGAGATAGGGAGGACGCATTTAACCCGGCTGTTGGATAACGGCTGGTTGCAGGAAGCCTAATCCGAAGCCGTCTTTTGCGGCGGCATTTGAAAGACGTTCAAATGCACCGAATACTCGTTGTTGCTCATCTTCGGTCATGCCCGTACCGGTATCTTCAACGATAAGTTTCAGCAAACCGTTATCATAATCCGCTGCCAATGATACACTACCGTTATCCGTGAACTTGATGGCGTTTGACAACAAGTTGTTGCCGATTTGCAGGATACGTTCCTTGTCGGTCAAAACCACCGCATCGGTGTGGCTCTCCACTATCAAAGTCAGCCCCTTGTTCATGGCAATGGGCATGAACTCCGTTTCAAGAATATGCGTGATTGCGGAAATCCTGCAAGGGGAAAGGTTGGGTTGCTCCTTGCCGTTGTCCAGACGGAAGAAATCCAGCAGCGTGTTGAGCATCTCCCGCATACGCTCGGAAGATTGCCGGATATTATCCACATACATGGTGCTTTTATCCGCGCTACAACTTTTCTGCATCAGTCCGGCATAGCCTCATTTTGTCAATCGTATTTTTTCGTGGTAGAAGTAGTTTACGATGACAGGTTTGCCTTTTTCCGAGCGTCCGTATGGCAGATCGTTTATACGATACGGGAAGCCCTGCTCCTTGGCGTAATTTGAAATGTCCTGCTCCAATGCCTGCCAGTATTCAAGCCTTTTTTTATTGTAAATTTCCTCGTAAAGCGGTATGAGGTCAGGATACTTCTCACGGATATACGTCATTATCCCGCCTTTGAACTGCCCGCGTAAATTCAGGTTTTCAAGCCAGATTAAATCAGCATAATCTTTTACCTCCTCTATTATTGCCTTTACGTCTGTTATTCTGGGGAATATGGGCGAGACGAAGCATACGGTGCGGATACCTGCCTCGTATGTCTGACGCATCGCTTTCAGACGGCGTTCAATGCTTACGGCGTTGTCCATATCTGCGCAGAACTGCTCGTCGAGCGTATTGACAGACCATGACACAGTCACTTTGGGAAAACTCTTCAACAGGTCGAGATCGCGAAGGACAAGATCGGACTTTGTGCATATCATAATCTCGGCATCGCTTCCTCGCAGCTCTTCGAGCAGCCTTCGGGTACGGTGGAATTCTTCTTCATACGGATTGTAACCGTCCGTCACAGACCCTATTACAACACGTTCACCGTCGTATTTATGAGGATTCGTTATCGGCTTCCAGTTTTTTACATCTAAAAACGTACCCCACGGCTCGGTGTGCCCGGTGAACCGTTTCATGAACGATGCGTAGCAATACCTGCAGGCGTGGGGACACCCTACATAAGGGTTGACCGAATATCCTCCCACCGGCAGAGAGGATTTGGTCATTACACTCTTTACATCTATTTCCTTTATTGTATCCATATTCATTGTATTCGTCTGGTAAATTGTTCCGGCAATTCCTGAATCATTCTTTCGTCGCCCATAATCGGCAGCAAATCCTCTTTCATGAACACCGGTATGCCATGAGCCTTTGCCTGTTCTGCAATGCTAAGCACCCATTCGGGGCGCGAATATGACTTTCCTTTTCGGTTTCCGGTCTCTGTGCCTATGACAATCCAGTCAATTCCCTCGAAATCAATCTCGCCGATATCATCGAAGAGAGGTTCAAACGTGACATGGTAGTGTCGTGCTTTGATATTCTTTTTCAAATCATCAATCCTCCTTTTCTCGGAACTGCGCGTAACGGTCACGCCCATCCATACGTTCTCGTCGTCAGAGGAGAAACTGATTTTGTCAGGGCGCTTCGTCAGAAAGATATAGGCGTGCTGGGGATTGCTGCTGATCCGCTCGAAAATTTCTGCGTTCCATTCAGGCTTCCAATCGGAGAAATCGCTCATTCCTGTCATGAGCCACACATGAGGACGGGACGTATCGATGATGCGCAGTTTTCGTTCCATGTATTCAGGCACGGAAAAGTCGTCGGTAATGTGGAAACGGCGGCAGTTGTTACGGGCATAGCAGTAAGGGCATCCTATAGTGCACCCTACCACTATGTTCATGTTTTTTATCAGGGATTTAATGCAGACACTCATAACACAACTGTTTCTCCGTCCTCCGGGATAATCAGCCGGCTCATGTCGGCTTCGTGATGCGTTGCCTCATTGCGCAGAATTGCACGGGTGGTCTGGCAATGGTCGATGGCATCCATGTGTACGGCTATCAGCTTGATATGCGAAGGCAATTCGTCAAGTATCTGCATCACTTCGTTCTCGTCGGGGATGATAGGACCGTCCGTTTTGGAAAATTCGGGAAAGATTGCACCTCCGGAGTTTACCACGATATAGTCAGGATTGAACCGTTCCACGGTGTCTCGGATACATGCTTCCCATCGGCAGTCACCCATTATATAAACGGTCGGGAAGCCCTCGGCTTTTAGCACATAACCTGATACAGGTCCCATCATCTGCCCGATCTGCCCGAAACCATGATGTCCGGTCGTGCGGTAAATGGATATGCCGTCTATTGTTTTTATTTCTTCGATGGGTATCACATTTGTAAATCCGTCGTTTCTGATGGCGTCCGCGTCCTGGGGCTGAACGTAGAAAGGAATTTCTTTGGGCAAATGTGTGGGGACACTCGGCTCGTAATGGTCGATGTGATTGTGGGTCAGGAGCACCATGTCCACGCCTCCGATAATATCCTGAATAGGAATGGTGAGGTGTACCCTCGGTGTTTTATTCACACCGAGGGCCGATATCAAAGTGCCTTTGTCGGCTAAAACGGGGTCAATTAGCATGGTGTGTCCCGCATACCTGATTTTCAAGGTGGCATTGCGCACCAATTGTACTGTAGATGTCTTTTTCATGACTATATGTCTTGTTATTGATTACGGGTGCAAAGTTCGGAAGAATCCGGCGAAACATCTATGCCTGAAAAAACGGTAATTATGCCATTTTGATAAATGAAATTATTATCTTTGCAAAAACGACAAGGATATGGACGAGATAATCAACCCTGATCGACTGGTCAGCGTACCGTTCAACAAGACACGCTGCGGCGTGGATTTTTACATCAATACTGCCATAAACAAGGACATCGGACTTGTGCTGACAGAAAACAAGCGGTTTAAGACAGACTTCTTCAGCTTCTACTTTTTCCGTAAGGCAAACGGATATTTGCTACTGAACTTCCGCAAGATTGAACTGCGCGACGGCATGGTTCTCCTGCTTTCACCCCATCAGCAACAAGAGTGGCATGTAGATGAGACGGCGTTGGATTACACGTTCCTTATATTCCGCGAAGATTTCATGCGTACTTTTATCGCCGACAAGTTCTTCGTTTTTCGCCTTTTGTATTGTTACCAGACAGATACGCCGCCTTACATCAATGCCACACATGACGAAATGAAGGAATATATGCGGCTGCTCGGAAAGATTAAGTATGAGCTGATGAATCCAGTGTCCGATACGTACAATATCATTGTTTCCTTACTATATTATCTTTTGCTGATTATCAATCGTACATACGCTGCCGCCTATTGCTTGCCCGCTGAAATTGCTAAAAACAATTTCGCTTTTCGGTTCAAGGACTTGTTGGAACAGAATATCCGCACCCACCAGCGGGTGCAGGAATATGCAGACATGCTTCATGTCAGTCGCATCACACTCAATAACTCAGTAAAAGCCCAATTCGGAGTATCAGCTACCCATTTGATAAAACAACGTCTGCTTGAGGAACTGAAGAACGAATTGCTATTCTCCAACCGCACTGTCAGTGAAATGGCGGATGATTTCAATTTCTCTGATCCGAGCCATCTCATGCGCTTCTTCAAACAGCAAACAGGCAAAACATTTACTCAGTACATGACGGATTACAATAAAGGCATATACGAATAACTTCTTAATATAGTCGATAGCGGCTATCGAAATATGGTTGTTGATGTTCAGGCGTTTTTGTACTGCATGAACCATTTTACGATTTCTGGATCTTCGTGCGAGCCGAGTAAGAAAGGCTTGTCGGTATCCAGCGTCTTTATCCGTGCCATGTCGTCGGCCGACAGGGTGAAGTCTAATATGTCGAGATTCTGCTTCATGCGTTCCGGTTTCACAGACTTAGGAATAATTATGCACACTGATATTTATCGCGCCCGGACAGGTGTTCGGTGCGGAAGATGACGGCATGCAGTTCCAACCAGATGGCTACCTGCTTATGTTCCATCCCGACCTGCTGCGGAATACACCTCTCGGGCGGATAATGCGTGAATATTCGTTCTTTTCCTACGAGACAAACGAGGCATTGCACCTTAGTGTGGAAGAACGGCAAATCATCATGGATTGCTTCCACAAGATTCAATATGAATTGAACCATCCGATACACCGTCACAGCAAGAACCTCATCACAGACAGCATCAAGACGTTCCTTGATTACTGCACACGTTTCTATGACCGTCAGTTCATCACACGCGACAACCAAAACCGAGACATCCTCGCAAGATTTGAGCGGTTGCTTGACGAATACTTCCATGATGGGGCTGCTAAACGGATAGGCTTGCCCACTGTACAGTATTGTGCAGACAAGCTCTGCCTCTCGCCCAACTATTTCAGTGATTTATTGAAAAAAGAAACAGGTTCAACCGCCCTGCATTTCATTCATGACAAGTCTATTGAAATAGCCAAGACGGAACTTGCATCTACAGACGACACCGTTAATGAAATCGCCTATAATCTCGGTTTTCAGTACCCGCAACATTTTACCCGACTGTTCAAGAAAGAGGTAGGTTACACTCCGAATGAATATAGAGCGCAAGTGTCGTGAGAATTGGATTAGTACAGAATATTAGAACCCAACACCTCTCTTGCGCTTAACTTTCTTCCTTCTGCGAAGTATATCCACCATTTCCTGATTGGCTTCCGCATCAGCAGCGTTATAAGATGAGCCACTGCTTTTTAGCAATCCCCAAGAGCCGTTGAACAACTCGCTTTGTGCCGTGCCGGACGGTGCGCTTGGTGTAGCCGTTTCATATATTCCGGCTGTTATTCCCATACGTTCCCTGCATCTGTTGTGCTGCAAAGCCGCGTCAATCTTGGAATAACTGAAACGCCTGTCCACTTTGGAGCCGTTGAAATGGTAGCCATTCATGGAGAATACAACACCCTGCACCTCGCTGGTCTGCCCCTTATGCTTGAAATGTACTTCCACTCCCTGCCGTTTCAGGTTGGCGATAAGCACGTTCCAGTTGCCGCATCTGCCGACTTCCATTTTGATGATGTCGTAAAGCGCATATTTCGTCCTGTCTGGCTCTTTCAGGCGGTTGCGTTTGACATTGTCCTTTCCGCCAGCCATATGCAAGCCGTATTTCAAGGTCAATTCCTTGCAGATGCGGGTACTGCGCAGACGCTCGTGCCTGTCCGATATGGTATTGCCGTTGTTGTCTATGCGGTTGAAAGCAATATGCACGTGCGGATGCTCCTTGTCGAAATGCTGGGCGATGAAGAACTGCGTATTCTTGATTCCCATCCGTTCCATATATTCAAGCGCGATGCCTGCCATGATACGGTTCGTCAGCCGTAACTCATCCTCTTTGGAAAAACTCAACGCGATATGTCCGACAGGTTTTGTCACCTTATCGTTCATCCGTGACTGGGCATTGAAACTCATGGCGATAGTTTCCAGATTTTCCATAAACAAGCCTTCGCTTGCTACTATCTGCGTATCCTTCTTCTTGTCGATGATGTAATCCACCGCACCCTTGAAGTCGCTTCCTTTTACGATTTTCGCCATCATATCCCTATCTTGGTTATAAGTTCATGAATCCTTGCCACTGCCACCTTGCAGTCCCACCGTTCATCGTGGAAGCCTCCGGCGTTTGCCTTACGCGCAAGCTGGTTGAGATTGTTAGCCATGCCGCAGAGTTGGCGGATGTATCCGGCATGTTCCTCCGACAGCCGTTCTTTCACATGACCGTTACGGAAACATTCCCTCATGTACTCGCTTGGTGATACGCCCGCCTCATGCGATCGTGTCAGCAGGCGGAAGTAGTCGGCTGCCGTCATTTTCACTGCGATACGGTATTTCAGTTTCTCGGTTGCTGTTAATTCTTTGTATTTTCTTACCTGCCTCAAATCCGCAACTAAGCCCTTCAACGTCCTTCTTGCGTGTACACGTCCTCTCATTACTGAATTATCAGATAAATTGAGGCAGAAACACCCACTTCTGCCTACAACATCCCCTTACCCCACAATGCGACTTGAGACAATACGCAGTATCATACCCATAAGTTGTAGGCGTTATCCAAAATCAGTCTGAAAAATATCTGCGTAAGCATTGTTACAGGTATAGATATTCAGCACATACCGCCTTGATGTCCTGATCCACTTGGCTGGTACAGAGATAAACCTGAAGACAAACGCTTTTATGCGACTTGTTGCATTGAGTCCGAACCTCTTTACGTCAAGTCTTTGGATAATGGCCTTGTAGAAGTTACGGATAAGTGCTGTAAGAAGAAGGAACACAGTGTTCTCGGCCATGAAGGATTTGGGCAATCTGTCCCACCCGAAACCATTGTTCATATCATCAAAGATACGTTCCTTTCCTCCACGAAGGTTATAGAACTCGACAATTTCTCTTACGGAAGATTCATAGTCGTTAGTCAGGATACAACGGTATGTGTATTCTCCTTCCCAAAGATCCTGCACACCATCCATCCGTTTCTGTCTTTGAATCACAAGTCGGTATGCTTTACCCTTCCACTTCTCAACAAGGATAGAGTTCAATTCAAACTCAATGCCATTGATTTCCTCAGTCTTCCAGCCTCTGAGAGCAAATATGTCATTGTAGAGCGAACTGCAGCGGTTAGTGCGGATATAGAAGGACTTGCAGTGTTTCTCTATTTCCTCCACGATTTCCTCGGAACATGATCCGCAATCAGCTCTGAAACGATTGATAGTGAGCCTGTTCTGTTCAAATCTCTCAAAGAACCTCTTCAGCGTGTCCTTCTGATGAAAACGAAGGTTTTCGTTAAGCCAGATGAGCAGAGCTAAGTTTACTTAAGCTCTGCCATGGCGAGAAAACGTGCCATGAAATGGAACTTTTGTGTTACCATCGCTATTCTCAATGCCAACAATCAAGTCACCAATAACCGCCACGCCAGGGCGATAACCAGAGAACTTCTTGTATGTAGGCTTTGCATCATACTTCTCACCCTCTTTCAGTTGGTCAGATGCAAACATACAATTGAGCAGTAAAGTATTGAGAGTGTCAGCCGTGTTGAAATCGTAGTTCTTACCCGTATCTGATGTGTATGAGATGTTTTCTTGCGTCAGTTCCTTTATCGCTCTGAGGATAGTATCAGAACTACAAGTATGAAGTGTCGGATGAAGCGAGAGATGGTTCATCAAATGAGTAGTGACATCCTCAATACATGAGCCACCACAGAAGTAGATACTCATGAGAGAACGGATGATTTCGCTGTACTGATAACCTAACGATCTACACCTTAGACCGAGGGTTGAGTCGATTACAGATGACAATGTGGAGTCAAATTGCTCATCAGGTAGGGCGGAAGGATTTCGAGGAATTTGGACGACGCATAGGGTTGGGCAATAAATTGATAAAGCGTGAGCTTGATGAGTTTGTCAAAGAGAAACCATTGGTGCAAGTATTGATAGACCGTTCCTTTTTATCGGAAGAACTGAAAAAGTAATATAGGATGTCTATGGGGTACAGGTGTAAGATGCTTTCTTTCTGATGAAGGGCGGATAAAGCATTCTTCAGGAAAGTACTTCTCCTTTTCCCATACCGGTCATACCGTTAAAACTGATTGATAATTATGACGCGTATGTTGGCCGGTATGCCTATCTTTGTGGCAATGAAAACAGAGAAAGGATTGATTTTGTAAGTATTATCATGGCAAAAGAACTGATTCGTGTCCCTAGGGTGCTTGGGGAAAGCTATAATTCCGTGCTGATTGAACGGTTGTATGAGGCAGGTGGAAATGTCATGCTCGATCTGATCATATACCTGGGCAGCTATCACCTCAAAGACTTGTTCGGGACTTCCTGGTTCTCCGTAGAAGACTTCTGCCGTAAGATGGGGTATGACCGTACCAACTTGCAGCGCAAGCTGGATAGCCGGCAGCTCGCGGCCATGTTCGGAAAGAATATGCAGCCGGAATATGTATGTACCGACACGGCAGGACAGAGAATCAGCCATCCTATCGAGACGGTTTTTGAGGCGGCTCTCTATAAACTGGGATTGGAGAACCTCTGCTATCCGACCATTGGCGAGGATGGCCGTACATCCTATAATTTCGTGCAGATCTTGAAACGTTTCGACATAATGACCGATTTCAAGACGAAGAAGTCAACGAAAAGGCTGTACTCGGCAGTGGTAAGCCCGGAGATAAAGAATTTCATGTTCTCGCTCTATAACCTCTTGGAACTTCAGGATTACCGTAGCCTGCCCAGCCGTTACCGCTATTTCTATCTGGAACTTTCCAAGATGGTTTACCTGATCAAGTATAAGACCACCAAGAATGAGGCTCCTTTTTATGTGCTGACAGTCGATCAGCTGGCTAAAAAGCTCGGCATAGAGATTGCCGAACCCAAAGACCGGAAAAAGAAGGTCGCCTCGATACTGAAAAAGATGAATACTTACCTGAAATATACCAATTTCAATTTCTCTTTTGTGAAAGGCGATCATGAGAGATGGGCATATACCGTGTTGTTCTCGTTTCCTAGGCATACGCTGCACTATTTTGATGAAGGACAATATGCTGTCGTGGTGAAGAAATTCTATAAGAACCTGCTTGGGCTGTATGTCGAGATTGCCTACCCGGACACGGATATGGCTGTCAGGAGGAAGAAGATCAAAGAGGTGGAGGAAGATGCCGGACTGTATAAAGAGTTCCTTTTATGGGCAAACTCCCCGGAAAGCGTAGAAAAGAAGAAACAGATATATATCAGTGATTTCGTGGCTGTATTCGGCAGGTTTCCGGAAGGATGGGCACAGGAAGAGTTGGAGAGTGCCAATGGAACGGAAGTTGCTCCTGCTCCTGAAGAGTTCATATCTCCGGAGACGGACGGGGCGGTGAACATGGACGATCCAGCTGTGTAGAACCGTCCACGTTTCACGGTTTTTTATAGAATTAGTTGTGTAGAAGTGTCCCTATTGGGGTGATTAGATGTGTGGAGTCATCCGCTTTGCCTGTTTTAGTTGTGTAGAAGTGTCCCGTTTGTTGCTTCTAGTTGTGTAGAACCGTCCACTCCTTTTGCTTTAGTTGTGTAAAAGCGTCCGGTTTCACTTGTCAGCTGTGTAAAACCGTCCACCCGTTAATGAAGGGAATAGGTAATCCCTGTTTTTTTTATATGTCGGTATATCAGTGAAATAAAAGAGAGAAATTTTTAAATAAAAGGTATCGGCTGTGTAAAACCATCCACCAAAATACATAATAAAGACCTAAACTCCTAACCCCTTTAAATATCCCCAAAGCGATAACATAGAAATGACTGGGAAAATAAATTTTCCCTTCACATGCCCTATACGTACTTTCGGAAAAAGATTTTTCGGAAGTATGTGTTGATTTTCACGCTTTTTTATATGATTGGAAGGCGGTTCTGTTCATCTTCTGTATCCGAATTAGTTTTTCAGGGCGTTCCCTTCTGACCGGGCTATTCGTTGCAAGTCCTCGTTACCCTCCAGGCTTTTCCCTGCTATCCCTAACGCTCTACGCTCCGGCTATGCCGGAAGAGAGGTATGATGATTTTTTCCTGAACTGATAGGAACATTGCGAAGGTAGGCGTGGCCGGAACGCCCGATATTGAAAAGCCAAATCTCCATCCTCCCATTCCGGGAGGTAGTATTTACCAGTTCAATCCCGTTCTGATCCGTCTTTCCCGCTTTCTCTTCAATGCACTGTTCCCAATCAGTTGAGGAAAAATTTATGGTTGGGGCGACAAGCGATGTTTGCGAGTATTAATCTTTTAATTTTTGGCAGTATGAAAACGAAGAGAACCGTATTTGAAGTGAATGACGTTTATCGGGTGATGGAAAACAGCGAGTTGATTTATACCTTGACGAACAGTGAGAAACTGAAACGTGAAGAATATAAGTATGAACAGATGGAAATAGAAGGATTGTGCTTGTCTGATGTACTGGAAACACTAACACCCAGCCGTAAAAAAGTCGCTTATGCGGCGATTGAGCTATATAAACGGCTGAAAGAAGGGCAAGTTGAAAGTCCTGCGCTTTTATCCAGCAATAATGTTTATAAAATGATGCATCCTGTTTTGTGCGATATAGCTACTGAAGAGATGTGGGTGCTGTTGCTGAACAGTTCGTCCAAACTCATCCGTAAAGTCCGTATCTCATGCGGCGGGATAAATACCGCCCCTGTGGATATACGGGTTATCATGAAGCAGGCATTGTATTATAACGCCGTATCTTTTATCATGGTACATAACCACCCATCAGGAGCACGCAAGCCCAGCAGTGCGGATGACCGCTTGACGGAAGCAGTTAAAAAAGCCGCTGAAACATTAGACATCCGTTTGGTTGACCATGTGATTGTGGCAGGCAATAACTATTATAGCTATGCGGACGAGGGAAGATTGCAAAATAGGTAAGGTGGACGGGAGAAATCCCGTCTGCCCGGGATTTCGGCTTCGGGGTTCTTTTTTGGCAGTCACCCCAAAAAAGAACCAAAAAAATGCTTCCCGGACTATCGGATGCGACATCGTAAAATACGCAAAGACGTGGCTTTTCAGAATAAATACATATCTTCGCGCCAAAGGTGATCGGAATGAATGTATTTTCTACTTTTGATACAGGCGTTATGGTGGCTCTCTTACTGGGCATTGAGTTTCTTAGAAGTGATATCCGAACGATTCTCTATTGTAAAAGGAATGATCCCAGGATTCTTAAGAGTTGCTTATATACGCTGCTTATATTATTGACCAGCCTTTATTCTATTGTGGCCGGAGCCATGCTTCATCCGGAACCCGTACCTGTTTATGAGTTGATACCCGGTTTTCAATATGGGGTTTATGGCTTTTCTTTTTCGTTTATATTGCTCGCTGTTGCATGTCTTTATCGTAAAACATTACCTTTTGTCCTTTTGGGCTACGCTATGATATATGTGATCGGTGTATTGATACCACTACTTAGGTATGTAGTGTCTATGATGGATTATTTCACTCGCACAAGGGTATAGCAGGTTAATTTCTTGATTGTATCGGATTGCCCTTTCTGTGGGCTGCCTCCCCCGGCTTCTTTCCTCCGATCCGAGTCCGGCTTTTTGCTCGGCAAAGGTTTCGGGATTCCGCAAATGGCAAGTTACGGCCATGCGCCTTTACTGTATGGAAAATAACGATGAAGAAGTGTCTTCCCGACATTTTCCATAAGTGAAACTTGGCTTATTGCTTGCAATCCAGACCTTGATATGCCGAAAAAAGGCTCAGAACTCAGATGGGGAATGACATCAAAAAAAAGGTCGGCTGACCAAAGACCTTCCCGATACAAAAAATGAAAAGGTCTTGAATCTAGCTGAAGAATAAATCAGATGTTCAACTTAAATAATGCTAATATGGAAAATTTGATTACACAAATCAACAAAGAGAGATTGGTTAATAGCGACACAGCTCTTATGATGAAGGAATTATACTATTACGTGCCTTGTGAGTATTGGTATGACAAACAGGATAGGCTACGCACCGATATTGAGGGAAGGAATACCCCGATGTATATGTGCGAGTGCCCGACACTGGCAGCATGTATCCAATGGATGATACAGACTCGTGAATATACGTTTCAAACAGAACAAAACGTGGCGGTCTGGCATGTGGTTGTGAGGGCTGGAGATTATGTGTTGTATGACTCCGAAAGTAATGCGGACGCTTTTTGTTGTTTGGAAGAAGCATTGGAAAAAGCGGTACAGGAGTGCATGGAGTTATTGTATTAAAATTAAAAAAAATCAGTCCCCGTGAAGGGGACTTTCCTATAATCTTGCTGAGAGGTGGAATTGCAGACGATCTTTGAGAATCATCTTTGAAGGATGGGCAGAGGTTTATTCGTTATTTGTTATTTTTGTTCTCGGATTTCAGCGCAATTCCATTCCTTCTTAATAGGCGATATACTGTTCCGCTACTGCCTATGTTTAATATTTTCTGTATCTCCCTTACCGGCGTTCCGGATTCATAGAGTTGGATGCAGCTTTTCTGCTTGGCGATGTTGTTTTTGTTGATAAGTGTCTTTCTGCCGAATTTGACACCTTTTTCCTTGGCGATTCTTCTGCCTTCTTGGGTTCTCTCATAGATAAGGTCTCTTTCAAACTGAGCGAAAGCACCGAGAATGTTGTTCATCAGTTGGCCGATTGCGCCTTCCGTACTGATGTTGTCTTGCAGTGAGGTGAATTGGATGCCCCTATTCTTGAAATCTTCCAATAGCGTAAGGATATTCTTCAGCGAACGGCCAAGCCGGTCCAGCTTATATACGACAAGTGTGTCGCCTTCCCGGAGAAAGCTCAGGCAGGCATCCAGTTCCGGGCGGTTTTGTAGATCGGAAGAGCACACGTCTGAACTCCAGTCACGCGATAGTATCT
>CASBHZ010000061.1 GCA_949123685.1 uncultured Bacteroidales bacterium | reverse complement strand
ACACAAGGAGACACACTCTTTCCCTACACGACGCTCTTCCGATCTGCAAATTCCGTATATCGTCACCTTGGGGAATATGAGACAGATGATCAGATTGCAGGCGCAAAATATTTTGCAACGCTTCCCTATATTGACAGTTCGCGTATGGCATGTTTTGGCTGGAGTTATGGAGGATATATGACTCTCATGGAGCTTTCCGCTCCTGACTCTCCGTTCAAGGTTGGTGTGTCTATGGCTCCTGTTACTGATTGGAGATATTATGATTCCATATATACGGAAAGATATATGAGCACCCCTCAACAAAATGAATCAGGGTATAATAAATCTTCCGCACTTAATCATACTGCCAATATGAAGGCTCGGCTTCTGATCATGTCAGGAACAAGCGATGATAATGTCCATTTTTATAATACCTTAAAATATACTTCAAAACTGAATTATGAAGGTAAGGTGTTTGACATGATGGCGCTTGCCGGTTTTGAACACAGTCTCGGAATGTGCAACGCCCGTGTGATGTTGTTCAAGAAGATTGCAGATTTTCTTGACACTTATTTGATGAAATAAATAATATGTGAGTAGACAATTATGTCTGTTCACAATCAAGAATACAAGCAAGTAATATAATAAGTAATATAATATAAGATGCAAGATTTAGGAAAAGTCAGTAGTTTGCAATTATATACCTTCTGGAAAAATCTTTCAGTGGGATTGCTGACTATTGTCGGTGTTCTTGCATTTTCAATATTGCTTCCCTTTTATTTCTCCCCGATAGTAGCTTTAATAGCGGCGGCTTATCTATACACGATACTCTACAACAACAAGATCAGCAAACATCCCTCCTGTATGGTGGTGTCTTATTCAATTTTCTTTTGTCTGATCGCTTATTCTTTTATAAGTATCGTGGTCAATATTCTTTATTTGTGGGGTTTCATATGGTTGCCACCTGAATTTACATTTTTTGCTTACCCGTATATCCCTTCATTAATGTTGTGTCCGATATGTTTCCTTTCAATGATTGTGATATATCTGCGAAAGAACAAGCTTAATATTTGCGTTGATTGCAAATTGCAGTACGGAGACTCCAGGGAGAGGGGAAAGTTAGGTGGTATTCTCGCATATGAATCACACCTTCAGCTACGCAATCTGATGGTGTTGTTCGGAGGATTGACATTTATAATATGGGTGTATTACCTATATTTCTATATTGATACGGATGTTAATAATCGTGACTGGTATGTTTTTATGTGGCTGACGATTATTGTGTTTGTATTGGATGAAGTTTATTTTATCTTCCGTTATTATAATTTATATCTCGATATGCGCGAGAATAATGAAATTATTACGCAGGAAGAGCTTCGAGACATGACGGCTAGAACCTATATCAGGTATTATGTTGTGTGCCGGGAACATATTTTTATGAATTTCAAGACGGCAGATCCGAGAATGCAATTCAAGCCTGTGATTGACACACCATTTTTTACTAAGCGTTCGGTCAATGGTATCACTATCCCCGAGGTTACCAATATCATTAGACGCATGACCGGTGTGAATGACGGGGAATTACGCTTCTTTTTCGGTCGTAAGATGATTGATATGGATAGGCATTCGTTATTAAGATATTTCTATTTTCTTGATGGAAAGCCTGAAGATTATCCGGAATTGAATGTTGATGGCGAATGGATGGCATTTGATGAATTAAAGAAGATTTATTCTTATAATCCTGATAACCTCGCGAGAATATGCGTATTTGATATGACGCGTCTTGCAACGATCATGCTTACATATAAATTATTTGATGAACGCGGTTTCAGAAAGAATAAGCTTAAATCATATCGTCCGACTTTTACACTCAAGGAGGTGAGGGAATCGCATCTTGATTTTCAAGATGACAAATGGATTCGCATCTCCCTCTTTAATTCCGATACACCGATGTATCGGGTCAAGAGATGGTTTAAGGGTTTCATTGGAGGTAAAGGAAACAAGAAAGCTAATCAATGGAATTAGATGTTATAGCAATTGTCGGACCTACCGCGAGCGGAAAGACAAGACGGGCGGTAAGTGTTGCCCGTATGCTTGGTGGGGAAATAATTTCAGCTGATTCACGTCAGCTATACACCGGCATGACAATTGGCACAGGGAAAGATCTTTTTGAATATGGAGAGATTCCTTATCATCTGATTGACATAGCTCCGGCAGGCACTAAGTATAATCTGCATAGATATCTTCAGCAGTTTAAGATTTCTTTGACTTCAATAAAGGATCGGGGCCATATGCCGGTGGTATGTGGAGGTACAGGAATGTATGTGGAAAATGCCTTGAACGGGATAGTGTTGCCTGAAGTCCCTACCAATCAAGAGCTCAGGGATAGATTGGCAAATAAGAGCATTAACGAACTTGAAGACATATTGCGCACTTACAAGGCTCTTCATAACAAGACGGATATTGACAGCTGTAAACGCGCAATAAGGGCGATAGAGATAGAAGATTATTATCAGAACCATCCGGAGGAGGCGACATCTACAAATAAGATGACTGCAATACCTCTCAAATCTCTTGTAATAGGTATTGACATACCAAGGGATATGCGCCGCAAGAGAATAACGGAGCGTCTTGAGTCGCGTCTTAAAGAGGGAATGGTGGATGAAGTTAGAGGATTACTTGAAAAGGGGATAAGACCGGAAGATCTGATTTATTATGGACTTGAATATAAGTTCGTGACAAAGTATGTTCTTGGAGAATATACTTTTGAAGAGATGTTCGTAAATTTGGAGACGGCTATACACCAATTTGCTAAACGCCAGATGACATGGTTCAGGGGGATGGAAAAAAGGGGAACCAAAATTAATTGGCTCCCTTGGGATCTTTCTGATTCGAATTTTGAAGAATGTGTAAAGTCTCTTTTGCAAGATACGGCTATATGAGGTGTGATATAGCCAGTGGTGCTAAATAAATGTAAACCGTTCAGTTCCTAACTTATTTTTTTACTCTCGGAGAAAGTATCCTGTCTCCAATATCTTTGGCAACTTGAGAGCGTAGACGCATCAGTGCATTCATTTCCAGCATAAGGCTACTTTCTGCAGTGGTGTCGCCTTTACCGGATATTTCGCGAAACTGTTTGAATAATTCTTTAAGTTTAAGGTTCAGTATCTCATTTTTCCATTCTGTCATGGCTCTTGGCACAAGGGTGCCAAGACGGTCCTCGTCGCGTTCTACGACATTATTGTCGCGCATATAAATATGGCTCAGCTGATGGCGTTCACGTATTAGCTCTGTCACGACTTTTCTTACATCTCCATCTTCATGACTTGCAAGCTGTCTGCCCGGATAGTCTTTTGAAAATTCAATCAGAGATTCAGAACGATAATTTTCAAGTTCTTCGTTCAATTTTTTCTCTGCGCGTTCTATTTCCATGACAGACATATCAGATGCAGCTATATTTTCTATACCTTCCTTTCTTCGCATTTCTATCTTTTCATTCACTTTTAATGAATATGTATCAAATGCAGCTGCATAAGCAGTTCTCAGGTCTTTAAGGAGGGTAAATATTTTGTCAAATACCGTTACAGAGAATGTCTGTCCGTCAGCCTCAAGTTCTTCAGATACAAAATCGAGAACAGAGATTGAATATTCCTGGCTATCGTCTCCTACGACCGAGCAAAGTTCAAGAAAACCATATTTAAGGCAATACTCAATAACAACCTTCTCCAGTGGCATCATTGGAGATTCGGTTATTTCTTGAGGTTTTGCAACAATAGTCTGTTGTATTAGACCATTATTTGTTGCATTTGCTTGTGAAATCGTATTATCTTGAGGATTATTATTTGTCAGTGGTTGCTCTAAAGTGCCGGGTAAATCGCGTTTAATGCGGTCTCTTTTCCATTTTTCTACAAGATTCCCCCTTACGCGGGCTACTGCCTTGGCTATTGACTCTTCAGGAATGCCGAGAATAGAGCCACACTCTTGAATATATACGTCTCTTGATATATTGTCAGAAATATGGGCAATAGACTCCACGACACTATTGACAGCTTCTATTCTGCGTTGAGGATCCTTTTGTATATCAGCTAAAAGCACTTGCGCCTTAAACCTGATGATATCAGTCTCGTGAGCGGCGACATAATTGCGGAACTCCTCGGGTGTATGTTTTCTTGCAAAAGAGTCGGGATCATCTCCGTCGGGAAGCAATAAGACTTTCACTTTCATCTTATGACCGAGCAGCATGTCTATGCCTCTAAGTGAGGCTTTTATACCTGCCGCATCTCCATCATAGATTAGGGTTATATTCTCCGTGAACCGGTGAATGAGGGCGATCTGTCCATCTGTAAGGGCTGTTCCTGAGGATGCGACTGTGTTTCGCATGCCGGATTGCCACATACCTATGACATCAAGGTATCCCTCAACCAGATAGCATTTATCATTCTTTACAATATCTGCACGCGCTTGATATATGCCATATAATTCGTTACTTTTTTTATATATGAGCGATTCCGGCGAATTGATATATTTCGCCATTCCTCCCTTAAGGTCCCTGCCGCCAAACGCAATAACTTTTCCGGCAGAATTTATAATAGGAAAAATGACACGTCCCCTGAATCTGTCATATTCCCTGCCTTCTTTAGAAGTTCCCACCAGACCGAGACTTTTCATTATCTCCAAATCATAACCGGCTGCTTTCGCAGCAGATGTCAGTGCGCTGCCTTTATCCAAGGCATATCCTAAATGGAATTTTCTTACAGCCTCTTCTGTTACGCCACGATTGTATAGGTAACTAAGTCCGATGTCTTGTCCTTCGTCTGTGTTGAAAATATCTTTCTCCATTTTGAGCATTGCCCATTCGTTGGCAATGAGCATTGCTTCGCGTTCCGATTGTTCGGCACGTTCTTCATCAGTAAGTTCACGTTCTTGAACTTCAATGCCATATTTGCGGGCAAGGTGCATCAGCGCATCGTGATAGGAGAGACCTTCTTTCTCCATTACGAAACTGACAGGGGAGCCGCCTTTCTTGCAAGAAAAGCAGTAACAAAAATTTTTACGTCGGTTTACAGAAAAGGAAGGAGTCCGTTCATTATGAAACGGACACAATCCCATGAAGTTTGCTCCGCGTCGTGTAAGGTGAACATAGTCGCTGACCACCTCTACGATATCGGCGGCATCCTTAATTTTCTGAGCGGTGATTGGATCTATCAATTATTTTAGCCGTTATTTTGTGAATCTCTTCATTTGTTGACAATCTGGTTGGCACAAGGGGTAAACGCAATTCATTCTCAATCATGCCCATAGCATTTAGTGTGCACTTTACTCCGGCGGGGTTACCGTCTACGAACAGGAGATTGAACAGCTCAGTAAATTCAAAGTGAATCGGAAGAGCATCTTTGTAATTTCCTTTAAGGCAAAGCCTAACCATTTTGCCAAATTCAGCAGGAAATGCATTCCCTATTACGGATATTACCCCTACAGCACCCAGAGTCATTAAGGGATACGTGATAGAATCGTCTCCGGAAACGACTTGAAATTTATCAGGCTTGTTTTTTATTATCTCTTCTATCTGACAGAAATTACCAGAAGCTTCCTTGACACCGATTACGTTTTCAATTTCACGGGCTATCTTGAGTGTGGTAGCGGCAGTCATGTTGACTCCAGTGCGCCCGGGAACATTATAAAGAATCACGGGAAGTGGAGATGCTTCCGCAACAGCTTTGTAATGACAGAAAATTCCTTCTTGAGACGGTTTATTATAATAGGGCACAACAGAGAGAATGGCTGAAAAACCTTCCAGATTTTCATTTTTAAGTTCTTCTACCAAAGCCATGGTGCTGTTGCCACCGAGTCCTAATACCAAAGGCACTCTTCCTGCAACCTTGTCAATAACAAATCTTCTTATTTCCTGTTTCTCATGAGGAAATAGGGAAGGGGTCTCGCCTGTGGTGCCGAGAACTACAATATAATCAACCTTACCATTTACAAGATGCTCGATGATTAGCTCAAGAGCATTGTAATCTATAGATTTATCCTGCTTAAATGGGGTGATCATCGCCACTCCCAATCCTTTTAGGTCAAATGCTGCCATATAATCTAAAACTGACTTTTGAAATGCAAATTTAGTTATTTTGTTTTGCATCTCCGAATTTTCTATGAGTATTCTAAAGCTAAAGTATCTATTGATATGTTAAAAAACATAGATTGTATTTATATATAGGAGTGTTTAGATTTAAATTTCGTTCGCATGAAGAGGGATTTCTCAGTTCAAGTCAATATCTGCTGAAATAAGTATACTGTTGTTCTTACACCCGACAGCCATTATGTTTTTTCTGATGTATTGTTATGAGCGAAACCATAAGCCGCTATAATGGGATATAGATAAGCAACCAGTTATGGTTGCTTATCTGTGGGTTATATGTATGGTTATTCATATTTATACAAATGGTTAATCCCATTCTATTTCATCTCCTTTCTCTCGAAGGATTTTATATATTTCTTCTTCGTTTTCTATTAAGGAGATGATGATGTCGGCAAAGCGTTTTGCTTTTTGCTCATTTTCTTCAGTATCCTCAAAATAAGCTGCATAAGAACCAGCTTCAGGATCACTTTCCATACTTTCCAAAATGTCAGGCGCATTTTCTGCCAGATAGTAGTTGAAGAAAGCGTCCCAGTTGTAACCATTCATGTATGCCTCTTCGTTTATCTCATTCATTTGATCACCTATTGCCAATGTTTTTTCAACCTCATTCTGGAAGAGCAGAACGATGTTTCCGTAACCATTTGTGTAAATCTGTACATACTCATTATTAAAGATGTCTCTTTCTTCTGTTGTTGCCATAATCTTTTATTTTTAATGTGGTCAATTACTTATTAATTCTCATTTTATTTTTTCTCACGTCAATATAAAGCAAATCATCATGGTCTGTTATACTATATAGTTCCATAAAATCCTCTGTTACTAAGTAATATTCATCAAGCCCCTCGCAGTCACCGATAAATATATGGATATCAGACATTCTTGCTTTATAAACGACAAAATCCTTGTTCCAATAATCAATAAAGAAATAGAGAACGATATTTTTGTCGATTATATCCAATAGATGAAAATAAGGATCTTCCATGTTACAATCTATACTATATGGCACATATTTAAAGTTTAGCCATAATGCACGAGGATTTCCAATTACGAATGTGTCATATAACCGTTGTATTAAAATCCCTTTATCTACATCTCCTATTTTCAGAAATGGAAGATGATTATCCTTAATTGTTCGGTCTATTTCTTTATAATCAAACATAACATTTTGCTATATATTCAGCCTTCCTCTGGAATGTCGTCCAATGGAACGCACTTTTGATGTTACTCTTTAATGTGTCGGCGATATGGATATATATCAGTGGTCAGGACGATGCTATGCACATACGCGCTCTCATAAACTTCAGGTCTGTGACTTGCTTTATAAGGTGTGTGGCATATACCTTCAGATGCGAAATTAATAAAATTTGGGCATACTACATAACATGTCGGATATGTTTCAAGGCTATATTTCAAAGCTGCATTGCCAATAATTTTACGAAAATATGGATTATAATTAATGACCGTAGTTTTCTCCAAGTCCTTTTTCACACATTTCGATTAACAAGACCATATAAGAGTGCTTGGTAGCATAGAACTTGGAATTTGGTATTGTAGATAAGAATCTTGAGATTTTTATGCTGCTGGCGTGAAATCTCGGGATTTTTATCTACATTTGTATAACATAAACTATTAAGTAAGTATCATGGAATTTAAATCAGCAGTTAAAGATTGGTGGGTAAAGTTCTGGATAGATATTAAATCTTATTTTAATGTTGCAGAAGATCTTGAGCCCCAACTTGATGCGGAACAGAGCATCCGCAGTGGCGTATCTTTTAAAGGTTCACAATTATTGGTTCTGATATTTGCAATCTTCATTGCATCTCTTGGACTAAACACAAACAGTATTCCGGTAATAATAGGTGCGATGTTGATTTCGCCACTTATGGGACCTATCATAGGCATGGGGCTCGCTATCGGCATTCAGGATTTCGCTTTGCTGAAGAGAGGATTGAAAAATGTTTTGGCTGCCGTAATTGGGTCTATATTAGCATCTGCCGTATACTTCCTAATTTCTCCTCAGTATGAAGGGTCAAGCCAACTGCTTGCAAGGACATCTCCTTCGATATATGATGTTTTCGTAGCATTGTTTGGTGGTGCTGCAGGAATATTAAGCATCGCTTGCCGGAATAAAGGACAGGTTATGCCTGGCGTTGCCATAGCTACGTCGCTTATGCCTCCCCTATGCACTGCAGGTTATGGCTTGGCAACTTTACAGATGAAGTTTTTTCTTGGGGCGTTATATCTCTTTTTTACAAATATGATCTTTATCCTTTTTGCCACATGGATAGGAGTCAAGTTGATGAGATATAAGAAGATAGTTTATAACAATGATAAAAGGGCAAAACGTATTCAGGCTATAGTTTATTGGATTGTAGGTGCTACAGTCGCAATATCGGTATATCTTACTATGAATATGATCCGGACGAACATATTCATAAATAATGCAACAAACTTTGTAGAAACACAGATGGTCTTTCCCAACACACAGGTTCTTAATCATCGTGAATATGTGAACAATGGTAAGCGTTATATTGACGTGACGTTGATAGGTGCCGCTCTTCCAAAAGATTCGCTTCAGTTGGCAATGATGAATAAACTTGATTCAGTAGGTCTCGGTGGAACTGTTCTAAACATTAAGCAAGGTTTCTCCATGACAAAGAATGAGATAAACAATGAAAAGAATTTCAATCAGTTTTATAAGCTCATGCAGTCGGAGATTGCTGTTCGTCAAAACGAGATTGATTCGCTCAAGGCATTAGTCAGTCTCCATAAACAGTTCTCGGATGAAAGTGTGAAAGTATCTCCGGAGGTCAAGGTGCTTTTCCCGTCTATAAAGGATATAGCGTTGTCTCATATGGTTGCCACCCAAGTAGGCGGAACGGAAACCGATACACTGAGTATGCTTTTTGTTAATGCACCTTCCGGTCTATCTATGCAGGAAAGAAAAAAGCTGACAGAGTATATAGAAGTGAGATTGGATAGAAAAAACATACATGTCACGCTTAATCCATCGAATTTTCCTTGGCCGTCTTCCAAATAATAAGAAGCGCACTGATGCGTTATCTAAGTAGGTAAATTCTGCTAATGGAAAGATTAAAAGCTATATTTTACGCAACGGCAATATCGGCATGTGTCTCGCCGATTGCCGTTGCGTTTAATATTGATTTCGAAGGTTGTAGACATAAGGTTATAAATGATCGCCCTGAAGCATCAACGGGGCTGAATGCCGTATATACGGTATATGATATCAAGGATGTGTCTTCAATCACGATAAGAGGAATTAATTCCCCGTCTGACTTTAAAGTTCAGATATACAGTAATCTTGGTGGAGGATATGCAGTTGATCAGCCTGTTTCTATATCCGGGAATAATGCCAGCATTATGAATCCAAAGGGGGATATGGGCTATATAGTTGAAGATGGAGGAGACCGGTATTGCTTCTGGGTGGTTGATTATTTTGACAAGCAGTTTGACATAAGTTCAGTTGAAGCATATCCTGAACAGGATTGTGATTTTACTAAATTATCGGTTGAGGGTAATGGAAATCCATTAAGATATTATTCTATAGACGGTCGCCAATGTCAGCTGAACAGGGATATTGAAGCTATTTATCAGACATTGGAATGGGATAACGAAAATAAAGGATATGTCAATGTAGAGCGTGTCTCAAAGTTCGAGTATTTGCAAAATCCCTTGACAATAACGCCTCCATTTTATTGTAATACTGTGGTCCGGGTATCCGGAGACAGGTTCTTGAAAGAATGGGGGATGGAAAGGTCTTCGGAATCTTCTCTGATTCAAGCCAACGGTCTTGAAGTTAATACGGAAGCTGTTCAAATGAATATGTCGGAAGATCAAGACAATTCAAATATGATAAAAAATGAGGGCACCATGCTTGGCGGATCAGCACCGGCAGATTTTACGTTTTATGCATATGTGACCGATGCAATTCTCCATAGCGAATGGCAAATAGCGGATGATCCGGAATTTGAATATATTAAATATCGTTTCAATGAACAAGACCTTAGCTACACTTTCGATCAAGAGGGTCAATATTATGTAAGGTTTATAGGAAGTAATGCGGATGGAAGTTGTGAAACAGTAGGGGAGACCTACGAAGTCGGTATAGGAGCTTCTGACTTGAGGATACCCAATGCATTCTCTCCTGATGGCGATGGCATTAATGATATATGGAAAGTTGGATATCGCTCATTATTGGAGTTCAAATGTTGGATTTTTGACAGGAACGGTCAGCAGTTGTTTTATTTTGACCGTCCGGAACTCGGTTGGGATGGCAAGTATCGGGGCAAGACAGTAAGTCCGGGTGTCTATTATTATGTTATAGAGGCAAAAGGAGCTGATGGTAAGAAATATAAAAAAGGTGGAGATATCAATATCTTAAGATATCGTAAAATAGGCAATTCTACCGGAACCCCGGCGGAATAATGGCACACTTTTTGTTGTATATATCGTAATGCGGTCCGATCATCGGGCTGCAATACGTGTTCATTTGTATAAGAGTTTTTATATTTATAGATGAATAAGGATCTGAATAATATAAAGGCATCTGAATCGGTAGATGTCTATGGGGCAAGAGTTCATAATCTTAAAAATATTGATGTCTCGATACCTCATAATTCCTTAAGTGTAATCACAGGATTAAGCGGAAGTGGAAAATCCTCCCTTGCTTTTGACACAATCTTCGCTGAAGGGCAACGAAGATATATAGAGACATTCTCTTCTTATGCCCGCAATATGCTTGGCTCGCTGGAGCGTCCGGATGTTGATAAAATTACAGGATTAAGTCCTGTGATAAGTATAGAGCAGAAAACAGTCAACAAGAATCCAAGGAGCACCATAGGCACCACAACTGAAATATATGACTTCTTCCGACTGCTGTTTGCAAGAATGGGTGAAGCTAAGAGTTACTTGTCTGGTGCTAAAATGGTAAAATATACGAAAGATAAGATTGTGGATCTTATCTTGGAACAGTATGATGGTAAAAAAATATATGTTTTAGCGCCACTTGTAAAAAACAGGAAAGGTCACTACAAGGATCTATTTGAAAATCTAAGAAAAAAAGGTTATCTATATGTGCGTGTCGATGGTGAGCTTACGGAACTTGAATATGGGATGAAGCTAAACCGATACCAGAACCACTCTGTAGAACTTGTGGTAGACAGACTCAAGGCGTCATCCGGGGATATTCAGAGATTGCGTTCCACTGTTGAATCTGCGTTGAAACAAGGAGGCAAGCAGATGATGGTCATGGATCTTGATTCCGGAGACATACGTCATTATAGCCAGCATTTGATGGATCCGGAGACTGGCCTGTCTTATCCTGAGCCTGCCCCTCATAATTTTTCTTTTAATTCTCCACAGGGCGCATGTCGTCGTTGCAAAGGGTTAGGTTTTGTTTCGATCGTTGATGACGGCAAGGTTATACCGGATAAAAAAAAGTCTATATATGATGGTGCTATCGAGCCTTTGGGAAAATACAAGAACTCTCTTATTTTCTGGCAGATAGAAGCTATATGTAAGCTGTATGGCTTTGATTTGAAAACACCGGTGGAGAAGTTGCCCGCCGAAGCGGTTCAGGATATTCTTGATGGAACGGATGTGCGTCTTGACATAAGGAATGAAACCATGTCGACATCGCATTATTCAGCTTCATATGACGGGCTGGTTAAATATATAGAGATGCAGCAGGATGAGGATGCCGGTGCTGATGCAAATAAATGGAGCGGTAAATTTTTTTCGAGGTCTGTATGTCCGGATTGCGGGGGAAGCCGTCTGAATAAGATATCACTGAATTTCTTTATTGATGGTAAGAACATAGCCGATGTTGCAAAGATGGATATCTCCGAACTCTACCAGTGGACGCAGGGACTTGAGGATAGGCTTGACCAGACAAAGAGGGTAGTGGCAGAGGAGATACTTAAAGAGATACGCAGCCGTTTAAAATTTCTTCTTGACGTGGGACTTGATTACTTATCTCTAAATCGGGACAGTGCGAGCCTTAGTGGCGGGGAGAGCCAGCGGATACGCCTTGCAACTCAGATCGGGTCACAACTTGTGAACGTGCTTTATATACTGGATGAGCCGTCGATAGGATTGCATCAAAGAGATAACGTGCGGCTTATAAACAGTCTAAAGCAATTGCGTGACAATGGCAACTCTATAGTTGTTGTTGAGCATGACAAGGATATAATGAAGGAGGCTGATTACATAGTAGATATAGGTCCTGGTGCGGGAAGGAATGGGGGAGAAGTGATGTTTCAGGGCACTCCTGCCCAGCTTCTGAATACAGAAACATTGACCTCTGCATATCTAAATGGGAAGAGGGAGATTTCAATTCCGAAGTCAAGACGTGGAGGTAATGGTAAATTCTTAAAGATAAATGCAGCTTCAGGACATAATCTCAAGAATGTTGACCTGAATCTTCCGTTAGGTAAGTTCGTGTGTATTACCGGTGTCAGCGGCAGTGGCAAGTCATCATTGATTAATGGCACGTTGCATCCTCTTTTAAGCAAGAAGTTTTATCGGTCTCTTCAAGAGCCACTCCCATATGAATCTGTTGAGGGGATAGAGCATATTGACAAGGTTGTGACGGTTGATCAATCTCCATTAGGAAAATCGCCACGTTCAAATCCGGCTACGTATACAGGTGTATTTTCAGATATCCGTAAATTATTTGTAGAGCTTCCAGATTCAAAATTGAGAGGTTATAAGCCGGGACGCTTTTCATTCAATGTTTCAGGAGGGAGATGCGAGACATGTAAAGGCAATGGCTATCGTACGATAGAAATGAATTTTTTGCCAGATGTGCTTGTTCCTTGTGAAGAGTGTCATGGCAAGAGATATAATCGTGAAACATTGGAAGTTAGATATAAAGGTAAATCTATTTCTGATGTTTTGGAAATGACAGTGAACCAGGCTGTTGAGTTCTTTGAAAACGTTCCTGTCATTTTGAAAAAGATCAAAGTGCTTCAAGACATAGGATTAGGTTACATAAAGCTTGGACAGCCGTCAAGCACACTCAGCGGAGGTGAAAACCAAAGGGTAAAACTTGCTACGGAACTTGCAAAGAAAGACACCGGTAAAACTTTGTTTATTCTTGATGAGCCGACAACCGGTTTGCATTTTGAGGATATCAGGGTTTTGATGAAGGTTATAAACAAACTTGTGGATAAAGGCAATACCATGATTGTTATAGAACACAATCTTGATGTCGTGAAATGTGCGGATTGGATTATTGATCTTGGTCCCGGAGGCGGTCGTGACGGGGGTAAAATTATAGCTGAAGGAACTCCTGAAGATTTTATAAAGATCGACACACCGACTTCTAAATTTTTAAAGCAAGAACTTATTTAATATAATCCGGGATAATTTTAAGTATTATCCCGGATTTTTTCAAATAAAATAATCAAGAGGGTATTTAATGGTTATACCTGATAATCGAGATATTTTACACATAATGCGTATTATGTTAAATAGAATCGAAATTCAAACTATCTAATTCTATATAAAATTCTAATATACTCTTGATTTATCCGCTAATACATTCAGGTGTCCGGTTCTATATGAACGTAGATTATCATGTCCTGCTTAAATGATTTGTATAATTCTTGTTCCACATCGTTTGCAATTTCATGTGCGAGCCGAACCGTAATATCCGGATCGACATGAATGTTCACATCTATAATATATGAATGTCCGTTTTTTCTGGATTTTAGATTGTGCGCATGCTTAACACCCGGAACATTACGTATAATATCTAATATAAGTTTTATTTGATTTTCAGGAAGTGATATTTCAAGGAGTTCATTTATGGATGGTAAAGCAATTTGAACTGCTGATATTCCAATAAATACAGATATTATTACAGATGCAATCGGATCCAGAACTCTCCACTGCTCACCAAGGAAAAAAGATAATGATATGCCGATTAATGTAGCAATAGATGAAATTGCATCGCTTCTGTGATGCCAAGCGTTTGCAATTAAAGCACTTGAGTCAATCTTTTGCCCGGCTCTGATCGTATAACGATAACAAAATTCTTTTGTGAGTATGGATATTATAGCCACAATCATTGTCCAAATATCAGGACGTTGCAATATTTCTCCCTTTACCGCCTTTATTATGGATGTTATACCCTCCACACAAATAAATATGGATACGAGCATTAATATTGCACCAATCAAGACAGAGGCAATCGTTTCATATTTGCCATGTCCGTATGGATGTTGGGTGTCAGCTTTTTTATATGCTATTCCTACAAAGAAAAGCACTATGAAATCGGTAATGAAGTCGCTGAATGAATGGTAGCCGTCTGCAACAAGTGCATCGCTATGTCCCCAGTAACCGAAAAATAATTTCACGGCAACAAGCACCGCATTAATCCAAAATCCGACTAATGTAACCTTTTTTATAACGGAAACCTCTCCCCGCTTATATTGTGTATTCTTATCCTCCATTTTTATAATCAAACATGTGAAACTCTTTTGATTTATACGCACCGAGATATCTTGTAATTGTATAGATATAACAAAAAAGCAGAGGTTTACCTCTGCTTTTTTGTTGCCTTGGAAAGACTCGAACTCTCACAAACGGAACCAGAATCCGGTGTGCTACCATTACACCACAAGGCATTGTTTTGTGTCTTGGTGGGGTCTCTTCCCCTTTTGACGTTGCAAAATTACTACATTATTTTGAATTGACAAAATTTTTCATCAACTTTTTTTATAAAAATTTTAGTCTATTCTGTGATTATGCGTCTTGCCCCGACATAACGATTAAGGTAATATCCCTCATAGTCACTTACTTTCACACCTCTTATGCTTGCGTGAATAAATTTGAAATTGCCGGTAGCATTGTCTGCGCTGACAACAATCCCAACATGACCTACATTCTTTCCACTTCGTCTGCTTGTGAAAAAAACGAGGTCACCTTTTCTAAGATCCTTGCGGTCTACATTGGTTCCTTCTGTATATTGTGTGCGAGAAGATGGACTGATTGTATATCCGAACTGGCGGTATATGTAGCTGGTGAAACCGGAGCAGTCGAATGCTTTGGGTCCTTTTGCGCCATGTACGTATGGACGTCCAATATATTTGTGAGCCTCGCTTAAAAGGTCTTTAATCATCTTTGATGATTCATCCGACAAGGTAATTACTTCACGCTTGGAAATATCCTCCTTAAGCATGTTTGTAATTACGCTTTTGTCCATTCTTGACTTGGCGTTGGCTAATTGTTCGCTATGTATTCTTTGATGAGCGGAGAGCGCTTTTTTTGAAGTTTGTGCATTCACCGAAATGGCGAAAGGCATCAAGAGCACTCCGGCTAAGATTGCTTTAAATTTCATGATCAAGATTAGAATGTTAGCTGATTTATTCCAATATCAGTCAATTTATTTTTACAAAATTAAGGAATATAAAAGAATTTTCAAAATATTAATGTGTTGAATTTCATAAATTAAGCAATATTAGTATTCAGCACAGATTTAAGTTGTGTGTGCATTAATTTGTGAAAATTATATATTTTTGCTAAATTCGCTACATGCAATTTTGCAAAATGTTTTAAGCTTAACTTTAAATTCTTATTATTAATGTACTCAAAAACAGCATTGTTATTTTTATCAGTGACTTGTGTCGCATTGCCAACTTTTTCTAAAGATCGAATGACAGTGGATCCTGATGCCGTGAATACCGGCACTATCCTTCATGCATGGAGCTGGAATTTTCCTGAGGTTGCGAAGAATATGAAAGATATCGCAGCCTCAGGTTTTACGATGGTTCAGACGTCTCCGGTTCAGCACTGTTACGAGCCGGAAGGTAGCGGCAAGAAGATCTTTGACGATAATGTGACAGAAGGTAATTGGTATTATTATTATCAGCCTACCGATTGGAAGATCGGAAACAATATTGTAGGGACCCGGGAGCAGATGAAGCAGATGATGGATTCTGCCGCGAAATATAATATAAAGGTCATTGTAGACGTGTTACCTAACCATACGGCATTTGATGTAGATGCTGTGAGTGATGATTTCTATAAGGCAGTAGGTGGAAAGGAAAAGATGTTTCATTCAAATGGTCTGACTCCTATAAATAATTATAGCGACAGGAATCAATGCACCCTGTGGGCGATGGGTGGCCTTCCTGATGTAAATACAGAGAATCCAGATTTTCAAAAGTATTATCTACAGTTTGTGAATGATCTCCTTGATCTTGGAGTGCGGGGATTCCGCTATGATACGGCCAAGCACATAGGCGTTCATTCCGATCCCGTAGATACGGCATCTGGTGTTAAGGAAAATGATTTCTGGGATGTTGTGACCGGAAGAAAGAGTGTTAAAGGGTTGAAACTCGCTATGCCTTATGATTCTTTGTTTGTGTATGGAGAAGTTTTGCAGGATAAAGGTGTTCCGGAAGCTGAATATGCAGATTATATGGGACAGACAGCATCAGGTTACGGTCATGTGATCCGGGAAATGCTTGAGAAGCGGTCGGCAAAGGGACTTGATGTTAAAAGCTATCATCATCAGGCAGCTCCGGAATTTCTGACAACATGGGTTGAGAGTCATGACACATATGCCAACGCTCATGAATCCGCGCATCTTACCGATGGTCAGATTCGTCAAGGCTGGGTTTTTCTTACAGCACGCCAAAATGGCACTCCCCTATTTTTCAGTCGTCCTGCCGGATCGACCCGTAAGAATTATTGGGGTAACAATATCCTTGGAGCGCGGGGGAATGATGAATTTAAGATCGGAAGAGCGTCGTGTAGGGAAAGAGTGTGTCCCCTTGTGTAGATC
>CASBHZ010000060.1 GCA_949123685.1 uncultured Bacteroidales bacterium | reverse complement strand
CTCTTTCAGCACAGACGGCGTGATATGGGTAGACACAAATGGAGACAGCCAATTTCAATCAATAGACCTCAATCCTCAAGTTGGTGTTTTTTGTCTGGAACAATCCGCCGATCAAGATGTAATATGGATAGGATCAGATTGCCAAGGTCTTTATACATATTGGGACGACCGTTATAGCATCCGTTCATTCGATTTCGACTCATTCAGCAACCGGATTTCTCATCCGATAAGAGCCATACATGTTGACAACCACAACAATCTCTGGCTCGGCACCAAAGGGGGTGGAATCTTAAAAATAGCAAACTTCAACGAGTTCGATCCTTCTGTATCAATCGCAAACGGGGTGCTGTTTACATCTTCAAACAGCGATCTGAAACACAATTCCGTATATGCATTGGGAAAAAGCAACCGACCGATAATGTGGATAGCCACTGAAGAAGGAATCAACTATTACAACTATAAGGAAGGCAGAATACACTCGATGAACATTGATCCCGACATCAAGTTCATTCACGGAGTGATCGAAACCAACGATTCCACACTTTGGATGTGCACACTCGGTCAAGGAGTTGCAAAAGCAAAAATCTCAGGAGATTCAGAGCATCCACATCTATCAGACATAAAGAAATATACACTCGATAACGGGGCATTCTCCTCAAATCAATTCTTCTCCATAGTGACAGACAAAGAAGGAAGCATATTTTTCTGCAACCGAGGAAAGGGGATGTTTGAAATCAAGGAAGAAAAGTTGCGTCATATACCGTTCAAGACAAATTTCGGGACAAAAGGTGTGAAAGATATATTCGATGCATTCAAAGACGGATCCACATTCTGGCTTGGCACAGGAAGCGGACTCATAAAGTCTACACCTAATGGAGAGAAACGTTTTTTTGGTGCCGAATATGGCTTTACCAACAATACTATCCACGAGGTATTATATGGGAATGACAAAAGGATATGGGTCACGACCAACAATGGCATAGTAAGATTCAACCCTGAAAACAACGAATCTCAGACTTATGGCAAAAATTTCGGTATCAACGTGACTGAGTTTAGCGATGGTGCAAGCTTCAATACCGGCAACACATTGATATTCGGAGGCATTAACGGAGTGGTATTCGTAAACGGGCATGACGGATATGTTGCGCCTGAACCTTTTTTACCAAAATTGTCTTTGTTGAAACTTAAAATTGCAGGAGAAGGAGTTCCCTTAAATGACCATCTTGACACTTCAGGCAAAAAGAATAAACTTGTTTTTGATTCAGACCAGAATCACTTCTCGCTTACTGTTGTAGCTCCCGACTTTATCAATGCATATAATTATACATATTATTACACTCTCGATGGTAAAGAATGGATAAGCAACGGCGGCAGCCCTACCATCTCTTTCAATCAGATGAACCATGGCACATACAATCTTCAGGTCAAATATATAAACCGCGCAACCGGCATGGAAAGCGAAGCATATCATGTGCAGCTCACGGTGAAAGCCCCTTGGTACCTCTCAAATATCGCCAAAATTATCTACCTTATCATAATTCTCTCTTTAACTGGCGGATTGTTATGGCTATACATACGTAGGCAAAAAGAGAATCAAAAGAAAAAAATGGTGCATCTCGAACAGGCGCATAAGGAGGAAGTATATGAAGAGAAATTACGTTTTTTCACCAATATAACCCATGAATTCTGCACCCCGCTGACACTTATTTACGGGCCAAGCGAACGCATTCTTGAATATCCGGGGTCTGACGACTATATCCGCAAGTACGTAAAGTTGATCCGCAACAATGCCGAACGCCTTAACACCTTGATTCAGGAACTTATAGACTTCAGGCGTATCGAAACAGGTCACAAGGCTGCAAAAGTGAGAAAAATCATGGTAAGCGAACTGTGTAACGACACTTATGATTCATTCTCGGAACTCGCAGAGCGCAACAACATTAATTTCATAAACGAAATTAAACCGGACATTGTCTGGAATTCAGATTACAGTTGCTTGAAAAAGATCCTGAACAACCTTATATCCAACGCATTTAAATACACATCTCCGGGCGGAACTATAAAAGTAGGAGCACAGGAGCTTGACGGACGCCTTCATATAAACGTCTACAATACCGGCAAGGGGGTGCGTGAAGAAGACAAGAACCGCATTTTCAACCGATACACAATTCTTGATAATGTTGAACAAAACGCGATAAAGGGCATTTCAAGCCGGAACGGACTCGGCATGGCAATATGCCACAGCATGGTTGACATGCTTCACGGAACAATATCCATAGAAAGTGAGGTCGGCAAATTTGCAGAATTTATAGTCATACTCCCGCAACTTGCAATTACAGAGCATGACGAAAATGAAGCTGTGGCAGACACTACAGAAAGTGAAAAAAAACAAACATTAAGCGATAATAACGAATCTTCAAAAATAATACACAGTATTGATAAGGATAACAAAGCTCCGGTGATTCTTGCACTTGATGACAACAAGGAGATTCTGAACCTGCTGACAGACAGTCTCACACAATATAATGTAATCACTGCTGAAAATGCAACCGAAGGAATATCAATTCTGAAAGAGACCGCACCAGATCTGATAATCAGCGATATTATGATGCCGGGAACAGACGGCACTGAATTTGCACGCCAAATAAAGGGAAACAGGCACACAATGCATATACCTCTCGTGTTATTGTCGGCAAAAACCAGCAATGAAGAAAAAATCAAGGGAATTGAGGCAGGTGCCGATGCATATATCGGCAAACCATTCAGCATAAGCTATCTTAAGGCTGTGATTAAACGTCTATTGGAAAACAGGCAACATCTCAAGGAGTATTATAACACATCCGCAAGTTCATTCGAATTTACCGGAGGTAAACTCATGCATCGCCAAGAAAAGGATTTCATCACCAAAGTGACAGACTTTATTGATGCGCATATAGACGACAATGACCTCTCTGCAGAACAGATTGCCATCCATATGAAGACAAGCAGCCGTAACCTCTATCGTAAGTTCAAAGAAATAGGCGAAGCATCACCGAATGATTTCATAAAGAACCATCGCATAAATTACGCGGCAAAGCTTCTGTTGACCACCTCCCTTACTGTTCAGGAAATAATATACCGTTGCGGATTCACAAACCGCTCCCACTTCTATAAGGAATTTGCAAAGCGTCTCGGCACAACTCCCAAAGAATACAGGACTGCAAACCAGACCAAAGATTCCGATATTTAGGAAATATTTCCCATATTTCCATAGTCTCCATTTTTGCCAGTTGTGTATTCAAACGCATATACATATATATACGTACACAGTTGTCATTCCAACATACATTTATTTGCATATGGCTTCCTAATTTTGCAAATAAAATATTTTAATAATGAACAGATTCCTTATCGCACTATCTTGCGCGGCCATATCCGCAAGTGTTTCCGGAGCATACGCTGCCGAGGCACCCAGATGTGCCAATGACAACACTGTAGTGAGGACTGCGTACAAGAATTTAAAAACAAACCGTCCTGCCAAGAAAGATAGACTTTTCCATTCTGAAGCTGTAGAAAAAGAAATCAAACGGGTAAAGAAGCTACTTACTAACCAGAAACTTGCCTGGATGTTTGAGAATTGTTTCCCGAACACTATCGACACCACGGTGCATTACCGCATCGGTGAAGACGGTAAGCACGACACTTTCGTCTACACCGGTGACATACACGCAATGTGGTTGCGAGATTCCGGAGCACAGGTATGGCCATACGTGCAGCTCGCCAATTCCGACAGCAAACTGAAGGATATGGTAGAGGGCGTTATCCGTCGCCAGTTCAAATGCATTATAATCGATCCCTATGCAAATGCCTTCAACGATGGGCCAACAGGGGGAGAATGGATGAGCGACCTGACCGACATGAAACCCGAGCTGCATGAAAGGAAATGGGAAATAGACTCCCTATGCTATCCGTTAAGGCTTGCATACGAATATTGGAAGGTGACAGGTGATGCCGGCATATTCGATTCAATATGGATCGAAGCTATGGAGAAAATACTAATCACATTCACCGAGCAGCAACGAAAAGACGGCGTAGGTCCCTACCGCTTCCAAAGAAAAACAGAACGAGCTCTTGACACTCTTAATAACGACGGGCTCGGATCTCCTGTAAATCCCTGCGGACTGATAGTGTCGGCATTCCGTCCGAGTGACGACGCAACCACATTGCAGTTCCTTATCCCTTCGAATTTCTTCGCGGTTTCAGTGCTCAGGAAGGCTGCCGAGATTTTGACAGAGGTAAACGGCAAGCCGGAAATGGCTAAAAAATGCATTAGCCTTGCAAACGAGGTGGAAACGGCGTTAAAGAAGTATGCCATAAACAACCATCCGCAATTCGGTCCTATATACGCCTTCGAGGTTGACGGATTCGGCAACCAATACTTAATGGACGATTCCAACGCTCCAAGCCTGCTTTCACTCCCTTATCTCTCCGATGTGGATATCGATGACCCAGTATATCTCAACACTCGAAAGTTTGTATGGAGCCAAAGTAATCCTTATTTCTTCAAAGGCGTTGCAGGAGAAGGTATCGGAGGACCGCATATAGGCTACGACATGGTCTGGCCCATGAGCATCATGATGAAAGCCTTTACAAGCCAAGACGACAAAGAGATTGCCGAATGCATAAAGATGGTAATGGACACTGAGGCGGGCACCGGATTCATTCATGAATCTTTCCACAAAGACGACGCCACAAATTTCACCCGTCCATGGTTCGCATGGCAAAACACCCTTTTCGGAGAGCTTATACTTAAACTCGTAAACGAGGGGAAAGTCGACCTGCTGAACAATATCTAAAAACATACTGATAAAAAAATATATCCACCTGCTTTTTCAGGTGGATATATTTTTATCGGCTTATTTTTATAAAACTCAAATAAGGCTACGTCCTTTATCTATTGCCTGCTCGTTTAGAGGAATAAGCTTGTGATGACGCTCCGGAAGGGATTTCTTCAACCCCTTGATCACGTTCTCCATCGGAAGCTTATAATCCATAGCTTCGAGCAATGCGCCCATGACAACCATGTTATAAGCTTTGGAATTGCCGATCTCAAGGGTTGCTTCCATGGCATTGATAGGATACACCTTTATATCCTCACGTTTGGGATGTTTGTGAATACCGTTGGTATCGTAAATCAATATTCCGCCGGGTTTCACCTTCTCCCCGAATTTATCAAGACTTTGCTGGTTGAGGGCGATCACAATATCATAGCGATCAAGCACCGGAGACGAAATCTTGTCATCGGAAAGAATAACGGTCACATTCGCAGTTCCTCCGCGCTGTTCCGGACCATAAGAAGGCATCCATGTGACTTCCTTATCATCCATCAAACCTGAATAAGCGAGGATCTTACCCATCGAAAGGACTCCCTGTCCTCCGAATCCGGCTATAATAATTTCTTCTTTCATTTCTTTATGATTTTGCCGAATTACACATTCTTAAGGTCTCCAAGAGGATATTTCGGGAACATGTTCTCCTCCATCCATTGGTTAGCTTTCTCAGGTGACATCTTCCAGCCCGAGTTGCAAGTAGCGACAACTTCCACTACCGAAGTGCCTTTCTTTGCAAGAGCATTCTCGAATGCCTTCTTGAGACAGGCTTTAGTCTTACGGACAGCAGCAGGAGTATGAACCGCCTGGCGGGTAACATAGCATGTTCCGTCGAGAATAGCCATCAGGTTAGTTATTTCCAGCGGATGACCGTTAAGGTCTACCCTACGTCCATAAGGCGTAGTGGCAGTCTTCTGACCAACCAGCGTAGTGGGAGCCATCTGACCTCCTGTCATACCATATATAGCGTTGTTCACGAATATCATGACTATGTTCTCGCCACGATTGGCAGCGTGAATGGATTCTGCCGTTCCGATTGCAGACATGTCTCCGTCACCCTGATACGTGAATACCACATTCTCGGGCCAAAGGCGTGAAACGGCAGTAGCCACGGCAGGCGCACGACCATGAGCTGCCTCAACCCAGTCTACGTCTATGTAATTGTATGCAAACACGGCACAACCTACCGGTGAAACACCTACGGTCTTATCCGTCAGTCCCATCTCTTGAATCACTTCTGCAAGAAGCTTATGAATCACGCCATGACTACAGCCTGGGCAATAATGCATATGAACCTCTTCGAGAAGCTCAGGCTTGCTATAAACCTTGTTTTCCGGACAAATGATATCTTCAATTTCCATTTTTGCTTTCTTTTGGAGGTTATTATTTCTTGTTGATTATTTTCTCTTCAATTGCAGTCACAACCTCTTCGGGACTCGGAATTATACCGCCCATACGGCCGAAATGCTCCACAGGCAGGCTGTCATGCACTGCAAGGCGCACGTCTTCAACCATCTGGCCTGCATTAAGTTCAACCACGAGGACTCCTTTCTTGCCGGCTGCTGCCTTATTTATCGCATCCGACGGGAAAGGCCAAAGGGTTATCGGACGGACAATGCCGACCTTTATTCCTTTCTCGGCTGCAATCTCACGAGCTTTATCACAAATACGCGCTATAGATCCAAACGCCACGATCAGATAATCGGCACCTTCAACACCGATCTCTTCCCAACGTGTCTCATTTTTCTCTATTTCACGATAACGTTCCTGCAACTTATGATTGATCACCTCCATTTTGGATGACTCAAGCTCAAGAGATGTAACCACATTGCGCTTGCGACCATCCTTACGTCCGGACGTTGCCCAGGGGCACTGACGGCGAAGTTCATCCTCAGAACGGCGGGGACGCTGCTCCGGAAGAACCACCTTCTCCATCATCTGACCAACTATACCGTCAGCAAGAATCATAGCGGGATTACTGTATTTGAAGGCAAGGTCGAAGCCGAGACCTACAAAATCCACCATTTCCTGCACTGTTGAGGGAGCAAGGACAATAAGGTGGTAATCACCATGTCCGCCGCCTTTTACAGCCTGGAAATAATCAGCCTGAGATGGCTGGATGGTGCCGAGGCCGGGACCTCCACGCATCACGTTGAGTATCAATGCCGGCAGAGAGGACGCGGCGATATAGGAGATTCCTTCCTGCTTCAGGCTGACGCCCGGAGAGGAAGAAGAGGTCATTACTGCCTTGCCGCTGGCTGCACCGCCATAAACCATATTGATGGCTGCAACCTCCGATTCGGCCTGAAGCACTACCATGCCTGTGGTCTCCCACGGCATCAGCTCTTCAAGGGTCTCGAGCACCTCCGACTGCGGAGTGATAGGATAGCCGAAATAGCCATCACATCCATAACGGATAGCGGCGTGGGCTATCGCCTCGTTCCCTTTCATTAGTCTCACTTCTTCTTTCATATTCCTTGTCGTTGTGTTTTCTTGGTTGGAATGGTTAGAATGATTATTTGCACAAACGGATCAGTCGATACGCTTGCGATAAACCTCAATGCACGCATCGGGACAAACCCAAGCGCACGAGCAACACCCGGTGCAACTCTCCGGATTAGCCATATAAGCGTAATGGTAGCCACGGTCGTTCACCTCATTGGGCTGTAACGACAGAGTCTTCGTGGGGCATGCCACGACACAAAGATTGCACCCTTTGCATCTTTCGATGTTCACGGTGATCGCTCCTCTGATTTTTGCCATATTGTTATAGTGTTTTTTGGTTAGATCTTGTGGTTGTCATAGATGCGATATGCATCTGTGACAAAGGTAATGATTTTTTCTCTCAGGAAATACCTTATTTCCTATGTTGTTCAACATATGCGTCAAGAATCTTTGACAGACAACGCATCCCCTCTGTAGCTTTTTCCTTAATTACAGTGACACCGGGCACTCCTGCAGTAGACGCCGGATTCGGGTCTATATAGAAAACAGGGACGCCGGAACGCACACACTGAATCAACCCGGCAGCAGGATAGACAACCAAAGAGGTGCCTATCACCACAAACACGTCTGCCATATGGACTATCTCTACCGCCTTCTCGATATTGGGCACAGGCTCCTGAAAAAACACTATATGCGGACGCATCAAGTCACCGTTGCGACCACGCGTGGCGGGAGTCGTCTCCAGATGTTCCATATCAAGGCTCTCGATATAATCGGGATTTGCGACAGACCGAATTTTCATAAGTTCACCATGAAGATGAAGCACTTTACTCGAACCGGCGCGTTCGTGAAGATCATCGACATTCTGAGTAATAACGTAAACATCAAAATCTTTTTCGAGATCAGCCAATGCCTTGTGAGCATCGTTAGGCAACGCATTAATAAGCTGCTTTCTGCGAGCATTGTAGAAATTATGCACAAGCTCCGGATCTTTCGCGAAACCGTCTGCTGAAGCAACCTGCATCACAGGATAGTTCTCCCACAAGCCCCCGGCATCCCGGAAGGTGGTAATTCCGCTTTCCGCACTGATACCGGCACCGGTCGAAACCACCAATATTGGTTTTGTTTTCATCGCTAATCTGTTTATTTAGCAAATATAGATAAATTTTTCAATTTCGGAGGCAAACCTTAAAATTTTAACATCTCTAAATCATGTTTTATAACTAATAAAAATATGCCATATAACATATCCGCAAAACATCAAAAATGAATTATGGAAAAATTTCTTTAATTATGCTTTTTTATCTAATTTTGCCCGAAATTAACAATCTGTTTCACATCTTCAAACCTTAGATTCCTCATGCTGACGGCACTGCTTGTTTTATTCATTGTAGGCTATCTCGCGATAGCGCTCGAACACCCCTTACGTGTTGACAAAACCGCTTCCGCGCTTTTGCTCGGGATGCTTATGTGGATAATATATGCCATGGGGGCAGAATCGGTAGTTCCCGTGATTTCCGCCGACAACTTCCGTCATTTCCTTGACACCCATCCGACTCTCGCCAACAAGTCTCTACACGAACAGGCTTTGCAGTATGTGCTGAACGTAGATATCGTGGAGCATCTCGGAGACATCATGCAGACACTGCTCTTCTTAATCGGAGCCATGACCATTGTGGAGATGGTGGATGTGCACGGAGGTTTCCGCGTGATAACAGATCACATCAACACCCGCAACAAGCGCAAACTGCTCTGGATAATAAGCTTCGTGACTTTTTTCATGTCAGCAATACTTGACAACCTCACCACATCAATAGTGATGCTCATGCTGCTCCGCAAGCTTATTACCCAGAAAGAGGAACGATGGCTATACGCCGGAATGATAATAATCGCAGCAAACAGCGGAGGTGCATGGAGCCCGATCGGTGACATAACCACCATAATGCTATGGGTGAGCGGGAACATAACGGCTCCGGCTTTGCTCTCTTTCGTTCTCGTGCCCTCAATAGTTTCAATGCTCGTGCCGCTGGTCATTATCAGCCGGAAACTCACCGGAGATCTGCCACCCCGCGATATCGTGGTGGAAAAAAACTCTTTCATAACTTCAAGCCAACGTGCCACCATGTTCTATCTTGGCGTGGGTGGTCTGATCTTCGTTCCGATTTTCAAATCAATAACACATCTCCCTCCGTTCGTGGGCATGCTTTTTGTGCTGGGTGCGTTATGGGTGTTCACTGAAATTTTCTATAATTCTAAAATGTTGGAACAGGCACGAGAGCTGCGGTTGCCTAAAGTCATATCCAGGGTAGACATGCCCTCCATACTTTTCTTCCTTGGAATCCTGATGGCGGTGGCGGTGTTGCAAAGCACCGGAATACTCTCGGACATTGCCGGTTATCTCGACAAAGAGATCCACAACGTTTATTGGATCGGTCTCGTTTTGGGTGTTCTTTCCGCTATCGTAGACAATGTTCCCCTTGTTGCCGGCGTTATGGGTATGTACCCCGTTGCAGATCCTGCCGCAACCGGCTATGCCGCCAATTTCATAATCGACGGCACTTTCTGGGAACTTATGTCATATTGTGCCGGTGTCGGAGGCTCCATACTCATCATAGGTTCAGCAGCAGGCGTGATAGTAATGGGACTCGAAAAAATCAGTTTCGGCTGGTATTTGAAAAAGTTCACATGGGTGGCACTTCTCGGATATTTGGCAGGAGCTGGAATTTATGCACTTGAAAAATTGATTTTCTGCTAAGGAACCAAAATATGATTATAGGATTCGACGGGAAAAGAGCCGTGTCGAACATGACAGGACTCGGCAACTATTCCAGACTTGTGATTGAACGTCTCGCATTGGAGAACCCCGAGGACAGGATGCTTGTTTACACACCCGTCCTCCGCGCCAATCCACGCCTTGAGACAATCCGCAATTGTCAAAACGTCGAATTTCGTCTCCCTCCTCCCCAAGGATTCAAAGGAAGCATATGGAGAACATTCGGAATCACCAATAACCTTTCAGCCGACAAGGTTGACGTGTTTCACGGACTCAGCAACGAACTTCCGTTGAACATAAGAAAAAGCGGAATACCGACCGTGCTCACCATGCATGATGTCATTTATCGCACAATGCCGGAATGCTACAGATTCATAGACCGCAAGATCTATGATTTCAAATATGGGAAGGCGTGTCGCAACGCCGACAGGATAATTGCCGTAAGCGAGCGCACAAAACAGGATGTTGTAAGGTTTTATGATATTGATCCAGACCGCATAGATGTTATATATCAAGGTTGTGACGAATCATTCAAACGACTTTGGAATACTGAAGAAATTACAGAATTGCGCCATAGGCTTAAATTGCCGTCACGCTATATCCTTCAGGTTGGCACAATAGAGCGACGCAAGAATCTGGAACTCACAGTGCGTGCCCTCTCGTCTCTTCCGCAGGATATAGAACTGGTTGTTGTAGGTCGTGACCACCATGGATACAAGACGGCAATCGACCGCATTGCCCGTGAGTTAGGTGTCACTGAACGTATTCATTTTTATTCCGGACTCGCATTCAAAGACCTTCCGGGTGTCAATCAGGCAGCGGAAGTGATTGCATATCCTTCAAGATATGAAGGCTTTGGAATCCCTGTTGTGGAGGGGCTCGAAAGCATGCGCCCTGTCATAGCAGCAACGGGATCTTGCCTTGAAGAGGCTGGCGGACCTGACTCGATATATGTGGATCCCGATTCGCCCCGCGACATGGCTGGGGCTCTTCTGGCTACACTCCGTGGAGGTCGCGAAGTAGATGCGATGACTGCAGCCGGAAAGGAATATGCCAATCGCTTCGATAAGAGGCTAATGGCATCGGAAATCAAAGAAACATACGCCAAAGCCATTGATTCTTTTAAATCACAAAGTAAATCACTTTAATAAGTTCATTTAACAATTTTAATTGTTTTTTTGTTAATAAGGTAACAACTATTTGTATACCTTTGCAGGATTGTCCGCTAATATGCGACTACGCATGTTGTTTCGGACATCTGATATTATTGTTTTCCAATCAGATGAACTTAAATTACAGACAGATTTCAGAACAACTGTTTAGCAAGAACAGACTGAACAAGATTAAAAGGTCGATACCCGGTAATAAAAAAGCTTGGCTCGTAATCGTTTTAATATTACTTATCATTGCCGCCGGACTTTATTTCCTGTTGCGTCCTAAAACAAAAGAAGCTCCATTGCCGATAGTGGAGGTTGAAACCGTAACCACCACCGATGTGAATATATATGGAGATTATGTGGGTAGAATACGCGCACAGCAATTTGTAGAGGTTCATGCGCGAGTTGAGGGATATCTCGAAAAGATGTGTTTCAAGGAAGGGTCATACATAAAAAAGGGACAAACCCTTTTCGTGATCGACCCCAAGCTATATGAAGCCCACGTAAACAAAGCGCGAGCGCAACTTAATAAGGCGCAGGCACAGGCGCGTAAGGCTAAACATGATCTTGACCGAATAAAACCGCTGTATGAGCAAAACGCGGCTTCACAGCTCGACCTTGACAATGCCACCGCAGCTTACGAGAGCGCCATGGCGGAAGTGACCGTAAGCAAGGCAGACCTCACTCAAGCGGAAATCACCTTAGGATACACTCGAGTTACATCACCGATATCAGGATATATCTCCGAAAGGGTTGCAGACATAGGTACTCTTGTCGGTCCGTCAGGAGGAAAGTCGCTTCTCGCAACGGTGGTTAAGAGCGACACGGTGAGGGTCGATTTCTCAATGACCGCCCTTGACTATCTGCGAGGAAAAGACCGGAACGTAAACCTCGGTAGCGAGGATCCTTCGCGCAAATGGAACTCGTTCGTCACTATAACGCTTGCCGACGGCTCTGAATACCCGCATAAAGGACTTGTGGATTTTGCGGATCCCCAAGTGGATCCAAAGACTGGAACCTTCTCGGTGCGTGCCGAAATGCCTAATCCCGACCGCAGCCTTCTTCCCGGGGAAGTGACCAAGGTGAGAGTACTCCTTGACGTTCGCGAAAAAGCTGTCCAAGTGCCTACCAAAGCTCTTGTTATTGAGAAAAACGGTGCTTACATTTATGTAGTAAGGCCTGACAAAGTCGTGGAAAAACGCTTTATCGAAACCGGTCCGGAGGTTGGAAACAGCACGATCGTGGAACGCGGTCTCGCAAAAGGAGAGAAAATAGTGGTGGAAGGATTCCACAAACTGAATCACGGCATGAAAGTTGATCCGGTGACAGCTTCTCCGGAAAATCTCAACAAAACGAAAGAAACTGAAAACTGAAAAGGGAGTTTAAAATGCGTAAGAATTTCTTTCTCGAACATCCGGTTTTTTCGATCGTAATTTCGATCGTAATATTTATCATCGGAGCCATCGGACTCGCAATGCTCCCTGTGGATCAATACCCGCAGATAGTGCCGCCGGTGGTCAGGATATCAGCGTCTTATCCGGGAGCCGACGCAACAACCGTGACCCAAGCCGTGGCTACACCCATAGAGCAGGAACTAAACGGCACACCGGGCATGATATACATGTCGTCGACAAGCAGCAACTCCGGAGGATTCTCGGCACTCGTCACTTTCGACATCGACACAGATCCGGAACTTGCGGCAGTCGATATCCAGAACCGGATAAAAAAGGCTGAGTCTCGACTTCCGGCAGAAGTGGTGCAGAACGGCATATCCGTGTCAAAAGAGACGGCAAGTCGCCTTATGACCATTACCATCCTTTCCAACGACCCTAAGTTTGACGAGGTATATCTCAGCAATTACACCACTCTCAACGTGATTGACCCGATACGCCGAATACCGGGGGTGGGAAGCGTGAGCAATGTCGGAGGGCGCTACTATGCCATGCAGATCTGGCTGCAGCCAGACAAACTCGCCGATCTCGGGCTCACGGTAAAAGACATACAGAATGCGCTGAAAGACCAGAACCGGGAATCTGCCGCCGGTGCCCTCGGGCAGGCTCCGGCAGAGGAGATAGATGTGACCATGCCGATCATAGCACGCGGGAGATTATCTTCTGTGGAGGAGTTTGAAGAGATCGTGCTACGCGCCTCGTCAAACGGATCTATCATACGTCTTAAAGACGTGGCAAGAATATCTCTTGAGGCACAAAGCTATTCCACAGAAAGTGGTATCAACGGAGGAAATGCAGCGGTGATCAATATAAATATGCTTCCGGGGTCAAACGCCATGGAGGTTGCCGATGCCGTGAAAAAAGAGATGGAGTCTTTATCTTCAAATTTCCCGGCAGGAATAAGCTACAATATACCTTTCGACATGACCACATACATCAAAGAGTCTATACATCATGTGTACCAGACATTCTTTGAAGCTCTGATATTGGTTATCATCGTGGTATTCCTATCTTTGCAGAACTGGAGGGCTACACTTATTCCTGTCATAGCGGTGCCTATTTCCCTTGTGGGTACTTTCGGCGTGATGCTGATGTTCGGGTTCTCATTGAACATGCTCACATTGCTCGGACTTATACTTGCCATCGGTATCGTGGTGGACGACGCTATAGTAGTAGTGGAAAATGTCGACCGTATAATGCATGCCGAACACCTGCCCCCCAAAGAAGCGACAGCCAAAGCAATGCAGAACCTCGGAAGCGCGTTGATTGCCATGTCACTGGTTCTCTGTGCCGTCTTCGTGCCGGTAAGTTTCTTACCAGGCATAACGGGACAGCTGTATCGTCAGTTCACAGTGACAATTGCCGTCTCTGTTGTCATATCCACGATTGTGGCACTTACCTTGTCTCCGGTGATGTGTGCAAAACTTCTGAAACCGGCATCAAACAAACGAAAAGCCAAGATCTTCCGTCTTATAAACGTATGGCTGGGACGCGGCAACAGGTTTTACGGACATGCAATACAACGCACACTTGTCCACCCTCGCCGGATGTATCTGGCATTCGCCTTGGCATTGGGATTCATATATATGATGAATGCATTTATGCCACGCAGTTTCATGTCGCAGGAAGATCAGGGATATTTCACTGTGGAACTCGAACTTCCGGAAGGGGCAAGCATAGAACGCACGCGGGAAGTGACGGAGCGTGCCATGAAAATGCTCATGGCAGACAAGGATGTTGAATACGTACTGAACGTTACCGGATCTTCACCCCGGGTCGGAACCAATCAGGCTCACGCCCAGCTGACCGTGATTCTAAAGCCTTGGGACAAGAGGGAAACAGACGACATCACTGAAGTGAGGGCAAGAATACTCGAACAACTCTCAAAATATCCGGAAAGTAAAGCCTATGTATTCTCTCCGGCAATTATACCGGGTCTCGGAAGCTCCGGAGGTTTCGAGATGGTGCTCGAGGCAAAAGCGGATGCTACATATGCCGACTTGCAGAACGCCGTGGATACATTGAAGAATTATGCATCGCAAATGCCGATGATCGCAGGGCTGTCCACATCCATGCAGGCAGATATACCACAGCTATACTTCGATGTGGACCGCGACCGCGCCCAGATGCTCGGCATTCCGGTAAGTGACATCTTCTCTACAATGAAAGCTTTCACAGGGTCGATATATGTCAATGACTTCAATATGTTCAACCGTATATATCGCGTCTACATCCAGGCAGATGCCCCATACCGCATGCACAGGGAGAACATCAACCTCTTCTTTGTCAAGAGTTCAGACGGCACCATGGTGCCGGTATCCTCACTCGGCAATTCACATTTCACCACCGGACCGGGCACTATCGGACGTTTCAACATGTTCAATTCTGCCACGATATCCGGCGAGGCGGCTCACGGATACAGCACCGGCGAAGCGATGGACGCATTGGAACAGCTTGTGAAAGAGAAGTTGCCTTCCAATATCGGTGTGGAATGGAGCGGACTGTCATATCAGCAACGTCATGAAAGCGGAAACACAGGACTCATTCTCGGTCTCGTATTCTTATTCGTGTTTCTCTTCCTCGCTGCCTTATATGAGAGCTGGACCGTGCCACTCGCCGTAATACTGTCACTACCGATCGCAGGTGTGGGCGCATATCTCGGCATATGGCTGTGCGGTCTTGAAAACAATATTTATTTCCAGATCGGACTGGTGATGCTCGTAGGTCTGGTTGCAAAAAACGCAATCCTTATCGTTGAATTTGCAAAAGAGGAGACAGACAAGGGATGCGATGCCGCAAAAGCGGCAAGGACTGCGGCAAGACTCCGTTTCCGTCCCATTGTGATGACCTCACTTGCATTCATGCTCGGACTCATACCCCTATTGTTCGCTTCCGGACCCGGATCCGCAGCCCGAAGGGATATAGGCACCGGAGTATTCTTCGGAATGGCAGTGGCAATAACCATAGGAATAGTCTTCGTGCCGTTCTTCTTCGTTCAGGTAAATCAGAAACTGTTAAAAAAGCGTAAGGAAATAACAAAATGAAATTTATAACATATATAACTATTTTTGTCTGCATTCTACTCACAGGATGTTCGGGAACGAAGAATCTTGTGAAAGCCAGGACCGATATGCCCGACACGTTCATACCGGCAGCGGAGACCGATTCCCTATCGATCGCCGACATCGCATGGTGGGAGTTTTTCACTGACCCGACACTGACCCGCATCATGAAGATCGCTCTCGAAAATAATAGGGATCTTTTAAAAGCAGGGGCAAAGATAGAACAGATGCGTGAGCTTTATGGCGTGCAGAAAGCGGAGTTATTGCCACAGGTAGGCGTAAACGTGCAGTATTCACACGAAACCAACGATTATAATGGTTCCGGCATGACCAAAGATCCGGAATATGACCTGAAACTCCCTGTCACATGGGAGATAAACCTATGGGGATCCATGTTCCATGCCCGCAATGCCGGCAAGGCACGCTATATCGCTTCTGAAGAAGATTATCGCGCTTTGCGGATGACACTCATAGCAGAAGTGGCAACAGTATATATACGCCTTTTATCGCTTGAAAACGAACTCGCTATCGTAAAGCGTACACTCCACACGCGTCAGGAGTCTCTTGACCAGGCACGCATCCGTTTCGAAGGCGGTCTCACATCAGAAACCGTATACCAGCAGGCAAAAGTGGAATATGCCACAGCCGCATCAATGATTCCGGACCTTGAACTTAGGGTAACATCCACCCGCAACGCCCTCACATTGCTTATGGGGGAATATCCGCATGACATATTGGAGAAACGGACATTTGAATTTAACACAGCTTTGCAGGATAAACTCCCATTGGGAATACCATCCGACCTGCTCAAGCGTCGTCCGGACCTACGTGCCGCAGAACAGAGACTTCAAGCTGCGATGTCCGATGTCGGCATGACATACGCCGACCGATTCCCCTCCCTGAAGATAGGATTCACACCAGGATTTGAGAATGACGGGCTGGCAAATTTTTTCAAATCTCCTTTTACCTATGTCGTAGGATCCATCGCCGGAACCGTCTTCGATTTCGGAAAGAAAAAACGTAAATACAAGGCGTCTATAGCAGTCTATGATCAGACCAAATATGACTATGAGCAAGCGGTTATTCGTGCTTTCACAGAGGTAAACACAGCAGTAACAGCATACGGCGGATATCAAAAAAACCGTATGCTCATGATAGAGCTGTGCGATGCCGCTGCCAAATATGTGAATCTCGCCAGGCTGCAATATCGCGGTGGCACCCTTAACTATATTGATGTCCTTGACGCCCAGCGACGTTACTTCAACGCGCAAATCGGAGTCAACAACGCCCTTCGGGACGAATATCTCGCCTTGATAAACCTATACAAGGTACTTGGCGGAGGCTGGCGCAACAATTGAACCTGCGCGTTGAACCTGCAGAACCTGCGCAATTAAACGTTTTGTGGTATTTTCAAAAAAAGTTTGCACGATTCAAAAATTATTCGTAACTTTGCACCCGTTATCAAGGAGAGATGGCAGAGTGGTCGATCGCGGCGGTCTTGAAAACCGTTGAGGGTAACACCTCCGGGGGTTCGAATCCCTCTCTCTCCGCTTGGAACAATTCCAATCCCCTGTAAATCCTTGATTTACAGGGGATTTTCTTTTGGGTGCAATGCCAAGATTTGACACTGTTAGGCCATTGTTAGACAGAGTTGCCTAACAAAAACCTAACAGAAAAATCGGCAAACCTCAAATTGTTAGGTTTTTCAGTATAACAAACTGATTTGTCGTCATTTGGCAATGATTTGTCTACTCATACCTCAGAGTAATCAATTAACTTTGCGTTCGATTACTGTAAATACTCACTGAAAAGTGGGCCGTTCGCTCATTAAAAAATGGGCCAC
>CASBHZ010000059.1 GCA_949123685.1 uncultured Bacteroidales bacterium | reverse complement strand
CGGCGCAGTCACATAGCCCGCTATGCTCCTTTGCCTTAAATGAATTTTATTCAAAGGAGAGCCGCCCCAAATTTCACATTTATTTTTAAACAACTTCTTAATTCGATGATTTTGGTTACCCCCTTAAAAATTTATCCTTGCAATTATCCGCGATAATAGCTAACTTTGTCATATTATTGAAATCTTTAAGAGTGTATTTGGATTTAACTTTCCTTACAGACTCTTAAATATAATTCGTATTAAATTCAAACATATTCTAATACAAAATGGATTTAAAGAAGCTATCGATCAGGACATTGTCCGGAATCATATATTGTGTAATCATTATCGGCTGCATTCTGACAGGACATGAAGCCGTTGCAATCATGGCTTCAGTGTTTGCAACAATAGCCATTATAGAGTTTTCCAAAATATGTTCGGAATTAAACACTAACAGGATACCCACATTATTGCTTGACATTGCAGGATGTATATGCCTATGCTTCGGTGTCTATATATTCCCTATTGTATTGTGGATTGCAGTGATGATCGCAAGGTTCATTGAAGAACTTTATATCAAAGATGGCAGACCTTTACAGAATCTTGCACACTCCATGATGGGGCAAATATATATAGGCATACCATTGGCTTGTGCCGTTGGGATTTCATATCTGTTCAGCAGACCGGAGGCACTGCTCGCCGTGTTCTTCTTCCTTTGGATCAACGATACCGGGGCATTCCTGATAGGAAGTGCATTCGGTCGTCACCGTCTTTTTGAAAGGATTTCGCCTAAAAAATCATGGGAAGGCTTTTTCGGAGGACTCGTTTTCAATCTTGCTGCCGCCACTATCTTCTGTTACCTATGCCCCGGATTTTTCGGATTTGATTCAAATCTATTAATGTGGCTCGGTCTTGCGTCGGTAGTAACCATTTTCGGGACATGGGGCGATTTGGTCGAGTCATTAATCAAAAGAACACTAAACATTAAAGATTCAGGCAACATAATACCGGGACACGGAGGTATTCTCGACCGCATAGATTCCCTTCTTCTTGCCGCTCCTGCCGTGCTCCTCTACCTTATTGTAACAAACATCTAAGGACTGTTAAATTTAAACAGTTTCCAAGAGCGATATGTAGATGTTAAGTCAAATCTATGTGTAAAATAACAAGACAGAGGTAAGAAACTTACCTCTGTCTTGTTATTTTATCCCTGTCTTGTTATTTTACACGAAACCAATAACCAACACTCGCCATTATCGACATAGAGTTTGATCCCCTGAAATTCTCTGTTCGACCGGACCGCAACACATTGCCAAGTCCATAATAGAACCTACCTTCTATATATATCGAGTTGCGTTTATTCAAGCTAAACTCTCCACCAAGTCCCGCTGAAATGCCGAAATCCACCTTATTCTCTGCAGCCATCTGATATTGATATGTGGTTCGCAGTGCTGACGGGAAATCGGGCACGGAGGGTATGTCCATATAATTAAAATTCGCTTTGGTAGATTCCCCTATCATAAATCCTATCTCAGGACCAGCATTAAAGAAGAATCTGCCTCTACGTCCAAAATAAATATGGGCAAGAAACGGTATCTGTACATAGTTAAGAGTTCGGGTATACTCGAAAGGATACTCCTCGAAATCTTCCTTCCAACCACGCTGCTCAAAATTAACCTCAGCGATGAGTCCAAAGTGATTCTCTTCAATGTACCGGAATGTAACACCGGCATTGCCTCCCATCGCGAAACTTTGCTTCACACTTGGTGTGAATGAAACCCGGGAAAGATCCACACCACCCTTAACTCCAACAGATATATTTGAAGAATAGTGGGTTTGAGACTTAGCCGACAACGACAGCACAAGCAAGGACAAAACAAAAATGATACGATTCGTTATTTTCATTTTACCGCAATCTTTTCTATAGAACCATAGGGTGTGAACCTAACGAGATACACTACCGGATTTAACATTCCTGTCCAGTTTCCGGGACGATTCAGTTCAAATTCATTCTGGACACCCTCACGAGAAGCCCCTATCGCATTAATATCATAGTCTGCCTCGGCAAGCCCCGCAATAAAATATCTGGAGGCATCATAACCGACACATGCATACATCGGGAATGATTTTGCGGGATTCCTGTCAAACAACGCTTTATAATAATTTACAAACTGGCGGCACTCTGCAGAATTTTTATCATAATAGAACCTTGACGGAATAATAACATTGGAAGCATGGAAACTATCCTCCATAGAAGATTCATCATATACAATCCAACTCGGTCTGCCCAATACAGTAACCTCTGATAATGGCGAAAGGCTTTTCGCTTCTTTCACAGCGTCCATAAGTTCCGTTACTTCAGCTTTTTTGGTAGGGTATCCATATATGATATATTTCTTATCTTCTTTAAACGGAAATTTAGCTATCGCTTCTACACTAAGGTTCTTGACTTGAGATTTATCCCAAGAATCCTTAATCGCAGAAGCCAGCTGATCTCCATCATCAGTATTACCCGCGAAAACCAATGTATAGTCACCATAATCTTTCTTTATACAGGCTGCAATCCCGTCATTGAAGTAATCCGAAGGAGTCAAAAGTTGAATAATATACGGATTGCGGGTATATAGCTCATTTTTCACATCAAATGTATTTACCATAGGAGTTTGGCTAATCTCCGCATATTCAGAAAGATATGACGGGATACCTTTTTCCGTGGTAAGGAATAACAAATCCGGATCTACATCCGAAAGCTCCGTAAGCACATCTGTAGAATTTCTGTTACCGTCAATTACCGTGACACCCAACTTCATACCATATTTCTTCAATCGGTCAACGCCTGTGAGAAATCCTCTCGTAAACTCAAGATCTTTACGCGATGCTGGTTCTGACAGTAATAACGCTACTTTAAATACCTTGGCATTTTGCGTTTCTGAGATTCCATGTATACTGTCATATATTTCAGCGATTCCCTCGTCTGTCAGTTCTCTTGGATCCTCCTCAACTATAGTCCTTTCCACTACAGACGTTTCTACGTTAGGAATCGTTATAAGCGATTTCTTTTTAGGCTTCTCACCTGCATTCCTATTCGCTTCAAGAATATCTTCTTTGTCGGCACCGGTCTTCTCCGCAATCGTGTCCCATGTATCCTTTTTTTCAACCTTATATGTGGAGAATGAAGCAAGCCTCTCCACTTCCACTTTTTTAACACTGCTTTTCACACCTTCCCCTTTTTCCGGAAGACGTATTATATCGCCAGCCTTGAAATTTGTCTCCGAAACTCCGGGATTCAATTTCATGATAGCTGCAACCGTGGTGAAATGAGACTTGGCGACACCATAAAGCGTGTCTCCCTTTTTTATTGTATAATAGGCTGCGTTGCTATCCTCATCTGAAACATTATTTTTTGAAAGGAGCAAAGTTTCACCCTCCTTGATACCTGTACGGCTCGCAGGATTAAGTTCAAAAATCCGCTCTACCGGAATATTATACATGCGGGATATTGCATATGCGGTTTCTCCCCTTTTCACAAGATGTGTCAATTGCGGTGAACCGCTTGTCAAATCTGAATTACAGATGCCTGACTGACCTACAGACTCAGACACTTCTGCAGGATAATAAATCTTCGTACCTTTAACAAGAGGTGAAATAGCCTTAGGATTCAATTGTCTCAACCGATCATAGTCCCAGCCATATGCGCGGGATATTCCGAAAAGGGAATCTCCCTTTTTAACTTCATATACGTAATAGTTGCCGCCAAGAATCTCCACTATCGGCAATTTCGGGGCAGCAAGAGCACTTAAAGAGTTAAGGATAATAAAAGTGCATATCATCAAAATCTTTGACATTGTCTTCATAATTCGATAATTTGAACAGGCCTTTAAGCGACCTAATATGCAAAGTTAGCGAAAATCTCCGGAAATGCCGAATAAAAAGAATCAAAAGTCTTCGTAACCTCTGAAAATAAGATAAATAAGACATTGGCAGAAGCATAAGAAGACAGACTAAGAAGTCGCTTAAAGAAATAATCATCCTCGATATTAAGTTGTGCCACTACACCATTTCCAAGATCTAAACGTTTCGAAACGACACCCCTTGTATCAGGCTCGTCCTTACAATATTTTTTGATTATTCCACCTAAAGTTTTAGAATTGGACACAACCTGATGATATATCCCGGAATAACGACAGGCAAGCCGAGAAAACACAAAAGCCAAAGACCGTTTTTTTGTTTGAAGATTCCAAATCGAAGTGCAAAACTTTGATTTGGAATCTTCAGATTATAATGAAAGATACCAACCTTTAGTCCGTAGTTATCTTAATTATTTGATGAAGGCACGTGTAGTAGTCCTCAAAAACAGCTACTACACATACTACTACACATACTACTACACGATAAATTTGTGAACTACACATATATTACACCGTAATGGCTACCGATACACGTTTAATCCGTCGATTTTGATAAATACCATAATTTGTTTTTAGATACAATTATATTTTCTTGCCCCATCTCTCTAAGTATATTACGAATCAAATCAGAATTCTGCTCTCTTGTATTACGACTGGGAAGGGTACCCTGAAGATATTCAAGGATTGCATCCCGTTTTGCCCCGTCAGCACCAGCATTCTGAATGTATTGCAAAATCATGTGCTTGATTTTATCGCGTTCAAGACCTCTCACTTTCGTATATTGCGGTAGCTGTCTGGAGGCTTTGGCTACACCAAGAGATATGGTGTAGTTCGGAGCCTCTCCCTCAATCAGACCGCGCTTAAGTAGATCTTTTGCTATCTCATCGTCAATCCGATGTCCTTTCTGAATGGCATCGAGAGAAATGCAGTCGTGTAGAGTCAGATTGTCATTGTCTTTGAGCAGTTTGGTATACCGTTCATTTATGGCATTGCCATATATGCGGACCGCAACCTCTTTCTTCTCATTGTCAATCTCATAGTCCGGCATCGGGAATCTACGCTCCATCTGTTCGGTAAACATCTTCTTGATTCCCCGGCTTACCGTATCAATCATGTTGAAATGTACCATAGCCTTGCATAGACAGGCGTTGCGGAAGAATCGCTGCGGGCCATTGGTGGCAAGCGCATTTTCCAATGTGCCGGGAATGAAGGACCCCCATTGGCATAATAAAGAAAGCTCGGATTCTCAACGAAGTTTATGCGCTGACGCAGAGTGTAGTCCTGATGGGCTATGCAGTTATGAAGTGCCTCACGGATAGTGTAGTCGTCATACTGTTTCATCGTGTCGGGGAACAACGTGCCGCCCGGCATCTCACGCAAGGTCAGATTATGTATCTTGGCAAGAATCTCATCTACCGTTAGTATAAACGGCACAGAGAAATGTTCATAATCCACTACATCCTGTTTATCGTCACGGAGAGTCCACGTAACTTCCGCGACTGCCGGACGCAGTTTGCTGTCCGAGAACATTTTGCCAAGCAATATTATGGCTGCACAGGTAAGTTTGCCATTGACCATCAATTCACACTTGCTCAGAAATTCTTCTGTAGACCAACGGTTGACCTCCTCAGCCGGAATACGGCTATGCACCTTCTTGAACATCTTTCGAGCCTTAGCGATAGCCACCTCGTCAAGATCATCAATCGTGGCATCAGGTACAATTTCAGCAGACCAGTCAGGAGCCGGAGTCTGCCGACGTATTTCGTCTTGCTTGGACTGATTAAGCGGTTTGAGGCTTTCTCCGTCACGACCGTATGCAATCCCTTTCCACTTCATCACGATATTGCGAGGCGAAGCCGGAATCTTGAACATCAGTATACGCTTCCCATCTATCTCAATCGGGATAATCTCGCGGAAAGTCTGACCATCGGTAGTATGCTGAGAAAAGTCATGCTTTAGATTGTTGAGAGCCCCTTCGCCGTTTTTATATGACGTGCCGACAATCTCATGCCTTTTTTCATCATAGCCAAAAATCAGCCACGCGAAATCGAGTTTGCGAAGATTCGCCTCATTGCTCAACGCCGAGAAATACTTGCCCAAGTCATCAAAGTCGAAGTTGTTCTCCGCCTTCTTGAACTCAACCACTTCCGATTCTTTACGCTGAATTAAATTAGTGAATATGTTGATGTATCTGATAGTCATTACTAAGAATATTATTCATTTGAGGTATACTCACTCAGAGTATACCAGCGTCCGCGACTCGTCCGCCGCAATCAATGCCTTTATATCGTCAATAGTCATTTCCATAATTCAGCTACAATTACAAAAGTCATCACCCTCAAGAGATTTGTCGTGCATATTAAATTATATTCCTATCATCTCTTTTAATTTGTGGCATTTAGTAGATGACAAAAATTGAAACTATGCTGTTAAACATCTAAATTTCAGTTTATTATATTTGTAAAAGTCCCTAGAATTTAGTAATTTAAAGGAAAAGTTTAGCCGCTTTTTCACATGAAAACTACTAATTCCAAGGACTTGGTCAAAGTTAACCAAATTCTCCCGATTATGCAAGAGCATTTTGGACAAAGTATGAATCTGGCGCGCATAAAGCTCATGGCGTTTCTCCTTCACGCGTTGTGTGTCGTGCAGATGGTCAGTCTCCATAAACTGGCCGGCGCGATGCCTACAGCCGTTGACAGGGATTCCAACCTCAGACGGCTTCAAAGATTCTTCGCCAAGTATGTTCTTGACCTCGACATCATCGCCCGCATGATTTTCTCGCTGCTTCCGGTCAAGACTGAACTGGTGTTGAGCATGGACCGCACCAACTGGAAGTTCGGGGAGTCCAACATCAATATCCTTATGCTGGGCGTGACATACAAAGGGATTGCCTTTCCGTTGATTTTCAACCTTCTTCCCAAACGGGGGAATTCCAATTAGGAGGAACGTAAGGTAATCATGGAGCGGTTCATCCGACTTTTCGGACCGGACTGTATCGACAGCCTCGTGGCAGACCGCGAGTTCATCGGAAAGGAATGGACCGGATGGCTCTACGGCCGTCGTATCCGGTATTACATACGCATCCGTCAGAACTTCTGGATTGTCAGGCCTTCCACCGGTGAGCGGATCCGTGCATGATGGCTCTTCAATGACCTCAGGGTCGGGCAGGAGAAGTTTTACCATAAGCCCTTCTTCCACAAGGGGGAGTATGTCTATCTTGCAGGCAGTCGGATAAAAAACTCCGACGGGATTCCGGAACTGCAGATCCTCATATGCTTCAACCGTCCCGAAGGGGCTGTCATGACTTATAAGAAACGCCGGGAGATCGAGACGGCCTTCAAGGCCATGAAATCCTCCGGATTCAACATTGAGGACACACATGCGCGACACGGAGCGCATAGCAAGACTTGTGGCGATGGTATGCGTTGCTCTTGTATGGGCGTATCTCGTTGGTGAACATAAAGATATAGATATTAAACCGATAAGAATCCTTAAACATGGAAGAAAGGCAAAGTCGCTTGCCAAGTATGGATTGGAAGAGATTTTTACCATACTCATGCGTCCGACTTATACCCCAAAATTCGATGTTTTCAATTTTTTGTCATCTACTATCCAAAAATAGTTATTTTTCATTATATTTAAATAAACACAGGTCCCAATTAACATATATTAAGAAATAACTGATTTTCTATTTCATAACAAATACCTGCTTCATTGACTACCACCGATTATCCGATACTCATAGAAATTGTTCACACTTTAAAATGAGAAATGTAATGATATTCTCAGTCCGCTTTTATCAATTCCGGGATGGTCACGATAAGTCAGCCGCCATACATAGTCAACCCTCAGGATGGTAAATATATTGTCAATTCCCGCCCCAATCTCCATATATGGCTTCTTACCCATAGGGATTGCGGAGGCTTCTTTAGGAAAAGAATATAAATCCGAGTTAAATTCAGGATTATTTTTTCTACTCAATCCTCCCACAAAACCTTTAAAGGTGAACACTTCCCGGAGTTTCAATTTATTTATCAGAGGAATGCGGTTAAATATAAGTCCATTCATATAATATGTCAAGTCAAGTGATGCGAACTTATCCATTGCAAACTCCATTGGGTTCAAAAGTGTATAAGATTCAGGCTGTATGGTATAGGAAATATTAGCATTCTGCCACAATAAAGCCGGGAACTGAACTTTACTCCATATCATTCCTCCTTTCAATACAATATCGGTATATCCGAAAGCCGAAAACCACAATCGTTTCTGAATTGAAAGTTCTGTTTTGTTGAGGGTGAAGTCTGCTCCAAGAAAACCTTTCGGTCCATATTCATGCGTAAGCAGAAACACGGGAGCATCCATATTAACAGGACGGCGAGTAGTGACTGCCTGCACAAACTTTTCACCCGGAGCATACCTTAATGCAACACGAAAGGCTGCCTGCGTAAACCTGCTATCAAACCTTCCATCCTTATATTCAAACGGAATCCATCTTGTCGCTTCCTGAATTTCATGCCTTAACTCAATCCCAAATGAAAAATTATTCTTAAGTTCAAGATTATACTCAATCTTAGCAAGACGGCGATATGTGATAAGATCGCTCTCCATCCTCCTGAGCGACAGGAACATATTATCCGGATTGGTAAACATGTAGTGTTGTCCAAGTTGATCCTTGTCATATTGGTATGTTGCCCTGATAGAATTGACGGGGAACTCTCTCGATGTCACTTTCTTGGGAATGAAAGAATACTCAAGCTCCCCGTTATACTTGATCTTATGATCACGTAACCCGTATGCAACATATCCACGGGCAAATATGTGTGATGACAATGCAGGAGTAGTTACACCACCTACACGGAAGCGCATCCCCTCAGCTGTGTTGTAACTCATAAAAGTGTTGACTGGGCCGATATCGAACTTGCTTGGATTGCCGGTGGTTATATACCCGTTGACAAACACTTTCAACACTTTTTCAGACCAATATAAAAGAGATTGTTTCCTAAGCATGGGCATCATATCCCCCATTTTCGATTCTGCATAAGACAACGGGATCTTCCTTGCATTCTCCCAAAACTCAGGAGACCGCAGTCCTGCGTCAGGGAGGACAACCTCCTTCCCATCACCTTTAGTAAGGTTAGTAAGGTCTCCAAATTCAGGGAAAGGGTTATATGAAAAATCCGAATATCTAACCTGCCTTGAACCATACAATTTGGGAGTGCCAGGAATAAACTGCATTTCAAGACAAAGGTCATCAAGAATCTTGTGAGTATTCCCCAAAGAATCCTTTACGAAATTCTGACTTATAAATATATTGTCTACATAATTCAGGTTAATGTCTTTGGGGACACGCATAGAAACCCTTTTTACATATTTCACGGAATCATCAGCAGGAATGAATAACTTGCCGTTAAAACTGAATGACTGAGGATTACGAGGAAAAAAAGTCAACTCCACACAACGTTCGCCACCTATCAAAACCGTATCGCTTATCTCAAAACGATAATAGTCAGAAGCGATTGAAGATAATGGACTCACAAAACGATTCTGCATCAAGGTAATATCATTCTTATACAGATCTATTTCCCTGAGTATATCTTCAAACACCTCCCTCACATTCTGCTGATTGAAACCTTCGTCAAGACCATTGCTTCTTAGTCCGTTGATTAATTCAACCTTCTTTCCACGTTCCTTTCCGGAAAGCACAACAGATGCCTTCTCTTTTATAGACAAATCAAGGATCTGTTTTCCTGTCCATATCGCAGTGTCAACAAAATTTGCAAGAAAATTAAACTGTCTGCCAACCTTCCCGTTATTCCGGGTCAATTCTGAATCAAATTCATTGAGGGCAAGAACAGTCTTTTCGTATTTTTCATAACTATAATAGTCTTCATTATTGGGATCGTGTTCCTCTTTATCTTTTCTGATCCGTTCCATCAAGGCAACAGCCGGATTGTTTTTTTTCGAGTATTTATTTCGCTTAGGTTTGACTATCACTTCCTTAAGATCACGTCCTTTCGCATTTTCAAAGCTTACGGTATCTACTACAACAGGGCGCGTTTGGGCATTAACATCCGTATGCGGCATTGACAACACCACAAATATAATCAGACATATTAACCTAATATAGAACAAGTTCAGACTATTTGCGAATTATAATATCGGGGATCTCCCGTAACCTCTTCCAATATGAATGAAGGAATTGCAAAATGCGTGTCTGACGATGGCAATTCAATTTCCGCGACAACAAGAGGTGCCGCCAAACCATGAAACTCATCAATCTCCCAGACAAAACCCTCATACATCACATAATAACGTGTCTTTTCAAGTATATTGCCCGAACAAAGAGCAAGCATGGATTCAGCATCTTTCAATGGAATCTCATATTCAAATTCAATACGCGTGTCTCCATCATTCTTGCCCTTTACTGTCAAATAGCCCTTTGCGTCCTTAACCCGGATCCTTACTGTTCGCTCGGGATCACGGTTAAGATACCCCTGGGCTATCCGGCTTGACTTATAAGCCAACCTACGGTATGAATCGTCTTTGACCAAAAATTTCTTTTCTATTTCTATTCCCATATTATGGCTATCTGAACTGGTTTATCTCCGGAATATAGTCGAAGCCGACACTATTCAGCTTCTTCAACAAATCTTCCTTTTCCATTCCCTCGACAACACACAGTTCGTCAAGAGAGCCATAATAATCACGCAGTTTCATATTCACTGCGCTCAACAACATTATCGGATCTTTAGGTAATGACATAAATTACTTAAAAGAATTAATTTTGGATATTATTATAGAAACCTCTTCATCTGTCATGACAGGAGAAACTGGCAACGACAATATCCTTTCATGAATAAACTCTGTGACCGACAACTGTTCTGGATACTTCAATATCCCTTTTCCGGCATAACATTTTTGCTTATGAGGCGGAATAGGATAATGTATAAGCGTCTGTATCCCATTATCGGCAAGATACTTTTGCAATTCGTCCCGACTTTCACAAAAAACGGGGAAAATATGATATACATTTCTTTCATTAGCCTCCGCCATACCTGATGGTATAAAAACTTTCGGATTGGATATTTCATCTGAATATCTTGTTGCAATATCCCTCCGTCGCTGATTGTCGGCATCAAGTCTTTTCAGCTTGAGACTCAATATCGCTGCCTGAATTTCATCCAACCTTGAGTTACGCCCCAAAGAATTGAATACATATTTACGATCCGAACCATAGTTAGCCAGCCTGCGAATAACCTCTGCCAATTCCGGATCATTGGTGGTAACAGCCCCTCCGTCTCCCAACGCTCCAAGATTTTTACCCGGATAGAAACTATGCCCTGAAGCATCTCCTAAGGAACCGGTTCTTTTACCATCAAATACACATCCATGAGCCTGTGCATTATCCTCTATCAGCTTTAATCCGTAACGCCGGCATAATAAGGCAATCACGTCATTATAAGCACATTTTCCGTAAAGATGCACGATCATAATTGCCTTCGTTTTGTCCGTTATGCAAGATTCAATTCTATTTGGATCAATCTGTAAGGTATCTATATCCGGCTCAACAAGCACAGGAATCAGCCCATTTTCGGAGATCGACAAAATAGAAGCAATATACGTGTTTGCGGGAACAATAACTTCATCCCCCTCCCGAAGCGCCCCTATCTCTTTATATGCCCTGAGTATTAAAGTCAAGGCATCCAAGCCATTGGCGCATCCCACAGTGTGGGATACGCCAATATACTCAGAATATTTATTCTCAAATTCTTTATTCTCTTTTCCTTGTAGAAACCATCCGGAACGGACAACACGTCTTATTGTTTCTGACAATTCGGGTTCATATGAATCCGTGATTCTCTGAATATCAAGAAACTTTATCATCAAACATCTTCTTAAGTAAGTGATCACATTAAACACATATCATAAACGCAGCTATTTTTGAAAGATTTTCCTGTGTTGATAAAGGAGCAATGCGGGCATTGCGACTGAAGAAACACGGGAAAAGGTTCAAAAAAGAGCAAGTTGATGATATGTGAGATTAAAATCATTTTATTATCGTTTTAATGGGATTACTTACTTAACTTATTTACGCCTTTAGTTTCAAAAATTCATCATAATCGCGTATATAGTCATCTTCATCATAAAAATCAGAAGCAAGCACCAATGCCACCGCACCTGAAGAAAAGTCAACAAGATGAGACCAGGTGCCCGGACGCACGAGCAAACCCTGATACGGTTTGTTCAAAAGTATTGATTCCTGCGTATATCCGTCATCCAAATGAACAGTAAAACTTCCGCCTACAGCTATGATAAACTGAAACAACGTGTGATGGGCATGTCCCGCCCTACTTTCGCCTCCGGGCACGTCATATATGAAGAATGCACGTTTCATATCAAACGGGATATGTATGCCATTCTCGACCACGGAGAGATTTCCTCTCCTGTCAAGATGCCTCGGAAGCTCTATGATTTCGTAATCCATTGATTATACTTATAATGTGTGGATCCTTACCACTGAAAAGGAATAAGGTTCTGTTTTAAAATCCAAAATCCCTTTTTTAATAGAAACGGAGGTCGTTACCGGTTTAGTGCATTCATCATCAGGTTTGCCGGAAAGTACCGACATTTCATATTCCCCATCGGTTATGTAAAGTGTACTCAAATCACCTGATACAGATACTGGAACAGGCAATAAATTAGCAACCTTTATTATTATGTCACCTGTTTTCTCATCCTTCACAATCGAATGTCCGAAACGTTTTGATATGTCGGCAGATTCATGCGACAGGCTAACGTTCGACGGCATATAAACGGCTCCTGAATTTTGACCATAAAGCTTTTGCACATAATAATCCGGTGTGAAGCGAATTGAATCATTATTGAAGAATATCATGTCAGGACGCCAGTTCTCATGCCCTTCCTTAGCAAGCAATGGAGCATATGATGTCATTTCAACAACATCACCGTTACGCTCCACGTCTGTCATATAAAGAGCAATCGACAATGCCGCTTCCAGCGTATTCCTCCTGTCCGGCAGGTGTGATGCATATTCACCGAGATATACTTTGGGACCATTACGGTCATAACTGTCATAAAAATCCCTGTTATTAAGATACCATCCGGGCTGCACATAGTAATGCTCGTCAACCATTGCCACATTCTCTTGACGTGCAAATTTCCATCCTTCAGTATAATCCGAACCTTCAAAAAATGGTCCTACCGTTCCGACAACAATTATTTCAGGATGTTTATCCTTCAATATATCATGAATATACTTAAAACGTTCTTCAAACACTTCTGTAATCATATCTTCATTGCCTATCCCCAAGTATTTGAGATTAAAAGGCTCCGGATGGCCCGCTTCAGCCCGTTTCGCACCCCATTCAGAATCAACCGGACCATTGGCATATTCAATCAAATCAAGAATGTCACGGACATATTTGTCCATGCTCTCCATCGGAATGCCACATTGCTGACCAAGTGTGGTAATTTCATTATGCGATCCAACATGTGCCCGTCCTGAATTTTGACACGGGACACCTGCCGCGATAACCGGTAACGGCTCGGCACCAAGATCTTCACACAGCAGGAAATATTCATAATATCCCAATCCCCGGCTCTGATGATAATTCCATATGTTTCTAAGGGGCTTACGACTTTCAAGCGAACCAATCGAACCTTTCCAATCATAGATATTGTCGATTCCATCTCCATGGGCAACACATCCTCCGGGAAACCTGACAAATTTCGGTTTCAAGTCAGCAAGTGCCTGAGTCAAATCTCGTCTCAAGCCATTCTTCCTGCCGTTAAACGTGGCAACTGGAAACAGTGATATCATGTCAAGGTCACACTCCGTGCCGGAAGGGATATTTATTGATAAAACGGCATCACTATCTGTTTCCTTCACCTTCAACCTTGCTTCAACTTTATGCCAACCTGATCCTTTTACAGATATATTGCCGGAAGCAATAATATCACCCCTCTCCGACATTATGTCGACTTTAAATTTTCTCTTAGCGTTATTACCCTTAAGCCTTACAAACATCGAAAAATCATAGCTCTCATTTTTCTTTACAGAAATGCCATCAAACCCTGTATTCTCAAGTCTGGCAGGTTGATTACTATTTGGAATAACCAGATAATTAGGATTATTGGGATGTATCGGATCCTCATTGTTAAAACTCATATTCAGCTCCCGTCCACCTATATCTTTGAGCCTCCATGCATATGTAGGTCCCCATCCCTGTTTATTATTCTCAGTGCGGTCATATTCGAAATCCCGGTTCTGAACAAGTTCTGCGTAAATTCCACCATCAGCGGCATAGCTGATATCCTCGAAAAAAATACCTATCAGTTTATCGCTGATCCTTAGCGGATCCTTATCTTCCGCAACAGAAATTTTTGCACTCAATGGCTTCAATCCGGCAAATCGCTTGCAATCATCTTTCATAAGCTCCCCTTCAAGACGTTTCTTATGTCCCCGCTCCGCTACAAAGGCATTTAATTCATTAATGACAGCAGTGGGCACTTTCATTATCTCTCCCGGTATACTCTTGCCATTAAGCTCAACTTCCGCACACTTGCCACGATCCAGACCGCAATACCCCAACCTGCAGGATTCCTCTTTTGAAGAATACTTCTGGGGGTCCCATCTCATAAGATCCGGAGAATATGCCACAGCAATTGTCTCTCGCTTGTCAGAAACATACCATGATGCCATCCATCCTCCGGATGTTTTATAGAGATGCGGATCAAACATTTTTTTGTGACTTCCCCATGGCCCGAAATCCGAAGACACAAAATCATATCCGCTTTTTGATTTACTTTGTGGATCACATATTGAATGCCATGTTTTGCAATCATCACTCCACGCAAAACGCAATCCACTCCTTCCGTCAGATTTGGAATATGAAAACAGATAGAGCGAGTCTGTTTTCTGAATATTGTCCGCCCCATAGGCAGCAAAGGCAGCCGTAAGCAAATATATGCTTACAACTGCCTTGATTACAGCATTAATTTTCATGCTAACTATTTTTTATTACTTGTTTAAGTAAAGTTGTTTAATGTGATCACTTACTTAACACTTATTGAAGTGAATTATTTAACAATTACGAATCCTGACTCAGAAGGAACAGAGATATTGAACTTAACACCTTCTTTTTTCTTATTTTTCAAACTTATTTCCTTCTTTATTAATGTATCATTTTCGCCATCTGCATAAAGAACAGCTTCTCCTGGAGAAACGAAACTCAAATCAAGATCAAGCGACAACACATCTTTTTCAGCATTTATGCCTGCAATATACCATTTGCCACCGCTCTTGCGTGCTATTACTGCATACTTGCCCGGATAACCTGCAACATATTTGGTCTCTTCCCACTTTGTTGGCACCTCCCTCATATAATCCAAAGCAATTGGTGAAGCATCTTCAAGATTGTTGGGAGCCAATGCAAAATTTTGCGCCGGACTTTGATAGACAGTTGCCAATGCAAGCTGGAAAGCATCGGATGTGCGACGATAATTTCCCTCCTTATTGCTCCGGTGCAGCCTCTTGTTCAAGAACGTGCCACCATATTCCATTGCTCCGACCGTATTCCTTATAAATGGATGAAGCGTGGCATTTTCAGCCTCCTTATCGCAAAAATGTTGATTAAAAACCATATTTTCCGATGCAAGTACAGCCTCACTTCCAACATAGTTGGGATACATACGTTCCCACCCGCGTGGAAGTGTGCAACCATGAAATATCACCATGAGTCCGTGATCATCAGCATCACTGAGTATGTCTTCATAGAGGCGCATGGTTTCTTGTTTGTCCCCTCCGAAGAAGTCTACCTTGATGCCTTTGACCCCGATACTCTGCAGCCAAGCCATCTCTTTCTTCCTCGTGATCGGATTGTCCATTATATTGATGGGACTCTGCTCAATATCGTTCCAATAGCCGCTTGAACTATACCACAACAACGGAGTCACACCCTTTTCTTTTCCATATTCTATAAGTTCCACTATACCATCCTTACCTATTGTTTTATCCCAGAAATTATCAATCAGGGTGTAAGGATACCCCATTGCTCCTGCAAGATCGATATATTTTTTTATATCCTTCTTATTTATACTGTTATCCTGCCATACGATCCAACTCCAAGTTCCTTTGTCGGGATTATATTTATATTTCGATTCGAAGCGAGGATCAACCGTGTTCCAAGGAGCGGTAGTCTCTACAATCGGTTTAAGAGTTGAACCTACAGTTATAGTGCGCCATGGAGTTGAACCGGGAAGCGAGAATGCCGGCTCACTCGTGCCGTTCCCGTTATTTTCCTCCGGCATAGGGAAAGCTATGGAGAATGTTCCGTCAACCTGATCAGCAAGTCTCGAACCACAGTATGTCCGGTCAACACCTGTCTCGCTTAAAAGAATCCATCCTTTATCGCCTATCCTAAAAAGACCGGGGAACGTGAACCCGTGACCATATTGAGATTTAGTGGAGAGAGGGGCATCAATTATATACTCCTCCTCATAACTCGGTTTGGTACGTTTCCACGCAATCATTGCGTCACTCTGAGGTGTAAGAAACGCTGTGGCATAAGAAGGAAGATGGAATCCGGTCGTTTCCGCCATTATCCTTGCCGCGCCGGTTTCTCGGGGTTTGGCCAGGTTATATCGGAATGCAACATCATTATCCGACACCACAAACTCCACACCCATCTTGTCACCTTTTTTATTCTTAAATTCGCAAGTGAGTGAATTAGCATCAAATTTAACATTCGATTTTTTAATCCTGTCATTGGAATACGACTTATGCCATTCATTATCATGACGTGCGATCATCCTTAAATCTTTCGAGAAGTCACCATAATCGGCAACAATCCCCAATGGCGAATTTTCAAGCATCTCCACACCATTATAATAAACATGATAAAAAGGTTTTCCGGCATTATCAACATTTATGTCTACACGCAATTTCCCGTTAGGACTGTTTACGGATGCCGATGTAATTCCTTTATCCGAATCACCCCACTTATCCTTTAATCTCTTAATCTCTTCGGCTGTGACAGGAATCACCGTGCCATGACGCGGATGAAAATTCATTGTAACCTTACGGTCTACATTCTTGAAATGCTGAAGATCTGTTGTCTCCGTAAAATCATAACCACCTTTCATATACACATCGTACATAAGGATGTATTTATCCTCTCCGATAAGTTTGAAAGTACCTGCTCCTTCAACCGATTCTTTTGTCTGCTGCTTATAGCCAGGATACTCAGTCCACTTGCCTGAGGTCAGATTACGTGTCGTTGCAACCTTTATTCCATTGCCGTGCCCTTCCGTCTTATAGAAAAGATAATAAACCCCATCTTTAAAAACGATGTCTCCATCTATACATGATTTTTCATCTTTAGGCAAAAAGAATGGCATTGGAACACCTTCAATATCGGTAAAGTCCTTATTGGCATATGCATAATATATAATATCGGGACCATTTCCATGCTGCATAGACCAGTATATAAGCATCTTTTTTGCCTTTGGATCATATATGGTCTGCGGTGCCCACACCCTCTTCAGATCCTCTTGACCACTATATTTTTTCTGGATATTGATCGCTGAATGTGTCCAATTCACAAGGTCGCACGACTTAAGCAACACCATGCCGCGATTTGAATCCCAACCGTTGGCGCTGACCATATCTGTCACTACCATATAGAAACAATTATCCGGCCCGCGAAGGATATGTGGATCACGAACTCCTCCCGTTTCACTTATAAGAGAAGATTTTATAACCGGTCTGTTTCCATTCAAAGCCTTGTAGTCATAACCGTTATCACTCAAGGCAAAACGGATAGCTTCCTCCTCTTTATTATTGTTATTTCCCGTGAAATAAGTGAAAAGATAACCGGCAAAATCCTTTTCGGACGGAACCTTTCCCTTAGCCGATACTGTAACACTCGTTAAAACAATCAAAAGCGATAATAGACATCGTGTCATGGTAAGTTTATAGTTTAAAATGAATTTTAAGGTAGATAAGAAGTTGTTTAAAAATAAATGTGAAATTTGGGGCGGATCTCTTTTGAATAAAATTCATTTAAGGCAAAGGAGCATAGCGGGCTATGTGACTG
>CASBHZ010000058.1 GCA_949123685.1 uncultured Bacteroidales bacterium | reverse complement strand
TGCACATTGTTTTTTTTTAGTGAGACGGCGGCCACCGAGATCTACACAAGGGGCCTCACTCTTTCCCTACACGACGCTCTTCCGATCTGAAACATCACTCGCTGCGGTCTATACATATATGGTAAAAACCGGGCATATATCTTTCGACCGCATGCTCGAGATTATGGCACTCGCTCCTCGTCGCGTATTCGGCATTTCCGGAGGCATGGCTCCCGACAACCGTGCCGACATAGCTTTGGTCGATTTCAATAGGGAATGGATGGTTGAACCGGAGAAATTCCTGAGCAAAGGCAGGAGCACCCCTTTCCAGGGAACACAACTGACGGGAAAAGTCTTGATGACAATTGCCAATGGTGAAATCATATATAATGAAAATGATGACCAACAGATATAAAAATAAATTTTTCTCTATCGTCTCCAATGAGCGTGTGGCACAGAAGACATGGAGAATGATACTTAAAGGAGACACCTCGGATTTCGACACTCCGGGACAATTCGCCAACCTTGCAATAGACGGCAAGTTTTTACGCCGACCCATTTCCGTGTGTGACTACGACAATGACACTCTGACACTGCTCTATGACGTAGTGGGAGAAGGCACGGCAAGAATGTCGGAAATGAAAACCGGTGAAAGCCTTGACATCTTAACAGGCCTCGGCAACGGATTCAACACGGATGTCAAATGCAACAATCCTGTATTGATCGGAGGAGGCATAGGTGTCGCACCCCTATTGAACTTGGCTGTGACATTGCGCCGTTCGGGAACAGAACCGACAATCGTTCTTGGGTTCAACACGGCAGCCGACGTAGTGTTGGAAAAAGAGTTCAAAGCAATGAACTTCAATACCATCGTCACTACGGCAGACGGAACTCAGGGAATAAAAGGATTCGTCACCGATGCTTTGCGTGGCGAAGACATGACCTATGATTATTTTTATGCCTGCGGTCCCCTCCCGATGATGCGTGCTCTTTGCAACGAACTGCCTATTGACGGTCAGCTGTCGCTTGACGAACGCATGGCCTGCGGTTTCGGAATCTGCATGTGCTGCTCACTTGAAACCCGCAACGGAGCCAAACGCATCTGCAAGGATGGTCCGGTATTCACAAAAGAGGAACTCATCTGGAAATAATTTGAAAGGAATAATGAACATTGACAATACGAACAGACTTGAAGTCGAACTGTGTGGAGTGAAACTCAAGAATCCGGTGATTCCGGCGAGCGGTTGCTTCGGCTATGGCTACGGCATGGCAGACTTCTATGATCTTGACATTCTTGGTGCCATATCTTTCAAGGGCACTACCCTGCATCCCAGATACGGCAATCCCCTTCCCCGCACTGCCGAATGCGCTTCAGGCATGATCAACTCTGTAGGATTGCAGAACCCTGGAATACATAAGGTTATTTCCGAGGAGTTGCCACGTATGCGGAGCGTTTTCCACAATCCTATAGTTGCTAATATCAGCGGCTTTTCCATCGATGAATATCGCGAATGTTGCCGTCTGATAGACCCCGAGGAGCAAGTTGAGATAATAGAACTCAACGTCAGCTGCCCAAACGTGCATGGCGGTGGCATGGCTTTCGGCACGAGCGCCGAATCTGTGGCTGAAGTGGTAAAAGAGGTGAAAAAAGTTATCACTAAGCCTCTTGTTGTGAAACTTTCACCCAATGTTACTGATATTGTATCAATAGCCAAAGCAGCAGAGGATGCCGGAGCTGACGGGTTATGCCTTATCAACACGCTTTTAGGCATGCGCATCAACCTTCGCAACAGACGTCCCGTGGTTGCAAACACCATGGGTGGCTTTTCAGGTCCTGCCGTCTTCCCGGTAGCTCTGAGGATGGTATATCAAGTTGCCGGTGCCGTCAAGATACCGGTGATAGGATGCGGAGGAATATCCACACCGTCCGACGTATTGGAAATGATGATGGCTGGAGCCACCGCCGTGGAAGTAGGGACAGCCAACCTCCCGAATCCATTTGCATGCAAAGAGATTATAGAGGGACTTCCTTCACTGATGGACTCTCTGCATATCGACACTTTGCACTCCATCATAGGTGCGACACACACGACACGATAATCTCTGTTAACTCCCAATAAATCACATAATAAAAATGAACAAAGACGTTATCATCGCTTGCGACTTCCCCAACGCGGAGGAAACACTCGCTTTTCTTGATAAATTCAATGGCGAAAGCCGTAAGCCTTTCCTCAAGATAGGCATGGAACTTTATTACGGTGCCGGCAACGAAATCGTAAAAGAGATCAAGCGCAGGGGCCACAAAATATTCCTTGACCTCAAGCTCCACGACATACCCAACACCGTCAAGAAAGCTATGCGCGTCCTGTCGGAACTTGATGTAGACATGACCAACGTTCATGCATCGGGCACTGTGGAGATGATGCATGCAGCCCTTGAAGGGTTGACCCGTCCAGATGGCACCAGACCATTGCTGATTGCCGTGACACAGCTCACCAGCACATCGGAAGAAGCCATGCAGAATCAGCTCCTTATCAACGCGAGCATTAACGACACCATCGCAAAATATGCCGCCAACGCAAAAGAGGCGGGGCTTGACGGCGTGGTGTGCTCCCCGCTTGAAGCAGCTTTGGTGAAAGAGAGATGCGGTAAAGAATTTCTCGCAGTCACCCCCGGAATAAGGTTTGCAGATTCAGCTGCAGACGACCAGAAACGCATCACCACACCGGCGCGTGCACGAGAGATAGGTTCAGACTTCATAGTTGTCGGCAGACCTATCACGGCAGCCCCCGACCCCGTTGCAGCTTACCGCCGCTGTGTAGCCGAATTTTGTTAATTTTTTATGAGTTTTCAGTTTTCGGTTTTCAGTTTTCAGTTGTTTGCCTCTCGCATATCTGAAAACCGAAAACCGAAAACCGAAAACCAAAAACCCAAACCATGCTAAAAAAAGAAATAGAAAAAGCAGTTGCTCACAACCTGCTTAAAATTAAAGCCGTATTCCTCAGTCCGGAAAAGCCATTCACATGGGCAAGCGGCATCAAGAGTCCGATATATTGCGACAATCGTCTGATCCTCTCAGATCCCGAAGCAAGGGAAATGGTGGAGAAAGCCATTGCCGCCACTGTAGAACGTGAATTTCCAGAGGCTGAATCATTGATGGGCACATCCACCGCAGGTATCGCACATGCCGCCATTGCCGCGTGGATTCTTGACAAGCCTATGGGATATGTGCGCGGAAGTGCCAAAGACCATGGTAGAAACAACCGCATAGAAGGACGTCTCGAACCGGGCACCAAAGTTGTGGTCATTGAGGATCTTATCTCAACAGCAGGAAGCTGTATTGACGTAGTCGATGCCTTACGTGAAGCAGGAGCTGAAGTGTTGGGCGTTGTTTCAATCTTCACATATGGAATGAAGAAAGGTCTCGACCGTCTTGAAGCGGCAAATGTCAAGAACGTCTCTCTTTCCAATCTTGATACACTCCTTGACGTTGCAGTAGACGAAAACTACATCAACTCCGGTGCAAAAGGAGCAATACTAAAATTCCGCGACAATCCTTCTGACGAGTCATGGATCAACGCGATTAATTTATAAGTAGATCACCTACATTAGGGAAATATATCTTATGCGACATCTGATAGACCCCACAGATCTGACGCGCAAGGAAACTGAAGAGATAATCGACCTTGCCTTAGACATCATCGCAGACCGCCCCAAATATGCGGAGGCATGCAAGGGTAAGAAACTTGCAACCCTTTTCTATGAACCATCCACCCGCACGCGCCTCAGTTTCACGGCGGCAATGATGGAATTAGGCGGCAACGTACTCGGCTTCTCCGATGCTCAGAACACATCTGTAAGCAAGGGAGAAACAGTGGCAGACACTTCGAAGGTGATCAGCTGCTTTGCCGACATCATAGCAATGCGCCATTTCGAGGAGGGGGCAGCATATGTTGCCGCCATGAATGCCCGCATTCCGGTGATCAATGCAGGTGACGGCTCTCACGCCCACCCAACTCAAACCCTCACAGACCTGCTTACAATCAAACGCGAGATCGGAAGGCTTGACAACATCACTATCGGATTCTGTGGCGACCTAAAGTTCGGACGCACTGTCCACTCGCTAATCAAGGCGCTTTCTCGCCATTCAGGAGTTAAAGTAGTGCTCATAGCTCCCGACCAGCTGCGTCTCCCCGATTATATGAAACATGAAGTCTGCGACAAGAACGGCGTTGACTACAAGGAAGTAGCAACCATGGAGGAGGTTATGCCGGAGCTCGACGTGCTCTACATGACCCGCGTTCAGAAAGAACGCTTCCTTGATGAAGAGGAATACGACCGTCTCAAAGACAGTTTCATTCTTACAGCCGATAAACTGAAAACGGCACGTCCAGAGCTGCGCGTGCTCCATCCGCTGCCTCGCGTCAACGAAATTGCCGTTGATGTGGATGCAGATCCTCGTGCTGCATATTTCCGTCAGGTAGAGAACGGTAAATTCGTGCGCATGGCGCTTATTCTGACCCTACTGAGATGGGCAGAAGAAAACAAGGAGAGGGTTGCTTGTCCGCCCGAATTGCCCGAAGGCACAATGCGCAACCAGCATGTATGCTCCAACTCACGCTGCATCTCCAACATGGAGAAAGTCGACTCCCTTTTCCGCCCCTGCGACGATGGCGTAGCCCCATGTCGTTGTGTCTATTGCGAGTCGAAGCCGAGGTTTTAGATATAGGCGTTAGGCGTTAGGCTTTAGGCTTTAGATTTTGAGATATCCAAGATCTAAAGTTTAAAGCCTATATCATCTTACACATAGAATCTACACACCACCTGAAACCTAAAGCCTAAAGCCTAAAAAATTTTGATATAAAGAAATAAAACATTAAATTTGCAATCCATAACACTAATGGCAACAACAGCAACGCTTAGGTTTAATCCCAAATTTAAACGAACTAAATAGACTCCGAAGTCATCTTGACTTCAGTTTCTTAGAATTTGCTGGAAACACTAATACTATATTCTAATAAACTTAATTTCATAACAAGATGAAAAAAATCACAATCATCGGTGCCGGCATGATGGGTTCCGCCCTTGCCTTCCCTGCTGCCGAGAACGGAAACGAAGTGCATATCGTAGGCACATGCCTTGATGACGAAATTATTGACGGATACATCAAAACCGGCAAACACGAAAAATTCTGCCGTCCCTTCCCCGAAAACGTCAAATTCCATTATTTCAAAGATTGGGAAAAAGTTGTTGAAGGTTCAGACTTCGTTATTGGCGGCGTCAGCTCTTTCGGTGTTGACTGGTTCCTCGATGAAATATTAACCAAGCTTGATCCCAAGATTCCAGTACTTTCAGTGACCAAAGGACTCCGCGCCACCGAAGACGGTTCACTCCTTTCCTATCCCGGCTACTGGATCAGCGAACTTGCCAAACGCGGCATACATCGCGATGTCTGTGCCGTAGGAGGTCCTTGCACCAGCTACGAACTCGTGTTCAAGGATCCTACAGAGGTAGGCTTCTGCGGCAAGGACAATAAAGCCCTCCGCATGATGAAAGAGGCTATGCAACGCCCCTACTACCATATCTCACTCACCAACGACGTTATCGGTCTTGAGAGTGCCGTAGCACTCAAGAATGCATTTGCAATGGCAGTAACCCTCGCAGTTGGTCTCAACACCCGCTGGCATGGGGAAGATGAACCACAACATTACAACTCACAGGCTGGCACATTCTCTCAGGCAGTGAGAGAAACCCACGCCCTCATGCAACTTCAAGGAGGCACATTTGAAAGCGAATGCATAGGACTCGGAGACCTTTATGTTACAATCTTTAGCGGACGCACTCGCCGTTGCGGAGTGCTCATGGGTCAGGGACTTGATTACGATCAGGTAACGGAAGCCCTCGCCGGCATAACCCTTGAAAGTCTCGTGATCACACGAATCATGGGTCAGGCTATCCGCCGCAAAGCCGAATTGGGACTTGTTGATCTCAAAGATTTCCCTCTGCTCATGCATATTGTTGACATTCTTGACAAAGGGAAGGCAGATGCCGACATGCCATGGGAGGCATTCACATATGAAGATCTCAAACCCGTCAACGATTAATATGATTTGATACAACATGTATACACACCGGTAATCGGTAAGTAACCTTATATTTCAGACAAGTCTATATAATCCGGACTCTGAAAGCAAAACACAGACCCTGAAAAGTTTCCAACTTTTCAGGGTCTGTGTTTTGCTTTCAGAGTCTTTGATTTTCACATTTCCCAACTTATTAAAACATGTTATAAAACATATAAAAACCACCTATACTTTTTTTCGGTTCCTGCGACTATATAGGTAGAAAATAAAGCAATATCATAATTGCCCTTATGAGTGCCTTTAAAGAGCCAGAAAATATACTTTACCGCATAAGCAGGAACGACCAACATGCCTTCGATCTCTTTATGGCAAGATGGACAAAGCATCTATACCACTATGCAATGTCTATGCTCCAAAGCAAAGAAACTGTGGACGAGGTGGTCAGCGATGTGTTCATGCAAGTGTGGGAATCTCGGCATAAACTGCTTGAGATTGAATATATGGGACAATGGCTACGCAAAATTACATTCAATATGGCTGTGTCAAGGCTGCGTACAGAATCATGCAATCCTAAATTCATATCTCTCGACGACATGGACACATTCAACATTCCACCCATAGAGGCACCGGATGCCACAATCCTCAGTCATGAACAACAGGAAGCCATTAACACGGCAATGCAAAAGCTCCCTCCCAAAAGCAAACATGTATTCTTTCTCGCAAAAATAGAAAGGATGTCTCAAAAGGAGATTGCCTCGATGCTCAACATATCGCAGTCCACTGTAAAGTATCATGTGCAATATGCAATGGAACAACTTCGCAACATACTGATAAAACGAATAGGAAATGATGCATAAAGACAATACAGACAACGGAATGACAAATACTGAAGATATGGATTACAACCTTCTTGACCGATATTTTGAAACCGTTCAGCTCCAGGAAGTAGACACCGCACAGGTGATTGAACTCACCCATATGAAGATGACCCAGAAGCGACTCTTGAAATCTCGTAACGTCTGGCGAATTGTATCGGCTGCAGCTGTCGCCGCATGCGTGATTTTAATATTGACTGTCAATTTAGCGGAGATAAACAAAAGTCCGGCAAATTCCTTAACAGCCGAGATCCCTATCTCAGGAAATAATCCCGAAGCTGTTTACAAAGAATTGACAGTGCCTGTGGGACAGAGAATGACCCTCATGCTTTCCGATGGATCAAAACTCATCGCCAACTCCCGTTCACGGGTTCGTTATCCTTCCCATTTTAATGGCGACACGCGCCATATACATGTAGAAGGCGAAGTGTATCTCGAAGTTACAGAAGACACGGCAAGACCGTTTGTAGTTTCATGCGATGGCTTCAACGTAAAAGTATACGGCACCACTTTCTGCATATCCAACTACAATCCGACAGATGCCAGCATCGTACTTGTGGAAGGAAGCGTAGGTGTGTCCACACAAAACGAAGACTTTATACGTATGCATCCAAAACATAAAGTCACCATTAACAATGGTACAATAGATGATGTAAGAGAGGTAGAAACTTCCCATTATACCTGCTGGACTCAGGGGAAGCTACTTCTTGAAAACAAAACCCTGGGAGAGATCATCGAGAAACTTAACATATACTATAATGTAGACATGGAGGTGCATGACTCACTGAAAAATTGCACTTTATACGGAAGTCTTGACCTAAAGGACGATATCAAAAGCGTGCTTAAAGTATTATCCACAATTATTCCGATGGATATAAAATGCAATGGCAACAATTCCACTTTCCACATCGCTCCTCCGCTCAAAAAAGACTCATAAATTCTTCAAATTTTTTATAACTAAAATTAGTTTAAACAACTTCATTATTAACCAATAATCAAACATTTAAATCATCATGAAACTCAATTTCCAAAGTGCAACATGCATGTGTATGCTCCTGTTCTGCGGTGCCATGACCTCACCCATATCGGTCACGGCGGCAAGTTCCGGGGCAGAGCGGAGCATGATCGCGCCGTATCAAAAGCAAAAAAAACAGTCAGTACGCGACATAGTCAAATACATCGAGGAACATAGCGAATATATGTTCGTATATGCGGAAGGAGCCAACCGACTGCTCGACAAGCGTATTGATATCAACCTCAGAGACAAGGTGGAAGACATACTTGCTGAAATGTGCTCCAAAGCCGGACTTGACTACCGGATATTCGGACGGCAAATCACCATTTTTCCAAAAGGGAAAATTCCCAAAAACCTTAAAGACACTTCAATAATAAAAGGTATAGTGACTGATGAGAGCGGGGAGCCCCTCGTAGGTGTAACCATTTTGGCAAAAGGCACACATAAGGGAGCCGTAACAGATCTTGACGGTAACTTCGAAATACAGGCGAACAAAGGTGAACAACTTGAATTTACATATGTCGGATTCACAACGAAGACCGTTACCGCAGACAAAGGATCCATTAGCGTTAAAATGCAGGAAACCAGCTATAATCTTGACGAAGTTGTGGTTGTAGGTTATGGCACGGCGAAAAAGAAAGACCTGACCGGCGGATTGTCTGTAATAGGAGAAGAAACACTCAAGATGTCCGGTTCTTCCAACCTCATGGATCGTCTTGTAGGACAAGTTTCCGGTTTCAATATCACAACGGGAGATGCCAAACCGGGCTCAAACCAGTCTCTCCTGATAAGGGGAACCAACTCTCTTTCGGGCAGTAACACTCCTCTCGTAATTCTCGACGGAATACCCTACGACGGTTCCCTTTCGGACATAGATCCCAATCTTGTTGAAACAATCACAATACTGAAAGATGCCTCGTCGGTAGCAATATATGGATCACGAGGATCCAATGGCGTTATACTGGTAAAGACAAAAAAAGGATCCAACAGCAAGGCAAAGGTAACATATAAGACAACCCTATCCCTTGCATCCGAAATGCAACGCATCCAGACCATGGGTCCAAACGAATATATACGCTTCAAGCAAGATCTCGGGCGCTTGGGCAACAAACAACTCTCCGGTGTAGACCTCGATCCGGTATACGGACAAGTGATCAGCGCGAGCGAACGAATCAATTATGCAAATGGAATTACACGCGACTGGCAAGATGATGTATTCCGCACATCGTTTCAGCATGACCATCAGCTTTCGATTTCAGGAGGCACAGAGTCAACCAAATATATTGCAGCAGTGTCTTATCTTGATCAGCCAGGCGTCGTGGTCAATTCCACATACGAGCGTGTTAGTGTATACACATCAATTCAACAGACATTCAACAAATATCTTAACATCGGACTTACGGGACAATTTATCAATCGCAAAACAGACGGGCTCACCCCCAATCTGGAGCATGCCATAAAGCAGTCGCCCTATGGGATTTTCATGGCAGACGACGGCAACTACTATGATGAGCCAATGGACTATTCCAACCTCCCGAACCCGATGCGCAACATCCGTGCCGACAACAAGAACACAAGCCGCAACGTGCTCTACAACGGTTTCATAGAAATCCTACCGGTCAATGGATTGTCAATCAAGTCTCAGTTCGGCTATAACTATCGCGACAATTACACCGGAACTTACTACGGACGCAACACCGCCGAAGGTAAAAAGGTGGATGGTAAAGGATCTGTCAGCACTTCACGCACAGATGACTGGACATGGGAAAATATGGTGACCTACAACAACACTTTCGGCAAACACCACATAGACTTCACGGGACTTTTCAGTTTACAGGAGAAAGTAAACCGGGGCACATCTGAAAGTGCGGAATGCTTTGTCAACGATGACATGAGCTTCTACAACCTTGGAAACGGCGAAAGGAACATCAAGGCGGGATCAAGCTTCTGGAAGGAATCGATGCTTTCCCTGATGGCAAGAATCAATTATATATTCGACAGCAAGTATCTTGTCACTCTCACCGGCCGACGCGACGGTGCGTCAGTGTTCGGACGCAATAACAAATATGCGTTCTTCCCGTCAGCTGCAGTGGCATGGCAGCTCGGCAACGAATCATTCGTGCAAGACAACGCGCAATGGATCGACCAGTTGAAAATACGTCTTTCCTATGGTGCCAACGGCAACAACGCAATCTCCCGCTATCAGACTCTTGACCGCCTATATACTGACGAAGGTATAAAATACATGTGGGGCGATGGCTCGCAGGCTGTTAACGCCACATACCTCTCGTCTGACGGAGTTGGTAACCCGAACCTTAAATGGGAAACCACCTACACTGCCAACCTCGGTATCGACTTCTCATTCCTGAGCGGACGCATCAACGGTAGCATAGACCTTTACCTTTCCCGCACAAAAGACCTGCTGATGAAACGCACGGTACCCATAATGAACGGATATAAAACCATCTGGGACAACATCGGTGAAACACAAAACAAGGGTATCGAACTCACTCTCAATTCTGTAAACATACGGACTCAAGACTTCAAATGGCGCACAAGCCTGAGCTTCTCGCTCAACCGCGACAAAATAGTAGAACTCCGAGGCGATGGGAAAGACGACATCAACAACAAATGGTTCATCGGAAAACCTCTGTCTGTGTTTTACGACTTCAACGTAGCTGGCATCTGGCAGGATGGTGATGAATTTACTTTTATTGACAAAGACGGAAGCACCAAGGCTCACCAGAACGGCGCCAAACCCGGAGACGCCAAACTTGCCGACACCAATGGCGACGGTGTTATCACGGATGATGACAAAATCGTGATAGGCAGCACTCGTCCGTCTTTCACAATGTCAATGGCAAACCAATTCCAGTATAAACAATTCTACGCATCTTTCACTTTATACGGATCATTCGGACGCTGGATGTCTGACAACATTCCCGATATAAACCAATACACATTCAGCACATCCAACTATATACATGGTGTGAAATATTGGACTCCTGAACATCCTGAGAACATAGAAGCACCGTCACCCGGCTATATCAAAAAATTCAGCCATGGCTATTATAAAAAACAAAACTATCTGCAGATCAGAAACATCACGGTTGGTTATGAATTTCAAAAGGATTGGGTAAAAAGAATCGGCCTATCGGGTCTTGATGTAAATATAGGCATTGACAACCTCCACGTATTTTCCAACATGCGCCAACTGCTAAACTACGACAACACTTGGTTCGCATCATACCCGATGCAGCGAGCATACAGACTTTCACTTCAAGTAACATTTTAACTGCCCTTAATCATGAACAAAATATATAAATTTTCAGCAATACTGGCTCTTGCAGCCACTTCAGTCAGTTGCTCAGACTTCCTCGAAGAGCAAGTGAAGAGCCAGATCGCACCCGACAACACCTATACAAGTTCACTCGGTTTTGAGGTGGGCTGTACCGGGCTCTACTCAATGGCAAGATCGGAATATAACACGTGGGGAGAAAAGGGAGCATTCATGCATAACGGAGCTTGCGCCTATGCTGTGCAACAGATTGCTACCGACATAGTATTCCAAAGCGGTGCCAAAGACGGTTCCCTCACTCCGTATGCCGATCTGACGATGACCCCGTCCACACTCTTCATAGAGTCTTTCTGGAACTGGTCATACAGTATCATTAACTCTGCCAACGAGATTCTTATCTATTCCGAGAAGAACACCAACTGGAATCATCCTTCTGACAAACAGCTTTATCAGGCGGAAGCACGTTTCTTCAGGGCATACGCATACCGCTCGCTGCAATATCTCTATGGAGATGTGCCATGGGTTGAGACCATCCAGCAACCATTCGTACTCAATTTCACACGCACACCCCGTGAGGAGATCCTTCAGCACATGGCAGATGACCTTAAATTTGCAGCCACTCACCTTCCCTCCAACCCAGATGAAGTAAAAGTGGGCAAATTGACGAAATGGGCAGCCTTGCATCTTCTCTCAGAAGTATATCTCTGCCAGAAAGATTATGAAAACGCCCGCAAAGCCGCTTCGGAAGTTATCGACAGTGGCTACTACTCGCTCGTGAAAGCCCGCTTCGGAGCTGAAAAAACAAAAGCCGGCGACTATTTCCATGATTTATTTGTTGAAAACAACCAAAACCGCCCAAGCGGCAATACCGAAAGCATCTGGGTGATGCAGTTTGAATACAAAACCACCGGAGGAGGAAGCAATTCAGATGACTGGACACGCCGCGATTGGGGACCTCAGTATCATTCCATAAACCAGTTTTTCGTGGTCAGTGCCGAATACGGAGGTCGAGGTCTCGGTCAGATAGCTCCATTCAAATGGTGGATTGGCACAAAGAATACGAACGCCACTTCCAATGCTGAAGGACCGGATGGAATCTTCGAAGACTCGGACATACGCAATTCTGAATATAATTTCAAGCGTGAATGGCTCTCCAACGTAGAAGCCACAAAAGGACAGCGCATTTGGATCACCGACAAATACTGGCAGGATGGATGGCTTTTCCCGGCTCCCACGAAATTCTTTTTTGCCCATGACGATGATCCCACCTGCACAGGCAGCTACCGCGACCGAATGAAGTTCCGTCTCGCAGAGACATACCTTCTTCTCGCAGAGGCATATCTGGGTCTCGATAAACCCGACGAGGCAGCAAAAGTCGTCAACGTTGTGCGTAGCCGTGCCAAAGCCACCTCCGTTACAGCCCAACAGATGAACCTCGACTTCCTTCTTGATGAACGCATCCGCGAACTTGTGGGCGAAGAAAGCCGACGTTTCACCCTTGTGCGTACCGGCAAATATGTGGAACGTGTGAGAAAATACAATGAGCACCTCGCCGATAAGGTTCAGGAATTTCATGCACTTTGGCCTGTTCCAAAAACGATTCGTGATGCGAACAGAGATATTGACTTCCCACAAAATCCCGGTTATGAGGGAGCCAAATGATTTAACAGGTATTTAAATAATGAAAATTAAACGATTTAAGCAAATAATGAAAACCTCATATTATTTCAAAGCTGTCGTAATAGGGACGATTGCGCTTTCAATGGCATCGTGTGCATATGACCCATACGACAATGATATCGCGCCCGTAAAAGAGAGCTTGACACTCAGGTGCGATACGCCTGTAGTGGAAATCGACATAAACAATCTCACCGCTCCCGCACTTTCATTTACATGGACAGGAGCGAGAGAGCTTCCCGAAGAGTATCTGGTAGACTATAAAGCCGAACTCGATGTGCTCGGAAACAGCTTCGGTTCAAAGACAGTCATAACCTCCGGAGTGGGATTTGACTATGATTTTGATGAAACTACAGGAACCTATACTGCCACATTCACTCATGAGCAACTTAACAACTGGCACAATGAACGCTGGACACTCCCCGTCAACAAGAAATTCACATTAGAGTTTCGGGTCATAGCCAACCCTCGAGGGGGAACAGAGTTCCAAACCCCGGAAGTGAGGAAAGTGACTGCCGAAGTCAAACCCGTTCAGATAGTGATATTCGATTGCGACATAATGAAAATAGACGGCAATGCAGTAGATACACCGGATGAGATCGTCAAGACCATGGAAAACGAGAACGTATATGCATGGAAAGGACACCTCTCAACCGGAGAACTTACCATTCCCGTAGAATTTGATGGCATTCAGTATTATCTTCACAATTCAGACGGCTCCACAGACATAGCGGATGGCGAACCAATGTCGCTGATAATGGACGAAACTCCCGGAGGTTGGACAGTGCCGACTGCCGGTGAATACCGCATCGTAATCAATATGTCGGACAAAACTGCCACAATCTACTCAGAAGCAACCGACCTAAAACCTCTTGAAGTGACTTTCAGACCAAACGGGGTTGAGACAAACCCGGAAGTGACGATTGTTGTTGAAGATCTCCATGCATATGGTGGCGGAACCGGATGGGGTGTAAAGACATTGAAACTCATACAATCATTGGCAGATCCTCAAATCTTCATATATGACGGCACCTCCAACGATATCCAGACTCTTGGAGGTTCTATGAAGTTCTGCATCACAAAAAGTTTCTCTGATGATAACGGCACAACCTATAATCAAAACAACTCCTACTGCTTCACGTGTCCGCTGACTGACGAAGGGAAAAGACAGAACCTGAATGCCGAATTTAACAAATTATTTAATATCCACGGAGGTGCAGACGGTGAAACCCGCAACTCCTATATTGGCATTCCGTCCGGATCAAACATGATCATCTTCGATCTGAGACACAATACCATACTTTGTCAAAAAAAATAAAATAATCCCCTTATCATGATTAAAGAAATATTATACAGCTTACTGATACCGATAGCCGCCGTGCTAACCTCCTGCAGCGATGATAATGCCACCATCCCCGCCAACAGTAGTTTCAACATTGCAGGCAACAACGAAATCAAGCTTACCGCCAACACAACAGATGTTCTTCGGAATCCAATGAACGGATGGGTCATGTACCTATCCGCCAATGCGGATCCATCCTACTTCGACAAACAGATTTATTTGTCAGAACTTGGCAAGAACGTCTATGTCCGTGATTATGCATCCGCATGTTATATACGCACAGGATGGAAGTCGTTGAATCCTTCCGAAGATAAATATGCGTGGGACGATCCCTCCGATCCCGTCTATAAGCTTGTATCCCGAGCAGAGGAATTGGGCATTCCGGTAGCCTTCCGCGTTGTGGTAGACGGTCGTGACCAGCGGGAAAATACACCGCAGTTCGTGTTTGACGCCGGAGCGGAATACTGGCTTGAAAACGATCGTTACCCCGACCGCAAGACCCCGATCGCAATGGACCCGGTATGGCGCCGGTATTATGAGAAATTCGTGCGGGCATTTGCCAAACGTTTCAACAATGCAGAGACCACGGCATTCATCGATGGTTATGGTCTGGGCAAATGGGGCGAAGGTCACAACGTATGCTATGAACAAAACAACGCAATCAGCGCCAAGACCACAGAATACAAGGCTAATACAATGGAATGGATAACTTCCCTCTACTCCGAATGTTTCACAGACGTGCCTCTCGTGATCAACTACCACCGTCAATTGGGGCATCCCGTCAGCTCCGGCACAAAAGCACAGCCGGACTCCGAGGCGCTTGCCGGCATAGCAATCCGCAACGGCTACTGTCTGCGTTCCGATGCCTTCGGCATGAACAATGCTGAGTGGGGTTATGCAGACTGGGAAAAGGCTTTTGCAAGCACATGGGCTTACAAACTCCCAATAATCATGGAAGGTGGATATATTGTAAGTTCACACTCTTATTGGAACGATGACGCCGGTTATCGCAAAGACCATCCTGAAGATGTGCGTCAGGGAGAGTTCGACTCATCAAAAGAAGCAAAGGTTAATATGATGGACTTCCGCGTTGGAGATGAGACCGATTCCTGGTTCAAAACAAGTTTCAACCTTGTAAAACGTTTCATCGCAGAAGGGGGATATCGTCTCTATCCAAACAAAATTTCTCTACCCTCTTCAATAACATCAGGACAGCAAGCACAGATCGGTCACATGTGGCGCAACATCGGCTGGGGATATTTCCCGAATAATCTTCCCCAATGGAATTATAAATATAAGGTAGCTTTTGCACTCCTTGATGCTGCAGGGAATCCGGTGCAGGTATTCATTGACAACGGTTGTGAACCATCAGAATGGACAGATGGAACACCATATGATTACAAATTCACAATAAACACTTCGGTTACTCCCGGTGAATACACTTGGGGTGTAGCCATAGTCAATACCCGCAACGATAACAAACCAGCTATACATCTTGCCTTGTCGCGCCAGACTACATCATCCGGATGGGTCAAGCTCGAAAAGGTAACTGTAAAGTAAACCAAAATCAAAATTAATAAGTCCCGTTGACGCATTCCAAAAGGATGCGTCAACGGGACTTATTATTGAAATCAATCTTGACTAAAATCACCAAACATACCATACGTATAGAAAATTTTGATGGATACGAAAAAATATTTTGCATAATTTTATTAATTATTTTGAATAGGTAAATTTTTTTACTACCTTTGTTGCGAATAGGAACACAATTTAATATACAGCCCGGGCTGTATATTAAATCTGCATATGCAGATTTAAATTTAATGCCATCTTGCTTAAACGAGAGAGTTTAAGCATCAGAAACACAATCTGTAATATTTTGTTGCTTACATACTTATTGGTTTAAGTATTATATATTGATTCACTTTTAAACTGTTTTTATATGAAAAAACTCTACTTTCTTTTAAGCTTAATGCTGATCACACTTTCAGGTCTGGCAGCATCGGCACAGAAGACCATTACGGTCACTACAAACGAGCCTTCTGCTCTTACAGTATTAGATGCGAATTACGCTCCGATAACTTGGGTGGAAAATTCATTGCAGGTGACTATTCCCATTGGAAATAGTCTGCAAATGAGCGTGAACGGTAACTATGAGATCTCTGCCATAAAAATGAATGAAACCGCCCTCTCCACCTCTTCCTATATTTCAAATGAATACATTGTAGACGGCGGCACACTCTATGTCACAATGAGCGAGAAGCAACCCAAAACACTCGTTATCCAAGGAGATGGAGATCAAGTTTATATCCAATCCAATTACACCGACTATAAGAAAGACAGTCAGGTAGACGGCAAATGGACTTTGCCAAACCTTTCAGAATACGGCACAACCTACGTATATCCCAATGCCGGATATGCAATCAAATCCGTTAAAGACGCTAATGGAAAGGAATATATGTATCCGGGAAGCACATCCGTTTCGATTTATCACGGAGACCTCCTCTCCGGAACTACGGAAATAACAGTAACCTCTTTCGACAAGGCGGCGGCACGCACAGCTTCATTCTCTGTTGAAGTAACAGGTGACGCTTCCTCTGTAAGAATACAAAGAAATGGTGAAAACGAAGATGTTCCGTCATCTGAATTTGAAAGTATCGCGTATGATCCCGAAAACGAACTGCCTGTCACTATTTCACATATCCAATATGGCAAAACCCTTTATAAAGTATTTGTAGGAGAAGAAGAACAGACCCCGCAAGGATCTCAATATCGCCTCAGCAATATAACCAACGGCTGCAAAGTAAAAGTCGTTACTGATTATCCGGAAATAGACGTTCCTGTCAAATTCATTTTCACGAATGAAGGAACAGAGAATGCAATCCAGTCCGTAAATATTGACAACACTCCGCTCGAACAAGCTTCCTGGCTTGCCGAAGATTTCAAGGTAAGACTCGGAAAACAAGTGAGCATCAATACCAACTATAACGATTACACAATCAATTCAGTGACTGTGAACGGACAAGCAAACACACAGTCATTCACGGTAACTGACGAGGCGGGATATACAATTGTTGTTGACGCCACAAAGATTGAACCATATAAACTCACTGTAATCACGGCAGACTGGGAGAATGTCATAATAGGGCAACCATACTCCAGCCCATATGTATCTTTCCCCCTCACCGGCCCTCAGAGCGTACTTGAGATTCCAAGAAGCTGCTACAGCATTGAAATAAAAGCTGCCGACGGCTATCGTATTGACCATATATTTGAAGCCGGAACCGAGACAGAACTAAGTTCTCCTCTTTATCTGAAAGGAGACAAGAGTATCGAAGTTTATGTTTCCGAATTTAAACGCGACAAAGTAGCGGTGGTATATTTCGAAGAAACTGAATGGAACTATAAAAATGTCACATTAAGTGCAAACGACTATAACTTCAGAAAAGACATAAGCGTTGAAAACGGGTATAATTTCATAAATTACAATGAAGTTGACCGACCATTCGCAATAAATATGTATCACGGTTCATTCCCGAATCCGGTAGTATATCTCAACGGAACAAAAATTGAAAACAATTATGGCATGTATCCGGACCTGGAAAAGATGCCTGAAAATTCCGTGATCAAAATATTTACAACAGAACCTGATACACATAGCGTGACCTATAACATTGAAGAAAACGCAGGCGTTGAAGTTGCCCACGATTATCTCAGCATAGTTGAAAATCCATCTGTCCATAATGTTCAACATGGCACTCATGTGGTTATAACTCCTGCCGAGCGTTCCGGAATCAACATCTTGGCAAACGACAAAGCCGTAGAAGCCAATGACAAAGGGCAGTTTATAGTGTCAATAACAGAAAACACAACTTTGACCGTATCAAAAGAAGGCACCTCTTCAGTAGTGGGGTTACAGAATGATGATAACCGAGATTTCGATATTTTCAATATGCAGGGTATCCGCGTGATGCATAAGGCAAATCGCCAGGACCTCAATAATCTTCCGGCAGGCATATATATCGTCAACGGCAAAAAACTTGTCAAAAAATAAAACATGAAAATAGAAAAGGTATAGGGCATACATTATCAAGATCAAGTCCGATACCTTTATTTTAATATTCATCTATTTTAATATTCATCAATCAACATCTTATAACCATGCGAAAAAATTTTATCTCAATTAAAGCATTGTTGATCGCCTCCGCATCTC
>CASBHZ010000057.1 GCA_949123685.1 uncultured Bacteroidales bacterium | reverse complement strand
AAAAACGCGATTAACAACACATACGATAAAAGGACTGCCGTGGCAGTCCTTTTATCGTATGTGTTGTTATCTTATTGCATGCTAACTAATGCATCACCTCTTCCCCCAAAGCAACTTATTCCTCAACACACGGACAAAGCTGGCATCCGGACGGCGAAGCACCATAACCGAGAATGAAGCTTTCCTTATGCGAAGCTCATCCCTGTCGCAAGCCATCATGAAATATCTTCCGTCAAGGCTCACCCGCGAATACTCCACCCTGGAACTCGTGGTAAGCCGGATCTCAGAATCCCCGTCTACAACAAGCGGCCTCATTGTTAATGAATGCGGTGCTATAGGAGATAACACTGCGCATTCTAAAGTAGGCATCAAAATCGGTCCCCCGACAGAAAGGTTATAGGCAGTGGAGCCGGTTGGCGTCGCCACAACAAGTCCATCCGCCATATAGTCTGCAAGGAAGTATCCGTCAACCTCCGCATGCACCGTAACCATAGATGCGGTCTCGCCTCTCAGAACAGCCACCTCGTTCAATGCATAAGGCCAGAAATCATCCGGCATAGCGGCACAATCTATCTCAAGAACCGACCGGCGTTCCACCACCGCCTCATCCGCAGCCAACACATCCATCAGCTCGTCCATCTCGTCAAGTGAATAACTCGCCAAGAAGCCGAGATGACCGGTATTTATACCAAGTATAGGGATCTCCCTGTTTCCCACCCACTGGGCGGCACGCAAAAAAGTGCCGTCTCCTCCTATACTTATCACGCACTCCGTATCCTCCGGAAGACATGAAACCACATGCATGTTATCCGGAATATCGACACCGTTGGCTGAAAGATACGTGCAAAAACACTCCGACAAGGCAACATCAAATTCACGGCGGGCAAGCGACCACAAAAAATCTTTCAGCAAAGGGAGATAGCCTTCCTGATGATTATTCCCGAAAACAGCTAACCTTTTCATACATTCATCAAGGTCTTCAATTCAAGCAGACGCAACGCGGCAATCTCCGAATCACCATAATCATTACCATAAACCGACACCACTTCATATCCGTAGCGCTCAAGGCTATGCACGACTGCCGACGGATCATCCCGTCTCACCCGCAAAGTAACCCTCATCTTTCCTCCATCGGAGGGTACGCTCCATAAGTCAACCAAATGGGTATCCGTATCTTCTACAGCATGGGCTATTCGGGAAGCGCTATAATCTACGGGAGCGCATTCCAGAGTTATCAGGCTGCAGTCATCACGGGCGGCAATCATTCTCCCTATGCCTCCCAGTAAGGAATCGCCGTCAATAATCCCCACAAGCTGACCGCCATCTTTTACCCCTAACCTACGGTCTGGAGTGTCAAGCAGACGGGGGAGCACATTTACAACCGGCATATCCCCGGCAACATTCCGGTAAGGACTTATATGTCCGCACCTCTGCCCTGCGGCAATAATATCTTTAGCTATCATCATATCCCTATTATAATTTAGAAGCTGTTTACGAGATGCCAATTCGGTTTAAAAGTAAACACACCCCTATGCTTTTTCCGAAAAATTTCCTAAATTTGCATTCAGAAGTGATTTAACATTTTCATCTTTCGTAAATGGCACCTCACTTCCCGAAACTATTTAATTGTGAAATTGGCAAAGAGCATGTTTGAATTTAAAGTGAGTAAGTGATCACTTACTTAAAAATCAAAATATACCTAAACCATCACCTCTTCTTATATTGTTTTAACAGCAAGGAAGGAACAATTCCTTTCCCGCGAGCTTGTTTAAGCAAGTTCGAATACAAAGTTACAAATAATATGCCAATTTCATAAAATAAGTATTACCTACTTACCAATTACTTATGACGCGTCTAAGTGTAAATATCAACAAAGTTGCAACCTTACGCAATGCCAGAGGTGAGAATATTCCTGACGTGGTGAAATTCGCCATAGACTGTGAGCACTTCGGGGCACAAGGCATAACGGTGCATCCAAGACCTGACGAACGTCACATCACTCGCCGGGATGTCTACGACCTACGCAAGGTTGTCACTACTGAATTTAACATCGAGGGCTACCCCACCGACGATTTCATGCGCATGGTGATTGAAGTCGCTCCGGAACAAGTGACCCTGGTTCCTGATGCACCGGGTGCACTAACGTCAAACGCGGGATGGAACGTGATTGAAAATTCCACATTCCTTTCGGAAATCGTGACCCGTCTCCGCCAAGCTGGAATACGCAGCTCCATATTCGTGGATGCAAACTGCGCTCAAGTCAAGGAAGCGGCGCGTATAGGCGCTGACAGGGTTGAACTTTACACAAAACCTTATGCCGACCAATATCCCGAAAATCCAGACTTGGCAGTGGCAAAGTTTGTGGAAGCCTCTTCCGAAGCGCTAAAACGCGGCATCGGGCTCAACGCAGGACATGACCTTAACCTTCAGAACCTTTCTTTCTTCCACAAGAGCCTTCCACTGCTCGATGAAGTCAGCATCGGACACGCCATAATATCCGATGCGCTTTATCTCGGCATCGAAAAGACAATCCGCGAATATCTCGAATGCCTGAAATAATTAGAATGAAGATTCCTTTCGCGCTTAATAATGAGCATTGTTTAGTTTTAGAAATTTAAATAAATCATGACCCAGTCAACTCTTTCATTCTGGTCGCTTGTTATGGATGGCGGCTATATTATGATCCCTCTCGCCATCCTCTTGATCTTCACAATCTATGTCTTCACCGAACGATCCATTGCCATACACCGTGCATCAAAAGAAGACAGCTCGTTCATGAACCGCATTCGCGATTACGTTCACGAAGGCGACATTGACTCTGCGTTCAATCTGTGCAAAAGAACAGACACCCCTTATGCGCGACTGATCCAGAAAGGACTCTCCCGCATCGGACGTCCGATGAACGATGTGCTCGTTGCAATCGAAAACACAGGCAACATTGAAGTTGCACAGCTCGGCAAAGGTTTCCCTTGGCTATCAACAACTGCCGCAGGAGCGCCGATGCTCGGATTCCTCGGAACTGTAACAGGTATGATCCAGGCATTCTTCTCACTTGCAAACGCCGGAACATCTGCCAACATAACCGTGCTTTCGAGTGGTATATATCAGGCACTCGTAACCACCGTTGCCGGTCTGGTGGTAGGTATCATCGCCCTTTTCGCATACAACTACCTCGTAGCCAGAGTCAACAGGGTCATGAATTCCCTTGAAACGAAAACTATGGAATTTATGGACCTTCTAAACGAACCTGTCTCCTGATCCGCTATGGCACTAAAACGCAATTTTCAATCTATGGAGACTTTTTCCATGTCTTCTATGACAGACGTGATATTCCTTCTGCTCATATTCTTCATGGTAACCTCCACGATAATCTTCCCTGCGGCAATCGACGTCAATCTGCCTCAAAGCAGCGAACAGACATCGCTTAAGCCTGTCACCGAAGTCTACATAGATGCAGACAAAACAATATATCTGGTAGAAGACCGCAATGATTCCACTCAGACCCTTTCATCTCCTGTATCTATCACCCTTGATGAACTGTCAGTCAGGCTCGCGGCGATACAGCAGAAAGACTCTTTACGCTCGATTGCCTTATATGCCGACAGCCTTGTCGACTATGGTAAAGTGGTAGGAATACTTGACATGGCAGCTCGCCAGAATCTGAAAATGGTGCTTGCAACCCGTGCTAAAGCCCCTGCAACCCAGAAATGAAAACTATGAACAGACAGCAAAAAGATAAAGTCATCGCCTCGGCTGTAACATTCGTGGCAATGCTGATCATTCTGCTCTCGCTCTTCTTAGGAGGAGTCACTTTCGACCGTGAGCAACTCGCGGTGCGACAAACTCCCGAAATCATGCCGGAAGAAGAATTATTCCTCGAACCAGAGATCCTAAAAGATCTCGGCGAAGAAGACGCTGTTCATCAAGATGCCCCGGCAAAGGCATTTAAAGGAGAGCCGGAGCCTGCCGAAACCGACAACACAAAATTAGTAGTGAAAGGTGAGAATCCTAAACCGGCTCCTCCGGTGGATAAACTTGTAAGCACAAAGCACGAGAGTCCGGTCAAAGCGACTGAACCTACAATATCTAAAGAGGAGAAACAGAAAGTAACCTCATCTGTAGCAAAAGGTTTCTCAGGACGCAACGGCAGCACGGAAGGGTCATCCGGCAGCGCCGGAGCCGGAGGCACAGGAATGGGCATAACCGGAAATGCGTCAGGACGCACATTCAAGGGTTGTCCGAAACCGGACGTGACACTCCGCAACAAAACCACGGTCACGGTATCAGTCGTGATTGACTCCGATGGAAATGTCATATCTGCCAAAGCATCAGGCGGAGCATCAGCCGCCATCCGCCGTGCCTGCGAGCAAGCAGCTAAAGGCGCGAAATGGAGTCCCAAGAAAGGAGCGGGCGAAACACGCGGCTCAATCTCCTTCACAATCACCCCCCGATAAATGACATCTCAATAGCAACGTAACACAACGCCCGACGGAGTTTCCGTCGGGCGTTTAAAATACATATCACAAAACCGCTGCTACTTCACAATAACTTTCATTACGAATGAACCACATTTGACAATATAAATACCAGATGGAACCTCAACGTTTTCAACGTCATCACAGATATTTCCGGCAGACACCATAGCTCCTGACACATTTGAAATTACATAAGGAACTCCTGATGCAAATCCGCACATTCTGACAAACCCCTTCTCCCCCGAAATAGTCACAAGTCCATCGGACGCAATATCTCCAATTCCGCTTGTCCCTGTTGCCCAAACAACATTAGAACGATCAGACTCAACAAGCTCCCCGTTAATTGTAGACAAAGTTTTGACAAGATACCTTACCGGAACAGAAGTGTCAACTCCTTTATCAAAATAAGTTGTCTCTTTTATTCCGGATCCGATAAGCTGTTCATCCCGATATAAGTTATAACCTTCTATAGGCGCAACGCCAGAAACGGGTTCATATGAAATGTCGTCAATCATCAGACCGAACTGTTCATTGCCGTCATCCCCGACGTGGTGTAAAGCAAAGTATTTTGCATCGGCAGGAAGCTGGAAATCATATTTGAACCAACCCTGTTCATCCGGACAGATATAACCGTTATCAAGCGACTTCGTAAAATCTTCAGGCTCATTCCCCTCTGTAGAATACTTGACAAGTATCGTCTCCGGATAGTCCACATGACATATGTTCATCCAGAAAGACAATTCGGTTCCACCTTTAACTTCCGGCGAAATCAGCCAGTCATTTGTAACACCTGTCTTTGGCGACATACACAACAGGAACTGCTCTCCACTATGCGCAGCCATCGACATATTGTCTGTAACAGTCGAAGAAAACACTTGATAAGCCTTCTCGTAACCCTCACCGGGGAAATCCACCTCACTTATTGTCCACACTTTGGCATTATCAAGGTCAATATTACGGAAACCTTTCAACTCTTCCGAATAATCCCAAGTCTCGGCAGTCTCGAAATCTTCAACAAACTGCGGCTTAGACCAATTCAACAACACATCCGAGCTGTTTTCCCTATATTCCAAGGCGAGATCCTGAACCACAGGAATACGCGCATTCAGGATTTTAACCTGCTTCTCCATTTCCGAAGTGGCTTCAGATGGCTGTCCATGAAGGTTGAAACGCACAAGTACATCCCCAATATCTGCAACTTTGGGAGTAAAACTGAAATTAAGCGTTGCCCTCTTTCCTGCTTCAATAGTTTTTGGGGCATCTGCATCCTTGAAGTCTCCTATGACCCCGTTATCTCCTATAACCCGGAAAACATAGTCCGGAACTGCGGCTTCTTTTGTACCTGCATTCTCAACTTCCACAGAGTAAGTCATCTTCTCACCCACTGCACCACGCGATGCTCCATTCATGCCATGTATCGTAACCATATCTGAAGGATAATTGGCAATTGAATAGGAATCCATTATGAAACATTGGCTATATCCTACAATCTTGACACGTATAATTATCTGCACCCAACCTTGATTCTGGAAGGCAGAGGGAAGAGAAACGAGTTTATGTTCCCATCCATTCCCGGATTCTGGCATAAACGTCGCAACAGGCTCCATCTCAAGACTCGGCGAAGAAGCATATACGGTCACCCGTTCGGGTGAGTGATTGCCGAAAAATATACTTAAATCCAATTTCACATTGCTCATACCTTTGGTAGTGAACCTTGGAAGCATCAACTGAGACTCCCCATCCCACAGAGCTATTATTGCATTACCGCTTGTGTTGGCAGCCGCCTCATCATAACTTACCGGATCATCCACACCCCATGTTGACTGAAGATAAGATAGATGTTCAATGGAGATAGGTTCGTAAGCCAATTTAACATCATCACCGACACAATTAAAAGGTTCAGTCATCGGCAGGGAATGGAGTGGTCCGAGATGAACCGGGAAAGAAAACATCTCTTCGCATGACCCCACAGCATTCTTAGCTGCCACACCGAATGTATATAAAGACTGCGATCCATCAGGACAATCAAAAGTCCACGTGCGGCTCTTTCCGATTTCTGCAGCAGGCCGCCATTCCCCTCCTATCTGACGATATATGGTCACATCCTGTTGGGCAGGTCCTGTATATTCGCCATTTTCATTATAATCTTCAAGATCAATATCAAGAGTTATAGAAAGATTATCGTCTGACACGGTCGCTGTTACCACAGGTGTCGCCGGACGATACACTCCGCAATATACTGTTGTTTCTGAAAGCAATCCAACCCCTTTGTCTGAACTTGTAGTAACCTTGATTATATTATCCCCCTGCTTCGTGGGCACAGTCATTGAAACCGGATCTCCCGGAGTGCCGGTAACAGTTGCTTCACCCGCTTCAGATATTGCAGTGGCGGTAATGACTGTTGAAGCCGGCAATTCACTCCCCGAAATGGTAAGCCGTGGCATATTGAATGTCAGTGTCGCCTTAAGTTCTCCATCGGGAAAAGCCTTGGAACGAAGATCCGTCACAGCCGCGGGACTTTCAGATGATGCTTCCGCTTTCTCAATCTTGAAATTTCGGGCATAAAGGCGATAGGACCCGACCGGAGAAATATAATGTATACCTATATACCATTCTCCCTCTTCCGGAACCTGGAAGAGAGTTTCCGACTGCTCGAAATATGGACTTTTATAGACAGTGTCGGCATCCTTTATTGTTATTGCACGCGAAGGAGAAGGACGCTGACACAATGCCACTTCGTATATCTCATTGGCAGTGAAATAATGGTTGCCGCTCCACACTTCCATCGACAAGCGATAGTGTGCGTCTTTATCAGCAAAATTAATTGCCGGAAGGAAGAGCCATTCGTTAGATGTCTCACCCATTGAACTCGCCGTAGGGGTAAGGCAATAGAATCCTCCCGTGTTTTCATTCTGATCATCATAGCGCCAGCCGCGAAGAGGTTCATTCTGATTAAGGGCATCTTTGACAATGGTGAACATACCTATAACCTCATCATCCAGATCTCTCTCCCCCTCTTCTGCCCCAAGATAGACAGGAAGAGAGAGAGGACCGTCGGCATAGAAACGTTCCGACACCCCGGCTTCTGAAATTTTCCCTCCGGACAAGGCATAAACCTCTGCCTTATGTGCAACAACACCCGTTACGGGAATCGTAATGTCAAGAGACGTAGAAGAAACAGGAGATTCATTCATGAGGACCTTGTCAACATATACATTATATTTTATGTCCGCAACATTGACATAACCTCCGTTAACACCCTTCGTAACCTCATTCCAGCTAACCTTGGTCTCTGTCAACGTGACTCCGGCAGGTGCCATTGGGACATCTATCCCGATACATTTCTCAAACACGAGCGGAGTGCCATATATCTTCCCATCATCACCCAATGTGTAAGGCGTAACATAAAAACGATGAAGACCTTCGGGTGCATTAACCGGAATAACAACCGATGTTCCGGGAAGACCATTGAATGCTCCTGAAATATCATTGTCATCAATCTTGGCATGGAGATATACAGATCCGGCTATAGGAGTCCCGTTTTCATAACTGTCTGGCAAAGTGACCGTGAAACTTCCGGTGGTGGAACTTCCCGTAACATCCCAACTTTTCAATACCGGCGCCTTCGCTCCGGCGGCATTAACATAATTGTCAGAAACATGTAATATACGATATTGAGGATTTCCCTCAATAGACCCTAAATAAGTAGCATTGCCCGAAACCGGGAGCAAGAGCATATCCGTACATGGGTAGTCAGACTCGTCATAAGAATCAAGTAAAAGAATAAAGGCTTCATCCTTTGGACTATAAACCATGTCATGTGGATATTCTTCCATATCCCAAGACAAAGAATTAACCTGACTGAAACGCTTCCCTTTGCTATCATATTTCTTAAGAAGTCCGCCCGTATCAAAAAGATAAAGAGTCTTGTCGGCAGGATTCCATCCAATATCGAGCCAATCTGTTGGAACGTTAACACCAAGGTTTACAAATGATCTTGAAATGGGATCAAACTTTTGCAATAGATAATTTTTGCCTGCCTGGTCAAGCGTTACTACATATGCCGTATCTTCCTCACTATCATAGGCAGAAAGCAAGACCACTTTCTCTAATGTGTCGAAAATGTCAGTAGGATACGAAGCCTTGACCTTACCTGTTGACAAGTCTATGATATCAATGCCTGCATCTGTCAGTCCCGCATCGCTTGTCGTATAGGTATAGAATGAATAAACCTCATCTCCCCTGACAAATCCACAAGCCGGCGAATACCGACCTTGCTTTTTCCATTTCAATGACGAACCCGACTGCAAAGCTATATCATACCATCCCGGCTCGCCGGCATTACCTGTATAGACACAGTAACCTTGCAATGAAGTAGCCCGCAAAGCCGCTTTAACACCGGGCTTGGAAACCCGGCTTCCGTTTCGGGCTCGAGGTGTCTGCTTCAGGAATGACACCTCCCCGATGGCATTGCCTGAAGCCGATTCAGCGGATTGATGACGCATTTTCAACATATCCGGCGACAATTTAATACCTCGCGGCGTTTCTTTCAACTGAATAGAACCCGCATCCTTGCCAACTTCCCGGCTTATTTGTCCTGAAGCTGTCAGATTGCCTGCAGCAACAAGGATCCCGATAGAGAGCACTGATAATAATCTGTTCATAAGAAGTTGTGTTTGATGTAAATGGCAAAAACAGTGGCATTATTGCTATCTAATTTAAACTTTTTGCCACTTACAGATTAAGAATATATCAATAATATTCCACTTGTTACACGGCTCAGGATAGCCTCTGCCATCCGATACAGAATATTATTAATACTAAATTTATTCACAAAATATTCGCTCCAATATTTTATTCCGCTTGTTAATTGCATCAAATTTAAGTTAAATTTATAAAATAAGCAACAAATTTTAATTATTTTTAAAAATTTAATTTCATTTATTGTTAATTTTAAATAATAAATTATACCTTTGCAACTATAATGACATGCATCAATATGCATCAACGGCTCAATAATTATACAACCTGCCATCTGCTTGAATTTTTCCGTTCCAGTTTCGCTCCAACACAGGCACAGGCAATGAACAGCAATATAAACCTCCATGTGTATGAAAAGAAGTTTAGTTCTCTCCATTCCGTTATGCATCGCATCTCTGGCAGCAACCTCCCAGGTGAATTTTCGCGACGCCGACTTGATCAGATTACGCGAGATAGTATCCTCGGGCACCTCCGTAAAAAACGGACAAAAGTTCTCAAAGACAATGCCCTCCATAAAACATGAAAGGGTGGAAATAATCATAAGATATGACTCGGAAACCGCACTTGATGAAATAAAGTCAAAAGGCGGAGAAATCGTAAGCCTTGTGGGGACGCGAACGGCAATAATAAGCACAAGTCCGGACAAAGCCATAGATATTGCCGCATCAAACGGTGTCAGCGGAGCCAAGCTCTCCTCCCTGATAAAGCGTACAAACAACAATGCCATGACATTTTCCAACATCCCTGACATAAGGATAGGCAAAGATATTGACAAGCCTTATGACGGTAAAGGTATAGTGCTTGGAATATTCGACACGGGAATTGACCCCAACCATATCAACTTCCGAGATGAGAATGGTGAAAATCGCGTAAAAATGGTGCTTGAATATGCCGAACCGACAGCCAACCCGGAAATATATAAGACACCGGCACAGATTTCCACATTCACCAGCGACACCCGCTCCGAAAGCCATGGCACACATGTGCTCGGAATAATGGGCGGTAGTTTTTACGACACCTCTGACACAAATGCTCCGGACCTAAGGGGTGTAGCCCCTGGTGCAGAACTGATCGTGGGATGCGGAGAGGGATACAACGTGCAGATACTTGATGCGCTCGAACGCATAGGCAAATACGCCAGCGAACAAGGTAAGCCTTGTGTCATGAATTTATCTTTCGGTGATAATCTCGGGCCTCATGACGGCACCGATGAATTTACGGAGGCAATCAACGATATCGCGGAAAAATATGATGCCGTAATATGTCTCTCCGCGGGGAATGAACGCGACACTCCTTGTTCTATAATAAAGCTACTTTCGGATGAAGATCCTTACATAAAAACCCTTGCACTGAAAGGATATACAGAAGTTGAGGGATATTTCCAGACTTTTGGCTCAATAGAGATATGGGGGGAAGACAACACTCCTTTTGAAGTCTCACTTGATATCATATCCAGATCGAAACCGGATGATATACTCTATTCATTACAAATACCTGAAAAAAGGTCATCATATGCTTCGCAGGGCGACATGATCAACGAGTATCTTGACACCCGGCGTATGGACCTGATAACAGAAGGCACTGAGTTTCAAAACATATATTCTAACAGCTTCATGGGAGGCATCGCCGGTGTCGACACATACAACCACCGTTACACAGCCCAACTGAACATGTATCTTACAGCAAGATCAGCTGCAAATGCAAACAGATATTTTACCCGTATCACGATAAAGGGAAAACCGGGCAAGAAAGTTTTCATGTATTGCGACGGATCTTATATGAGTTTTGGAAACCGGAATATACCGGGGCTGGACATACCGGATGGCGCAGGAAGCAATAGCAATATGGCTTCTGGACGGAACACCCTCGCAGTAGGAAGCTACGTGTCAGCAAATATTACCGGTTCGGGATATCAGGAAGGAACAATCGGAGACATAAGCTATTTCTCATCTTATGGAGAGACGCCCGATGGCAGGATAATGCCTGATATCTGTGCTCCCGGGCAGGTAGTTGTAAGCTCCCGCAACACATACCTGTCAACGACAGGATCGGCTGCCATCTATTATCCCCTGGAATATTCCTATCAGGATTTCGAACACAAAAAGACCTATTATTGGACCTCTTGTGCCGGAACATCCCAGGCATCCCCACACATGGCGGGAATCGCGGCATTATGGCGCCAGGCAAATCCCAACCTCACTTTCAGTGAGATCCAGCAGATCGCGCGTGAAACCGCCTCCGCACCGACTTTCAATTCCACCGGATGGGGCTATGGAAAGGTTGATGCCTTGGCTGGAATAAAAGAGATATTAGGTTCATCTTCAGTATTCGACATTATTGACACCGCCACAGAGGGCATAATAATTGAGCCGCAAGGAAATGCCGTGTATCGCATATATGCACCGGGGCAGGATTGTGTCTCGGCAACAATATATTCAATTCAGGGAACGGAAGTGAAAAGCCTGACATCCTGCTCAGATTCTATGACAATAGATGCATCTTCGCTCGGAACCGGAGTCTATGTTCTGAAGGTTACCGGAAGCCACTCTTCAAGGACTCTTAAATTTACTTTGAAACAATGAAGCAGCCTTCGTTTCTACTAAATAAGTAATGAAATCTTACACTCTAAAACTTGTTATTTTGAGCTGTTCCATCTTGTAATTCAGTCGCATATCACCATATGCTCCTTCATTATGCGGCAAAAACAGCTCAAAAATAACGGCATTTTATACATGCTTCAATTTTATTAAGTAAGTGTTGGAAATTAGCTTATATTAAATTTTAGGAGATTTTGAGATGATTTCATGATTCCGAAGAAGGAGCATAGCGGGCTATGCGACTGATGAGAAATCATGAAAGCATCCAAAAGATTCAAAATTTAAATAAGCACAGCATTTACTTATTATAAACTAATTTTCAATACTTACTTACTTAAAAAAATTACTGTTATGAACCCAAGACAACTAAAAAAATATGCCATGCTGACACTATTGTCAGTCATACCATTGTCGGCAGCGGCTTCCATTACGGAATACAGAATACCTGCAACTCTGACTGAATTTGAAGCTCAATGGGAAATATTGTCCGGCACAACCGACGGCACATGGACATGGGTCGACGATTCAACACCCTACGCGGAAACACAGCCAGTAAACAAGGGCGAGAGCGGGGCTACTTTAGTATATGGAACACCTTTGGAATTAAAGTGTGGTGAAATATATTATATCTATGCGAATGTGTGCTCTGCCGACTATAACGATGAAGAAAGATTCTATATCGTGTTTGGATCAGACAAAAACAATTTGTCTCCAATTTCCGAGAGCACATCTGTATTCTTTACATATCGCAATCGCGACTTGACTTCTCCAAATTTCCAATATCGTCCCACAGACGGCAACAAGGATTATTGCAAAATCACAGTTTCTGAAGACGGTGTTTATTGGTTTGGAATACGCAGCTGGTACGGTAACGGATCTTTTGCAGACAAAAAATTACAATGTGCAGGTTTTAAGATCGAAAAAGACGTGAATTATCCACAGAAAGTGACGTCTGCAACCGCAACCGCAGATAATTCGGGTAAACTGGAAACAACCCTAACGTGGACATGGCCTTCAAAAAATAAAGACAATTCTGAGATTTCAGGCACAATAGGTGCAAATATATATCGCCACATTTCCGACAACAAGTCTGATATATACAAGGCAGAAAACATAATCGCAACAATAAGGGACGGCACTCCCGGAGAGAAAGCCTCATTCATAGATAATGAAACAAATAGCAAATCTTCAATATCCACACCGGGGAAGTACTATTACTACATTGCGCCCTTCAATGACTATGGTGAAAATTCGGAATGCACATCTTCTTCTGTCATAACCTGCAAATGGGTGGGAGAAGATGAAAAAACGCTACCGCCTCTTAATGTAGTTGCAAGAGCGGTTGGAGACGGAGTCGAGATTTCTTGGCAGGCGCGCATGCTGGGATACAATGGAGGATGGATCAATCCGGAACTCTTCTCCCACAGAATAACCCGATCTAAAAACGGAGGTCAACATGTCACTGTAGTAGAGAACTATAAAGGAGATTCTCCATATACCGATACTGAACTTGAAGGACCGGGATCATACGTATATTCAGTCTATTCTGTTTATAAAGACACAGAAAGTTCTTCACAGAATTCTCCCGGAATCTTTGCGGGCGGCGCGTTTTCAGTGCCATTTTCTGAAGATTTTTCCGATTTGTCAACATTCAGCAATTTTACGATTGCCACATCAAGCACAAGCATAAAGTGGAACAGGAACTATTCGGGATATGCAGAATTGACGGGACCATATTACGGAAGTGCCGATGTCGCCCTCAACACTCCCCCTCTGAAACTCGAATCTGGAAAAACCTACAAGATTTCTTGCCTTTCTTGGGTGGATGAGGTTGAGGAAGACGATGGATACGGATGGGGAGGCAGCATAATCGAACCGGATCCTAAAGACCTTGGCTTTATTGTAGGAACAGAACCCTCATTGACAAATATGGAAACAATTTCAACCGCGAACATAAACAAGGGCGAAGCTGATAAAATATCCGCAGACGCATTCTTTTCACCCTCTGCCAACGGTTCGTATTATTTTGGTTTCCGCTGCAATACCACCAACCGGAATAAGATTTATCTTGACAATATACTTATTGAAGAGTCCGTATCTACGCCGGCAACAATCTCCGACCTCTCATTCATTCCAAATGACAAGGGTGCCAACAAGGCTATGATATCCTTTACGATACCCGACAAGACAAATGCAGGAATAAGCCTTCCGGAAATAACTAAAGTCTCGGTCATCCGACACTCTGCAGGTACAGAGAACACGTCAGTCACCGTAAAGACACTCACCGGAGATGATGCCATTCCTGGAAAATCAGTGTCATTTGAAGACGATGTGCCGGAAGCAGGCATGTACGCCTATTCAGCAACATGTACACTCTATGGCACAGATTCCGAAACAGCCACAACACCGGAAGCATGGGTGGGATACGACATCCCGAAAACATTGTCAAGTTTTGCCATACGTGCTGAAATCAATGAGAAGGGTGCTGCCGTGGTGACATGGCAGGCACTCTCGGGGGCACAACTTGGGAAACACAACGGATATGTTGATGCCGAAAACCTGAGGTATCGGATTTATCGCACTCCAAACATCAATATAGGAGAAAAACTGTGCGTGGGAGAATCCGAAGAACTTTCATTTACCGATAATGAGCTGATAAATGCGCCTTGGGATAATTATTCCTACGGTGTATCTGTCCTGAACGGGATAATGGAAGGAGACATCGCTACAAATAACAAGGTCGCCGGAGGGAAGGTCACCGAATGGCCATTCTCTCCCGACCTCACAGACGACAAATTCATTGAATCTCTCCAAGGTCGGTCTTTCACTCAAGATAACGGACTGGCATTCAAGAATAGGGGCGAACAAGGAGCTATGGAATATATCGCTTATCTGCCTCCATTCCATTCTGCTTCTTCCAACCTTAACTATTCCCTCGATCTTGAAATTTCACGGACCGACATTAATTATGAGGAGCTTCTCGAAATATACCTCTGCGTGATCGAAAGAGACACTCCCGATTCCAAAGGTGAAAAACACTCAGATCCTGAAGCGGTACCCATACCCGGCGAAAATGAAAGATCCTCATTAAAAGTTATTCCCGTTCACGCCTTGTCCGACTCGCCCGCAAAAGAAAAGGTGGATTTCACACTTCCCGCAACAAGAAAGTATCGATTGGCATTAAAATGTGCATCTGTCAACAACAAAGGACTTACCATACATTCCATAACGTTTAAAGATGGCGTGGCCGTTGGCATAAACGATATCACTTCATCATATAACAGAATAGTTGTAAACAATGGAATCATCACACTTCCCGATTCCACAGCAATGGTCTACATTTATACCCCAGACGGAACTGTGGTAGACTATCACAACGAAGCTACCATGCTTGATATCTCAAACCTCAGCAAAGGAATATACATAGTGCGTGTAGTCACAACCGATAACAGATCAATAACCGCGAAGATTCACAACTGACAAAAGCGAGCGACATACCCGGCATCTACTGAAAACGCCCGACGGAAACTCCGCCGGGCGTTTAAAGGTTTTATGAGCGATTGTTTTATTAATGCCTAAACTATTGTTGTCAAACAGGTCGTAAATATACGACTTTCCGCATTAAGAAACTGTTTAAACAAATTTCGCGAAATCTGCTTCAAGCATGTCGCCTTTCTCGCTGAATGCATGATGCAATGCGAAAGCAGCCTTGAGAGTGTGGGGTGTGTGACCTCCCTTTGAAAGCTTAAGGTAATCCCACATCAGTTCCTTATACATCGGATGAACACAGTTCTCGATGATGGTCTCGGCACGCTGACGCGGATCCTTGCCTCTGAGATCTGCAACACCCTGCTCGGTAGCGAGGATCTTTACCGAATGCTCGCTGTGGTCAAGATGCGAAACCATAGGAACGATTGTCGAAATCTTGCCACCTTTCTGGATAGAAGGACAAGAGAAGATAGAAAGGTATGCGTTGCGGCAGAAGTCTGCGGAACCGCCGATACCGTTCATCATCTTCGTACCGAGCACATGGGTGGAATTCACATTTCCGAAAATGTCAGCCTCAAGTGCCGTATTCATTGCGATAAGACCAAGTCGGCGAACAATCTCCGGACTATTGGAAATCTCGCCGGGACGCATCAGAACCTTGTCGCGGAAGAAATCGATATTGTCCATGAAGTGAAGCATCGCGTCGTCTGAGAATGTCAGCGCGCATGTAGACGCGAATTTGCAACGCCCCTGCTCCATCAGATGCATCACAGCATCCTGTATCACCTCTGTATACATCTCGAACTGGGGAATCTCCGGATTCTCTCCCAGTCCGTAAAGAACTGCGTTGGCGACATTGCCCACTCCGCTCTGGATCGGAAGGAACTCCTTGGGTATGCGTCCCTCGCGAAGCTGCGACGCAAGGAAGTGACAGATATTCTCGCTGATGCGCTGGCTGACCTCATCAGGCGCGGTGAACGGCTTGATGCTCTCCGATGCGTTGGAGGGAACCACGCCGATAATCTTTTTCGGATCTATCTTAAGCACGGTGCTGCCGATACGGTCTGACGGCTTGTAGATCGGAATCTCTCTGCGGTGAGGAGGATCCTGCGGCACATAATTGTCATGAAATCCTCTGAAAGAATTTCTGTAATATGAGGAATATTCGATTATCACTTTCTTGGCAAGCTGCGCTATAGTCGGAGTCATGCCGAGTCCGGCACCCAAGATAACCTCACCGTTGGGGCTCATCTCTGTAGCCTCGATAATGGCGACATCTATGTCTCCATAAAAACCATAACGCAAATCCTGCGACAGGTGACTCAGATGAAGATCGAAATAATTCATCTCGGCGGAATTGAGCGACTTACGCATGTCGCTGTGGCTCTGATACGGTGTGCGTATTGCCACTGCATTGGCGCGTGCAAGCTCACCATCGACATGATCATTGGTCGATGCGCCCGTAAACACATTGATTTTGAAGGGTTTTCCCTCCTCATGAAGTTTCTTGGCGCGTTCTGCCAATGCAACCGTCACTACTTTTGGAGTACCGGAAGCGGTGAAACCTGAAAAGGCTACATTATCACCGTTCTTGATATAACTGGCGGCCTCTTCTGCCGTGATAAATGGGATACTCATGATGTAACGTTATTAGATTTATGGTTCTTTATCGTTTTTTGTGTTGCTCAGATTAAAGCATTTATGTAATTTTGCACAAAAGTAATAAATTTATGCAAGAAAATACTATAAAGAATAGATTTTTTATTCCAAACAACGATAAAAATTGCACGGTTTCCAAAAAAGTGCGCATCGAGACCTACGGATGCCAGATGAATGTGGCTGATTCTGAGGTTGTGGCGGCAATGATGGAAATGGCGGGGTATGAAACAACCGAAAACGACACGGAAGCCGCCGCTGTCCTCCTAAACACATGTTCCATACGTGACAACGCGGAACAGAAAATTTATTCTCGCATAGCTTACTGGAACTCGATGCGGCGCAAACTGGGACGCAACATCATAATAGGTGTGATCGGATGCATGGCGGAGCGTCTCAAACAGGAGCTGATAGACAGGCACGGTGTGGATATCGTCGCCGGTCCTGATGCATATCTTGACCTCCCGAACCTTGTGGCGGCGGCGGAAACCGGCGCGCCGGCAATCAACATCGACCTCTCTACTACCGAGACATACCGCGACATCGTTCCCAGACGTATCGGCTCAAACGGTGTCTCGGGGTTCATCTCGATAATGCGGGGATGCAACAATTTCTGCTCTTATTGCATCGTGCCATATACCCGCGGACGCGAACGCTCACGCGAACCGCAAAGCATTCTCCGCGAACTCGCGGACCTGCGTGACCGCAATTTCAAGGAAGTGACTCTTCTCGGACAGAATGTGAACAGCTATGATTTCACCCCGGAAGACGCTGATGCCGTAGACTTCCCCGCCCTGCTCGAGATGGTGGCAAAAGCCGCGCCTGACATGCGAATACGCTTCACCACCTCACACCCCAAGGACATGAGCGACCGCACTCTTGAAGTGGTGGCGAAATACCCCAACATCGCACGCCATATCCACCTCCCCGTGCAAAGCGGAAGCAATTCCGTACTGAAGGCGATGAACCGCAAATACACACGCGAATGGTACCTTGACCGTGTGGCGGCAATCAGGCGCTTCATACCTGATGCCGGACTCTCCACCGACATGTTCACCGGTTTCCACAATGAAAGCGAGGAAGACTTCCAACAGACGCTGTCTTTGATGCGCGAAGCCGGTTTCGACTCTGCGTTCATGTTCAAATATTCCGAACGTCCCGGCACGCTTGCCAGCCGCGAAATGCCCGACAACATTCCGGAAGATGTGAAGATTGACCGTCTGAACCGCATGATAGCCCTTCAGAACGAGCTTTCGCTCGAAAGCAACCGCAAGGATATAGGTAAGGAATTTGAAGTCTTGGTGGAAGGCACGTCAAAACGCAATGCAGGAGAACTCTTCGGTCGCACATCGCAAAACAAAGTGGCGGTCTTCCCCGCCGGCAACCTCCGCCCCGGCGACTTCACCCGCGTCCGCGTCCTCTCCGCCACCTCCGCAACACTCCTCGCCGAAACCATTTAAAGTCCTCAAACTTGTGACCATATGATTCCAATTGAGTCTTAGTTAAAATATCCACTCCTGTTTAGTGTAAAATATTACCGGGAAAGAACCATAAGAAATATGGTTCTTTCCCGGTAATATTTTATTATACTCATTATTTGAGCTACATATGCT
>CASBHZ010000056.1 GCA_949123685.1 uncultured Bacteroidales bacterium | reverse complement strand
GTTCAGACGTGTGCTCTTCCGATCTCTCTTTGCCAATTTTGGCAAAGAGGGTGACGGAAACCGTTTTTATGAAACCTCTATATATTCAGCAATTTACAAAATTTTAATAAAAAATTTTAACCTCATCGAAATTTTTAGCACATGATTTGTTAATATATTGAGTGAAATGATGAGCCAATGGATACATAAGACTTCCATAGCTCCATCTAAAAATAAACAAAACGATAGAAATCAGAATAATAACATAAAAATCTTATAGAATCATGGGAAAAATTATCGGTATTGACTTAGGAACTACCAACAGCTGCGTAGCAGTGCTCGAAGGTAAAGACCCTGTAGTAATCCCTAACAACGAAGGACGCAACACCACCCCCTCGGTAGTAGCATTCGTAGATGGCGGTGAAAGGAAAGTCGGAGACCCGGCAAAACGTCAGGCAATCACCAACCCTACCCGCACTATATATTCAATCAAAAGATTCATGGGCGAAAAATGCGATCAGGTTTCAGACGAAATCAAACGTGTCCCTTATAAAGTTGTTTGCCAGAATGACATGCCTAAGGTTGACATAGACGGTCGCGACTACACTCCACAAGAAATCTCTGCGATGATCCTCCAAAAAATGAAGAAAACAGCTGAGGATTATCTGGGACAGCAGGTTACTGAAGCTATAATCACGGTTCCCGCATATTTCGACGATTCTCAGCGTCAGGCAACCAAAGATGCCGGTGAAATAGCAGGTCTGAAAGTGATGCGTATAATCAACGAGCCTACCGCAGCTGCCCTCGCTTATGGTCTTGACAAATCAAACAAGGAGCAGAAGATAGCTGTATTCGACCTCGGTGGCGGAACATTCGATATCTCCATCCTTGAACTTGGTGATGGCGTATTCGAGGTTAAATCTACCAATGGTGACACACACCTTGGCGGTGACGACTTCGACCATGTGATCATCGACTGGCTTGCCGACGAATTTAAGAACGATGAAGGCGTTGATCTCCGTCAGGATCCTATGGCAATGCAGCGTCTTAAAGAGGCTGCCGAGAAAGCCAAGATCGAGCTCTCCAGCTCTACATCAACAGAAATCAACCTCCCCTATATCACAGCTACGGCAACCGGTCCCAAGCACTTGGTTAAGACCCTCACTCGCGCCAAGTTTGAGCAACTTGCTTCCAGACTTATTGACGCAGTCAAGGCTCCATGTGTTAAAGCACTTCAGGATGCAGGACTTTCAGCTTCCGAGATAGACGAGGTTATCCTCGTTGGTGGTTCCACCCGTATTCCTGCAATCCAGGCAAAAGTAAAAGAAATCTTCGGTAAGGAACCCAACAAGGGTGTTAATCCTGATGAAGTTGTAGCCATAGGTGCCGCAATCCAGGGTGGCGTGCTCAGCGGTGATGTTAAAGACGTGCTTCTCCTTGACGTTGTGCCGTTGTCAATCGGTATCGAGACCATGGGAGGCGTTATGACCAAGCTTATAGATGCCAACACCACTATCCCCACACGTAAGAGCGAGGTATTCTCGACAGCTGCCGACAATCAGCCGGAAGTAACCATACGCGTTCTTCAAGGCGAACGCCCCATGGCAGCTGACGACAAACTCCTTGGCGAGTTCAACCTTGGCGGCATTGCACCTGCACCCCGTGGCGTTCCACAGATTGAAGTAACATTCGAGGTTGATGCCAACGGTATCTTGAACGTAACGGCTAAGGACAAATCAACCGGTAAGGAACAATCAATCCGCATCGAAGCTTCCAGCGGTCTCAGCGATGCCGAGATACAGCGCATGCGCGATGAAGCAAAGGCAAACGAAGATGCCGACAAGAAAGCGAAAGAACGTGCTGACAAACTCAATCACGCAGACTCCGTGATCTTCCAGACAGAGAAACAGCTCAGCGAACTTGGCGACAAAATCCCTGCTGACAAGAAGGCTGCAATCGAATCTGCCCTTCAACGCTTGAAAGAGGTTCACAAGAATCAGCTCATTGAAGACGTAGACTCTGCAGTAAAAGCAGTGACTGATGCATTCCAGGCAGCTTCTCAAGACATCTACAACGCCCAGCAGGCAGCAGGTCAACAGGCTGGTCCCCAGCCCGGCGCCGGCGCCCCGAACAACGGCGCTGACGAAAAAGACGTCACCGACGTCGAATTTGAGGAAGTGAAGTAATCCATTGATTTATAAATATCTAAATCAATATAAATGGAGTGTAGCTCAAAAGGTTACACTCCATTTTCTTTTTGTGATTTTCCGTCTAAATAGATGAAATTTGATTTATTTTGGCTATATTTGTAGTATACGTCGGAAAAATTGAGACAAGACAACTGCTATTGTTTTTCCAGCAGCAGGGTATGTGTGCGCCAGTCAGCAGCAGCGTCAAGCACCTGTGTAAGGGCATGCCAGTTTTTTGCTGTTTCAATTTTATGATTATAACGTTTGAGGGTTGAAATCAGCAATTTGTCGCCATCTGTTCGAGCTTGCGAAGTGAAGGCACCAGCTTCATTCTCAATTCTGTTGTTGAGAGCGTCAAGCGATTTTGCCGAAACTTTATAGCCCGCAGGTATAGTAAGGATGATATCGGTCTCGAATTGTCTGGGCGATATCATGTAGACATCATCTGTGCGTTCCCTGTCAGAGGGAAGCACCTCGGCTTGTGGACTCATAAGCAGCCCTATGGACACCACCATGTTGCGACCGGCGCGCTTTACAAACCCATCGATAGTGTATCTTAAGTTGTAAGAAAACATCGCGCTGTCTGGATCTATACCTATACTCCGGATCTTGTAATCTTTGAGTTGCAGGGCATCGATGCCATGATATGACTTAGCTTCTTCTTTCATTGCCGAAAGTTGCTCTTCACGAGCATCGCGATAGCGCTCTTCGCGTTCCGCCGCTTTCTTCTTGTTTTCTTTCAAGGCTATGGTCTGTCCGTAACGATTGAGATAGCGCAGGTAGCCATCAACCAAATCCTGCTCAGTGAGTATGTCTGCCGCCGCTATGTTTTTACGGGAGCCGTAATTCTCTTCATTCCGGTCTATGTCAAGCGATGTCCCGTCAACGCTTACGTAAAGTGATGATATACTGCGATTGTCAACCGGTGAACTAACAGGCATTATAAACTGCAACTGTGTGCTGTCTTGATCTTTCTTCTTTTTTGGAGGGCGCAAGGCAGCAGGGTTACCTTGATATCCGGCGGGAACCTCACCGGGAGCTGTAAACCCAGTAATAGGGAAATACCATCGGTCAATATCCTTGATATGTGCCAACCATAATATATTGTCATAATAAATACCTTGGTCAATAGGCTGGTCACTATCCACAGAACTAATAGCCATTTCAGCATCTTTTATGCCTATGAGATCCAAAAACCAGCGATAATAATAAACGAAATCGTTTGGAAAATAACGATAGCTATTTGTGCTATAACTGAAAGCAAGCAGGTTATATAGGTAGTCGGCGGCTTGCTGTTTAGTTATTTCACCATTTTTCAGCATCTTTTTCAGGTTTCCTGCCACTTTCTTTCCACCTTCGAGGTGACCGGTGAGAGTGCCGAAGAAAGATTGGGAATATGCCACTCCATCCATGCGCTCCCACGAATCATTTTGTATGGCAAGAGGATCAGGATTTATCTGTATGCCATCTTTTTTAGCACTTTTGGGCGTATAATCCTGTTTATTTCGGCGGTTATACACAGCGATGAACGTAGCGGGTGATTGTCGCAGTCCATTATACCACATATTAGGAATCTTTTCCATGGGTTCGGTCAATTCTGCATCGATGATGTAATCCTTGTTTTCCGCCTGACTGCAGACAAATTCCGGTGCACCCTCCGTGGTGCGTATCTGGGATGTCAAATCATCATCAAATTCGCAGTGAACCCTATAATTGAGTATCGGGTATTCATCGCGAAAATATATGGAAATGAGGTCAAGGTGGGCATTCTTGAGTTTTGATTCGGTATAATAGAACACATCAATCTTATCTCCGATTTCCAATCCCGGCACGGCAAGCTTCTGTTTGAGTTTTTTCTCATTTTTCCCTTCTTTGACATCAATGAAATCGTTGGTGTCTACTACTATTATCTTGCCGTCGGGTTTTATTATGCGCACTCCCAACACATAGTTTACATCCTCTTTATAATATGCCCAAAAGTTAAGGGCATTGCTCGTTTTCTCTCTTGTTACCAGTTCAAATTCCGAAAATTTTTCCAGTGCTGCCCTATCATTAATCTGTATCAGTCGACGATATAGATCGGTGGCATGGATTTGAGGTGTAGTTTTTATGGGCGATGTCAGGATATTAGTAAGCATGGCTACATTGAAGGCTATCCCGGTTTTCTTTTTGGCACTTATACATCGGTATGCAGCAAGGATCACAGCCGATTCGTCACTATACTTTTCAGCCGATGCGGGTGATTTGAACGAAGGAAGGTCCATATTCCAGACTTCATTGCGTATAGTGTCTGCATATTCACGGTATTTTTGCGGATTGTCGGCAATCGCCAGCAGGTAAACTGCCAACATAAATAGAAATGCGGTGACTCTGTTCATAGTGTTAATTATTTGGAGATTATTGATCGTTAGCAGTAAATTCGATTTGTTGATTGCATGCTTCATTCCATCGGGTGAGAGCTGCATTCCACGTGTCGATGTCTATTAATTTGATGCAAGGTTCGTTGATAATCATCTCTTTTGTCATAGCAACCGTATCTCCGGCATGGCTAAATGAACATGACAGCGTGCCTTGAGGCGTTGTTGTTCGGAAATCTTCGGGTAAATATGTCACGTTATATCCTTTGGGTATGACCAGGGTGGATACTCGTGATATTACAGTAGGATATGGCAGAACATAGTCATGTTGGCGCTTGTAAGTTTCAATTCGTCCCGACATGGGGTCACCGGAGGTATTAAGGTCGATATATATATGAGTATCAGTTTCTGTATATCCTTGATTGTTGCGTACGACACCTGTTATTGAGGCTAATTCAAGATTACCAGTCTGGAGAGTTATACTATCCGGATTGACACCGGCTCTGGTATGTGGCACAAGCATCAAGGCAATCGACTCTTCATGACGGTCTTGTTTCAACGAACCGAGTTGCCTCATGAACCATTCTTTTGCATCGCCAGTAAATGAACGTCTGGCATCGCCTATAAGGGAACCGTCAGAAACAACATAGTTATACACAAGCCTGTCAACGGAATTCCCAGGTTCGAGTATAGGAACATTGAGCATCCTATATGTATCGTCCATATACACCAATGCGTCTTTACCCTGGATGGAATAAGGAATATGGGTATACGGGATGTATTTCGCAGTCGGGTCGAGAAACATTGGCGAATCGCTATCCGGATTGAGGACACATATCATGTGGTCTTCGGCAGCAAGCGATGGTATGTCTGCTATATTGAACGGTATATTGCGAGTTCCGATAGATGCGATATGGGCATCAAATCCTTGATGCCTCAGCAAGGTCGTCAGCAGCAGAGCCATGCCTTTGCAGTCTCCGTAACGCTTTCGCAGCACTTCGGCAGGCGTATCGGGACGATGTCCGGCATCACCTTCCTCATACGCAATGTACCGGATATTGTTCTGCACCCATGCGAATGTGTCGGCTATGCGTTGACTCTCTATCTCCGCCGTGGTTATTTTTGATATAAGATCAGTTATGTCAGGTATGGAAACATCCACTTTGGTGATTTCGCGCTCCCAGCCATAGAGCTCGTCAATGTCTGCAAACCACCCGCCGATTATCACACAAGGTTCCGATAGAAGGGGCGCCGGTCTTTGGACATTATCCTTTATCCCATCCAGATCGGTGATGGAATATTTGACAATACGGCTTCCGTCGGGACCTTCAGAGTCTGTTCGCGTGATATTCCCGGGCAAATTCAGTTCTATAATATTGATCCGATCCAATGATGCAGGAATGGTGAGGGTGACATCTTTTCTACTTATCGGATATATGTCGGACAATATTATCTTCGTGAAAAACGCAGGATCGGTAAATGTGCGTCGGAACTCAGTGCGGGTTCTTTTACCTTTGGCATCAAGTAGCGTATTGTAGTAACATATGTGGGTATCATCATGGAATATCCCCTCGGCTGAAGCACTTCTGTATTGGGCTTTCCCTTTGCCGGATGCTTTGTCAAGCGTAATGTCGTCTGAGTAAAATATTTGTGACAATACCATTTCAGCACGGCGAGTTGCCTCAAATTCGTGCAATTGTACGGTTTTTACACATATCCCTTTGTCAGATACCACAAATTCATATGATTCTGCACCATCAATAATCACAATGTTATCTTCGGGCGTGATTGGGTACGCTGCCATGCTGTATGATATAAGATATACAGCTATTGCCAAAATCTGTTTCATGCACTGTTTCCTCCAATTTAATTGTGACTGCACTGTTCTACAATCGCAAATATAATTAAATCAATTAAAAACAGCAAAACAAATTTAAAAAATAAAAATAAAATACTCGAGAAAAAACACTATCTTTTAAACAAATTGCCGATAATTTTCACATTTTTATAGCACATATCCATCTCATTCACCCTTGTAAGGAAGCATACCCGATAGCAGTTTGTTGTATTCAATATCCGATACGGGGTCAAGCCATTCTGTAGATGAACCTTTACCGGGGAGTTCAAAAGCGAGATGGGCAAACCAACTGTCGGAGGCGGCTCCGTGCCAGTGTTTCACATTTGCCGGTATGTGAATGACCTTACCCGGGAGAATTTCCTCGGCAGGTTTCCCTTCTTCCTGATACCAGCCCCGTCCGGCAACGCCGACCAACATCTGCCCTCCCCCTTCTTCAGACTTATGCACATGCCAATTGTTGCGACAACCGGGCTCAAACGTAACATTCGCGAACGGGACCTGACTGTCTGATATGCGCGATATGTAACTATTGCCTGTAAAATATTTTGCATAATGAGTATTAGGATCTCCTATCGGAAAAATCATTTCCTGCTGGAAACGTTCCTTTTCTGTTGCAGAATCGTCTTCCTGCCAGACCTCTTTAGCTATACGGAAACCAGCCCATGCATTAGGCCATCCTGCATAAAACGCGGCATGTGTAAGCAACGCTGCAATTTCCTTACGTGTGACGCCGTGTCTCTTGCCCATTTCTAAATGTGAACGGAACGAGGAATCTGTCAATCCTTTCCCGATAAGTATTGAAATTGTGACCATGCTGCGGTCATGAAGATCAAGAGTCGAATCATTCCACACCGCTTTGCCAAATAGGACATCATCATTAAGTTCAGCAAATGTCGGTGCAAACTCGCCAAGTATGGTCCTACCCGCAGTCTGTTTGATATTGTTCTGTGCCATTATATTGATATTTAAAGCCATAAACGTTAAAGTCACAAATAAGAATCTTATGCTCATTTTAATATGTTTGAAAAATTTTACAATCGAAGACATTGCAAAATTAAGTCCATTGTACTTTACAAGATGTATCAAAACCGCTGCAGTCATAACCAATTTTACAAGTCATGAATATAATTTACGTTTACTTATGTAATTTTGGTAATTCATTCCATAAATCTGATACCTTATTATAAGGTAACATTTGTTACCTTTGCATTTAAGTAAGTGATCCCATTAAAACGATAATAAATGAATGATATAGCAAAGGTAAATTCAATTCATGATTATAACGACTATTTTTCAGTCGAGACATTGCATCCTCTTGTCACTGCCATAGATTGCAATGAAGCAAAACCGTTGAGATACGGATATAAGACATTTGGCATTTTCGCCATAATACTGAAGGATCTGGAATGCGGAACACTCAAATACGGACGAAGTGTTTACGATTATCAGCAAGGCACGATGGTGTTTGTAGCCCCTGGGCAGACAATAGGCGCACAAGACGACGGGAAACTCCACCAACCCAAAGGATGGATAGTGGCATTTCACCCTGAGTTTTTACACGGCACAAACCTCTCACGAATTATTAAAGACTATTCCTTTTTTTCTTATAATTCCAATGAGGCGCTCCACATTTCCGACCAGGAAAGACGCTCCATCCTTTTTTGCATGGAAAGCATAAAGAATGAGTTAAATCATCCGATTGACAAGCACAGCAAAGCGTTGATCATAGACAATATCAAGCTGCTTCTCGATCATTGCGTACGGTTCTATGATCGTCAGTTTATCACCCGCGAGAACATTAACAGCGACATATTAAACCGCTTCGAACAAGTTTTCGACGAATGGTATGCCACACCTGACGATATGCGTGAAGGACAACTATCTGTGCAATATTGTGCCGACAAGCTTTGCCTGTCGCCGAACTATCTCAGCGACATGTTGCGTAAAGAGACCGGCATGTCTGCCATTAAACACATCCAGATGAAAATGGTTGACATGGCAAAAGAGCGTCTATTCGGGACTCGCGAGACAGTCAGCGAGATATCCTATGCACTCGGCTTCCCCTATCCGCAGCATTTCAGCCGATGGTTTAAAAAGATGACTGGCATAACACCAAACCAATACCGATCCTCTCCAAACTGATAAGCTGCCCAAAGACTGCTGCAATCCATATTAAGAAGTTGTTTTTAAACAACTTCTAAACATCTCGTTTTAGGATGTCGTTATAATTACATGACAGACATATTATCACTTTTTGACCTTTCAGGAAAGGTAGCCGTTGTCACGGGAGGTGGCGACGGTATCGGCAAAGCCTCCTGCGAAATACTTGCCGCCGCAGGCGCTTCGGTAATAGTCAGTGACATATCTTTAGAGAAAGCTCAGGCTACAGCCAACCTCATCTCCGATAACGGAGGGAAAGCCGTTGCAGTGGCATGTAATGTATTGAATGAAGACGACATTAAAAACCTTGTTGATTTCTCAGTACGGACTTATGGCACCATTAACATTCTCGTCAACAATGCCGGCATAGGTGGAGGAGGCAAAGAGGATCCATATGAGATCGACAGGGAATACGTGGAACGCATTTATGCCATCAATGTATTCGCCCCATGGCAATTAAGTAAACTCTCGGCACCATACATGCAGGAATCAGGATATGGAAGCATTATAAACATCACATCAATGAGCAGCATCAACAACGATCCAGACATGGCAATCTACGGATCGTCTAAAGCCGCCCTCAACCACATGGCGTCCAATCTCGCGTTCGACTATGGACCTATGGGCATACGCATAAACAACGTCGGACCCGGAGCTACACGCACCCGCGCACTCTCAACAGTACTGACTCCCGAACTTGAGAAGAAGATGTTAGCCCACACCCCTATTCGCCGTCTCGGAGAAGCCGGAGACATTGCCGGAGCTGTGTTATATTTCGCGTCTCCGGTCTCTGCATGGGTTAGCGGTCAAACCTTAATGATAAATGGAGGAGGGATACAGACCCTCAATTAGAAGCTGTTAAATATCAGTCATTTACATATGCGCCCGAATAATCGGGCGCATATTTTTTATTATACGGCACATTAAAAATACTATCCGGCTCAACATTTGGACCATCGGAACCAATATAATTTCGCACACAATATAATTTTGTGCTCATTAAATAAATCAAGTATGATCTCATTTTGACTTCATACACTAAGAGTTAACCAAAAACATTAATTTCATGAACAAGCTACTGATAACAGGAGTTTCGCTGATATCTTTCCTACCAATGTCAGCAGAGCAATACGTAATTAAATCACCAGACAACCGGTTGACAGTAACTGTCAACGCTGACAAACAGACATCTTATTCCGTCGATTTCGATGGTAAGAGAATATTAGACCCGTCACCTATTTCTATGACATTCGACAATGGTGCCGCTATCGGAAGGAACATGAATGTAAAAGAGGTAAAGAGAAATGCTTCTGACAAAATTATAAAACCCATCATACGTCAGAAGAGTGCTACCATCCGCGATAACTACAACAGCATGCAACTGCATTCCGATGATTACAATATTGAATTCAGAGTATACGATGACGGACTTGCCTACCGCTTCCATACTGATTTTCCAGACTCATTGAAAGTCATTAACGAGGAAGCTACATATTGCTTCCCTTCCGATTTCGACGCCCTCTTTCCTGAGGAACGTTCAATGCTTAGCGCACAGCAACCTCTTTTCAAGCCGACGAAGCTTTCAGAGATAGCATCCGACAAATTCTGCAGCACCCCTATTCTATTAAAAGCTGACGAAAAAATCAGAGTATTCATAAGCGAATCCAATCTTGAAAGCTATCCAGGAATGTTCTTGCGCAAACAAGGTAAACATGAACTTGCAGGAAAATATGCAGCTGTTTCACTTGAAGATTATCGCACTGACGACCGCCAGATCTTCCCATCAAAACGAGCAGACTATATCGCAAATGTAGCCGGAACAAGAGATTATCCTTGGCGCGCAATGATAGTCACAGACAATGATGCAAACCTTGTCACAAATCAGCTTATATACAAGCTTGCACCGGATTCGGAAGGCGACTTCAGCTGGGTAAAACCCGGGAAGATAGCATGGGATTGGTATAATGCGCTAATCCTCACCGGAGTAGACTTCAAATGCGGAATTAATAATGACACATATAAATACTTCATTGACTTTGCATCCCGTAACAACCTTGAGTATGTAGTGATCGATGACGGATGGTCCGAGCCATGGGATGTTACAAAAACAATACCTGAAATAAACATACCGGAACTCGTGACATACGGAAAAAAGAAAAACGTAGACTTGATGTTATGGGTATCTTGGGCTCCCTTCAGAGAAAAGATAGATGAGGCCTTCGACAAATTCAATGAATGGGGCGTGAAAGGAATCAAGATGGATTTCATGAACCGCGATGACCAAGAGATGGTTGACTTCTACTACGAGGTTGCACGAAAGGCAGTGGACCACAAAATGCTTGTAGATTTCCATGGGGCATACAAACCTACGGGATGGATACGCACCTTCCCCAATGTGCTGACTTCTGAAGGTGTTGCGGGACTTGAAAACCATAAATGGGGAAGCTTCGTGACTCCCAAACACAACGTGACACTGCCATTCACCCGTATGGTTGCCGGTCCTATGGACTATACACCCGGAGCCATGAGCAACCTGCATGAAAAAGATCACCAAATCAACTTCAATCTTCCTGCTTCAGTTGGTACGCGATGCCATCAGCTTGGAATGTATGTCGTCTATGAAAGTCCTCTCCAAATGCTCGCCGACAGCCCTACTGCATATGAGAAAGAACCGGAATGCATGAAATTCCTTTCCCAGGTGCCTGTGGTATGGGATGAAACAAAAGTTATCTCGGCAGTAATTGGTGAACATATAATAGTGGCTCGAAGAAATGGAGACACCTGGTATCTTGGCGGAATGGCTGGCGAAAAAGGTGGAACATTCGAGATTCCTCTGGACTTTATCAAAGGTAACCGTACTATCTCAAGCTGGGAAGATGGCATAAATGTAGATCTCAATGCCACAGACTTCGCTTGCCGCACAAAAAAAGTCAAAACTGGCGATTGCATTTCCATCACAATGCACGACGGCGGTGGATTTGCAGCCATAATAAAATAGTTAACCTAAATAATTAACCAAAACTCAAACATCATGAAACTTATTTCCGGGAACAGATGGCATGCATTGGGATTGTCCCTGACTCTATGCACATTTCCACTGACAATGTCAGCCAATCCATTTGCTGCCAATCCCCAGGCAAAAGAAAGAAGCACCGTATCTGAAACAATCAACGGAAAGGTGCTCGACAAAACCACTCGCGAACCCCTTATCGGTGTAACAGTCACTGTCAAGAACAGTTCTATAGGCACGGTTACCGACCTTGACGGAAATTTCACAATCAATACTCCGGCTAAAGCCACATTAGTGTTCTCATATGTTGGATATGCTCCCTACGAGACCAAAGCGCACAATGACATTGAAGTTCTTCTTACCGAAGACACCCAAGCCCTTGAAGAAGTCATAGTTGTCGGATATGGTGTCCAGAAAAAAGCATCTGTCACAGGATCCGTATCAACAGTAAAAGGAGGTGAATTAAAAACCACTGGTGTTGCCAACGTTACCAACACATTTGCCGGCAAACTTCCAGGTGTTGTCGCGAACAACCGTACAGGAGAACCCGGTAATGACTATTCCGACATATTCATCCGCGGTAAAGGCACACTCAATAATAACTCCCCTCTAATAATAATTGACGGAGTTGCAAACAGAGAAGGACTCGAGCGTCTGAACCCAAACGACATCGAATCCATAAACGTTCTTAAAGACGCGTCAGCGGCAATCTATGGAGCACAAGCAGCAAACGGCGTAATACTCGTGACAACCAAGAGAGGAAACAGCGGCAAGCCGTCAATTTCATATAGCGGGTCTTTTACGCTTTCTCAGAATACGCGTACTCCCAATCTCATGAATGCATACGAAAACATGACTTGGACAGACGAAATACGTAAAGGAAACGGACAGGCACCTCTTTATGAGAATATAAAAAACGGATATCTTGACGGAACCATAAACCGCGACCAATATGGCGACACAGACTGGATGGACGTAATATTCGCAAAAGCCGCCCCTTCCACCCGCCATTCACTCAATATCAAAGGGGGTACAGAAAACGTGAAATATTACGTTTCAGGAGATTACACTTATCAGAAACCGAACTACAGAAACACCAAACTGAACTTTCAGACTTACCAGGTACGTTCAAACCTTGACATCAACATATTCAAGGATCTAAAGGTAGGAATAGACCTTGCGGCACGCCGCGAACAACGCCGCAATTCCGCAATTTCAACCGGCGATATTTTCTGGGAGGCATTCATGGCATATCCTTGGCTATATGACTATTATCCCAACGGACTTCCGGGTCCGGGACTTTCCAATGGAAATAACCTGGCAATTCTTGTAAAAGGTGACGAAACCGGATATAACAAGATAAACGATACATTTATCGACTCCAAATTATCCTTTGACCTCCAAATGCCTTGGATTACACAAGGTTTATCCCTGTCCGGTTATGCCGCAATAGACTACAGGGTGCGTGACCAGAAACAACTCCAAGACGTATGGGATACATATGACTACAATGCCAGCACCGGCGAGTATGTTAAAAAAACCACAAACATGAATGGCAACAATATCTCGCTACAGAACAACAATAACAATTACTCCACAACCTCACTCCTCCTTAAATTGGGATACGACCGATCATTCGGAGATCATCGCATAGGGGCTTTCGTTGCTTACGAACAAAGCAAATATCAAGGAGAAGGCTTTTGGGCATGGCGAGGATACTATCTCAGCAACAAACCTGACTATCTCGATTTTGGAGCAGACAAGGAGAAAACAAATGGAGGTGTAGGATATGTATCAGCTCGTCAGAACATATTCGGACGCTTGAACTACTCTTTCATGGATAAATATCTTGTAGAATTTACTCTCCGTCACGACGGTTCAATGAACTTCGCCCCCGGCAAGCGATGGGGCACATTCCCGGGTGTATCCTTGGGATGGAGGATAAGTCAGGAAAAATTCATGGAAAACTTTGCAAATGTGGTCAACGACCTGAAAATACGCGGCTCATGGGGCTTGCTCGGTAATGACAGAGTCAATTCATTCCAGTACCTTAGCGTTTACAACATGCAGAATGGCGCAATATTAGGTAACACACCTAATATAAACAAAGGGTTTATTTCCGGACGCATCGGCAATCCTAATATCACATGGGAAAAAGTTGATTCACGTAATATAGCCGTAGATGGCACCTTATGGAATGGACTTCTTGGATTTACCGCAGAATATTTCTATCAGAACCGCACAGACATTTTGACTCCCAAACAGGCTTCCGTGCCTTATTATACAGGTCTTGTGCTCCCGGATCAGAATATCGGAGAAGTCAGCAACCAAGGATTCGAACTCATGCTCACTCATCGCAACAGGGTAGGAAATGTAACCTACAATATTTCAGGAAATGTAACCTACACAAAGAATAAGATAAAGTTTTTCGACGAGGCTGCAAACACCCCTGCATGGCAACGCCGCACCGGTCATTCTCTTGATTCATGGCTCATGTTTAAGACTGATGGCATATATCAGACATGGGACGAAATTAATTCCACTCCTCATTTCGCCAATGCCCAGCCTGGAGACATCAAATATGTCGACATAGACGGTGACAATGAAATCACGGATAACGACCGCATCCGCAGCGAATACGGGAATGTTCCACGTCTCGTATACGGGCTCAATCTTGGTGCCGAATGGAAAGGGTTCGAATTGGGAATGCTCTGGACAGGACAAGGATGCGCACAACAGATGATCGTGCCCTATTCATACAACCTTGACAAAGAATTTTATAACAATCGCTGGATATCGGCAGAGGAAACACCAAATTCTAAATATCCAAGAGCATTTGACAAGGATGATTATGAAAACACCCGTTGGAGCGACTTCTGGCTTTATGATGCCTCGTTCATACGTCTGAAGAACCTTGAAGTAGCATACAACCTTCCACAGAGTGTTCTCAACAAGATTAAGCTTCAGGGTGTGAGATTCGCACTCACCGGCACTAACCTATTCACGATCGACAAAGTCAAGATTCAAGACCCGGAGTCAACTGCTACCGGCACAGGACAGAGCTATCCGATTGCAAGAACCTTCACTTTCAGTTTAAACCTAACCTTCTAAAGAGCCGTATATCATGAAAAAGAGAATAATAAGAAACACATTTTTCGCACTCGCTGCATCCGTGTCCCTGACATCCTGCAACTTTCTTGACATAGAACCATTGGATTCATACACAGAAAACGTGATCTTCAAAGACGCAAAACTGACAGAAGCATACGTTACAAACAACTATACACGCCCTCGCAACGGATGGAGCCGCAACTCACTCCGTTTTTGCTCCGACGAGTCTATGGAAAATTTTAATTGGAGCAACTGCTGGACAATAAACACAGGAGGCATGACTGCCGACCAACTCGGTCCTCTTGACATATGGTCAAGCTATTACGGCTATATCAAGGAATGTAATATTTTCTTTAACAACATGTCTAATGTTCAGCAGATTCCCGAGCCGGCAAGAAGTATATTGATTGGAGAAGCCACATTCTTCAGAGCGTACTACTACATGGAGCTTGTCAACAATTATGGAGGCGTGCCCCTCATCACGAGACTATTCGAACTTGATGACAAGGAAATGATGATAAAGCGTGACTCCTATGAAGATTGTGTTAAATTCATTGTAGAAGAATTTTCAAAAGCAGCAAAACTCCTACCTGAAAAGCATAGTGGAGTAAATTTCGGACGCGTTACCGCAGGTGCCGCCTTGGCAATGAAAGCAAGAATGCAGCTCTATGCGGCAAGTCCATTATGGAATCCATCCGGAGATCAATCCAAATGGCAAGATGTTGCAGACACAATTGAAGAATTGTTTGACCTGAATCTATATCAGCTTGACCCTGATTATAAAGGTTTATTCTTGAATGCACAAAGTCCCGAAATTATCTTCCAGCGCCTTTACAACACCGAGTTCGGCTCTTATTATGACTGGTATAACAGCCCGAACGGCTGGGGTGGATATTCATGTACAGCCGTGCTCCAGGAAATGGTCGACAGTTATGAAATGGAAGACGGCACAATGCCGGATGCCTCCATCTATTACAATGCCACATCAAATCCATGGGCAGGCAGAGACCCTCGCCTCTATGCCTCAATCGTATGCGACGGTCAGGATTTTCGCGGTCGTGAAATAGAATTTTGGGTAAGCTCAGATGGTGAAACAGGAGGTATTGACAGTGAATTAGGACGCGACGCATGGAATTATTCAAAAACTCACTACACTATCCGTAAATTCATGGATGAGAGCCTGGTCAACAGCTGGTCGGACAAAGGTAGCCAACCTTGGATATATTGTCGTCTCGGCGAGGTTTACCTGAATTATGCAGAAGCCCTCTATCACCTCGGTGATGAGAATGGTGCAAGAAAATATGTCAACCTTATCCGTAAGCGTGCACGAGGAAGCAACGACAATATACTTCCGGACATAACAGCTTCGGGAGAAGAACTTCTCGAAAAAATACAACACGAAAGGAAAGTTGAGCTTGCTTTTGAGGAACACCGCTTCTATGATGTTCGCAGATGGAAGATCGGAGAAACCACCGACACCGGGAAATTCCACGGAATCAACATCACCAAGAATCCGGACGGAACAAAAAAATATGAATTGTTCGAGATCCAGGACCGCATGTTTAAAGCCTCAAATTATCTCCTTCCGATTCCAAATTACGAGCGTCGTAAAAATAACCTACTTGATCAGAACGAAGGATATTGATACTGTTTGATTACCTGTATGGAGTGTTTTAGGCACTTTTGAAAATCAATAAGCAATCTACAACTTAGATACGCAAATAATCAGGTAGTTTTAAATAAGGTAAAAAATTACAGGTAATCAAAACATCCTTTCAGATAATTCAATGTAGCGGAGAGCCGTTATTCATATAAATGTTAATTCATTGAATAACGGTTCTCTTTTTTTAGAAGCTGTTTATAAACTTATAATTATGTAATAATGACACGGCAACGAAGTATTATATCGTTTTTCTTAATCTCCTTATCCCTATTTGCTTTGGCTAAAAGATGGGACATGAACAAGGATGGAGGAATTTCATGGCAGATAAATTCCGGCGACAAAGCACACTATGATCATGTGGAGATGAGCGGCAAGAAAGTTTCCACAGTCCTTCGCTATGGAGTAGATGATAATGGGAAATTCATATTGAACAAAAGTCTTGTCTGGCCAATGTTACGGACAATACCGAACAACACTCATGCCAGTCTGATGCGGCGATATGACTGGAATCCCCTTGATGCAGTCACAATCAACGGCCGCTCTCTTAGTGGAGAAAAAGTGAAAGAAATATCGCTTAAAGGCAGCTTGAAAGTAAAAAGCCGGTTTGATCAAGGCTATTATGGTAAATATGAAATAATCAGGAATTATTTCCCTTCCACAGATCTACCTGCTCTTGTGGAAATATATAGTATAATAAACACGGGGGAACGCAATATTAAGGTAGAAATAGCCGACTCCCGCATGGTCGCTGCCACTGATCCTGCATCCGGGGTGACTGGATCTTTCATAATAACCGGTACTGTCAACGCTCCGGCGTACACAACAGTCATGCCAGGAGACACACTCTCTTTCGCGGCTTCCATTTCTGCGGTAAAGGAGGGTGAAAAGGCAATTATAATCAATGCCAAGGATGAAGAAAACAAACGCAGCATGCTCGTTGACAAATGGATGAAAACTCTCGTTCTTGAGACTTCGGATCCGATTATCGACCGCATGTTTGCATTCTCCAAGATCCGTGCATGTGAGAGCATATACGACACTAAGGGAGGACCCATGCATGGACCTGGTGGTGAATCATATTATGCTGCAATATGGGCAAATGACCAGGCAGAGTATATTAATCCGTATTTTCCTTTTATAGGTTACAACTATGGCAATGCTTCCGCGCTAAACTCATTCAAGCATTTTGCAAGGTTCATGAATAAAGATATGAAACCGATTCCCAGTTCAATAGTGGCTGAAGGCATTGATATCTGGAATGGTGTTGGCGACAGAGGCGATGCCGCCATGATCGCACATGGAGCATCCCGTTACGCACTCGCCCGTGGAGACATGAACGAAGCTATTGAACTTTGGAATCTTATCGAATGGTGTCTTGATTATTGCAAATCCAGACTTAATACATATGGTGTCGTAGAATCGGATACGGATGAACTTGAAAACCGTTTTGAATCCGGAGATGCGAACCTATGTACCTCTTCCCTATATTATGATGCTTTGCTCTCCGCTTCCTATCTTGCAAAAGATCTCGGAAAAAAAGATTGGAAAAAATATCAGTCAGAAGCTGCCGACCTTAGAAGAAATATCGAGAATTATTTTGGAAAGAACATCGGAGGATTTGACACTTATGCATATTATCAAGGAAATGAAAAATTGCGTGCATGGATATGCATCCCCCTTGCCATGGGCATCAATGACCGCGCAACCAAGACTCTGGATGCCTTGTTCTCTCCAAAACTGTGGACAGAAAATGGCTTGCTCACAGAAGAAGGCGATAAAACTTTCTGGGATAGATCCACGCTTTACGCTCTTCGCGGAGCCTATGCCGTAGGTGAAACAAAAAAGGCAACCGACTTCCTTCACGACTATTCTGAAACACGCCTGCTGGGTGAACATGTACCTTATGCAATAGAAGCATGGCCGGAAGGGAGCCAACGCCATCTTTCCGCAGAAAGTGGTCTATATGGCAGGATAATAACAGAAGGTCTTTTCGGCATACGTCCAACTGGACTCAAATCTTTTTCTCTCACTCCCCACCTTCCGGCAGATTGGGACCATATGTATCTGAGACATGTCCGCGCATTCGGTTCTGACATTCATATAGAAGTGGAAAGAAACGGAGAAAAAATAAATGTAAATGTTATTGACGGAAACAAAAAGAAAAGATTCTTGATACATAATGGTCAAACCGTGAATATAAAATTATAATTAATCTATATGAAGTGATGAAATCTTGCGCTATAAAACGCAGTTATTTTTGTCACTTATTTTCAAAACAGTATTACCAATGAGAAAACTAACACTGAGCACCTTAATGATTACTGCATTATCGGTATTTGCAGGTAAAAGCTACAACTTGGAGTCGCCCGACGGACGCATTAAAGCTGATATCTCTGTTGGGAAAGAAATGACTTATTCAGTAACTCTTAACGGAAGGGAAGTTTTATCGGAATCTCCCATATCCATGACACTCTCCGACGGAACCGTATGGGGAGCTGATTCCAAAGTGACAGATCGGAAGAGCGTCGTGTAGGGAAAGAGTGTGTCTCCTTGTGTAGA
>CASBHZ010000055.1 GCA_949123685.1 uncultured Bacteroidales bacterium | reverse complement strand
GAGATACTATCGCGTGACTGGAGTTCAGACGTGTGCTCTTCCGATCTCTATGAATCCAAGCGTTTTTGAACGCTGGAAAGAGCTCACCGGCTGTGGTGCAATAACGCAGGGCTGACAGATCATACCGGGATACATCTTCCAGAATAAGGAATCTGTATACTGTGGGAGGTGCACAGAATGAAGTTATATTATATTTCTCAAAAATGGCGAGAAGATCCGAAGGATGAAATTTATCGAAATCATATACGAAAACGTTAGCACCCGCAAACCATTGACCATACAACTTGCCCCATACAGCCTTTCCCCATCCGGTGTCAGCAAGCGTGAGATGCAGAGATGATTCATCAAGATTATGCCAATATTTCCCGGTCACAATGTGCCCAAGAGGATAAAGAAAATCATGAGCCACCATCTTTGGCTCCCCTGTAGTACCCGACGTGAAATAAAGGAGCGACAGATCCTCGTTACGGTTATGACGCAACGGGCGGCGAAATGGACTTGCTTGCGCAATACTCGAATCGAAATCATACCAACCTTCAGGCACATAAGGACCTGTGGATATGCAACATTCCACGGTGTCACATTTCGGAAGCGCCTTGGCAATATGATCAACCACAACTTCTTCACCTACAGCCACTATAGCCTTAATTTTAGCGGCATTGCATCGATATATAATATCCTTGTCCGTAAGGAGGTGGGTTGCAGGAATACAAACCGCGCCCAATTTATGAAGGGCAAGTATCGAGAACCAGAACTGGTAGCGTCGCTTGAGTATCAACATGACTTTGTCGCCTTTGCCAATACCGAGACTCTGGAAGAAAGACGCTGTGCGATCTGAAGCATCCTTGATGTCTGCAAAAGTGAACTGGCGCTCCTCTCCCTTATCATTAGTCCAAAGAAGTGCCTTCTTCTCAGGCTCCTCTTCCGCCCATTTATCGACCACGTCATAAGCGAAATTAAAATTTTCAGGGATTTTGACGCTATAATTCATTTTGAAATCTTCAAGCGAATCAAATTCACACTTTTTCAAGAAACGTTCAATCATAATTCTAAATTCTAACCTTAATTTTCTTCTGTAGCGAAAACCCACACTTATACACAAAAGAGTGGAATCTTCTAAAACTTTATTAATGCAAACATAGGGTTCCCGATGCGGGTTCACAAAATTCCAAAATATTTTTCACTTATCCAAACAATTGATAATAAAAAGATAAAACACTGCGCACCTTGAAGCAAAGTGCGCAGTGTTTTATTCACAATGTCAATTAAAGTGTGCAATTTTTCTTTGGCACACCAAATTTTAAACAGCTTCTTATATGTGAGCCGCCGCAAGAATGATCTCGCTTAATGTCGGATGCCCGAACACCGTCTCCCGGATAGATTCAACCGTGGCATCAGCGTTCATGAAATCCACAGCCTCCTGTGCGAGAAGGGCAGCATCAGCTCCCATTATATGGGCTCCGAGAAGCCTATGGGTTTCCTTATCGAAAATAAGCTTGCACAACCCTTCACTCTCGCCCATGGCAAGAGCTTTGCCGTTGGCACGATAGAAACTCTTGCCACACACGATCTCCAATCCGCGAGATTTGCATTCCTCCTCAGTAAGACCCGCCATGCCGCATTCCGGGGTAGTGAAAACTGCCGAAGGAATTACGTCAAAACGGATGTTATCGCTTTTTCCATCAATTGCATTCAAGGCTCTTACACCTTGGAAAGATGCCACATGAGCAAGCATCATTCGGGCATTAACATCGCCTACCGCATATATATGCTTCACATTTGTCTGCATATTATCGTCAACGGGAATACCCTTGACAGAATATTCCACGCCTGCCGCTTCAAGATTAAGACCATCCACACGAGGGGCACGCCCCACAGCCATCAGCAAATCAGAACTTACTACAGTCTGTTCTTTCCCTTTGGCTTCATAGGTTACTACGATCTCATAATCCTCGTTCTGCTCTATCTTCTTTGCTGCGGCACCGGTGATGATATCCACTCCCCGTTTTGAAAGCGATTGTTTCAAACGTTTGGCTATATCGGAATCAAACGGAGGAAGGATCTGCTTCATAAACTCGATCACGATCACCTTTGACCCGAGACCTGCAAATATCGAAGCGAACTCCATACCTATCACGCCCCCACCAATAATCGTCAACGATGACGGAATATGATCGATATTGAGAATATCAGTAGAATCCATCACACAGTCAAGGTCATGACCCGGAATAGGTAATGATTTCGACACACTGCCGGAAGCGATGATAATATTATCAGCTGTATATTCCTCTCCATTGGCAACAACCGTACGGTCATCCTTGAAACTTGCATGAGCGTCTACCACGTTCACTTTTGCCTGCTTGAGCATCGAAGCAATCCCTTCGCGGAGTTGTCCGGTGACATCTCGCTTGCGTGAAGCGATCTTATTGAAATCTACCGAAAAGGTGAAATCTTCTATTCCGAACTTGTCAGCCTCTTTAAACTGCATCACCATCTCGGAGTCACGGCAAAGACACTTCGTAGGAATGCACCCTTCGTTGAGGCATGTCCCACCGAGTGCGCCACCATTGAAAAGTGTAACGCTTTTTCCACGGTGGGCGGCATCCAGGGCGGTTTCATACCCCCCAGGACCCGCTCCTATTATTATAATGTCACTATGCATCTTGATCTGCCTTGAGCTGACGATAGGAAAGTATAGGCTTCTTAGCTGCCGTGGTCTCGTCAGGATGAGATATTGGTGTTGTCAGAGGAGCATTCTTGACCATTTCGGGATTCTCCCGAGCCTCCTTAGCCACTTTGTGCATCACCTCTATAAACTCGTCAAGAGTCTCAAGGCTCTCTGTCTCAGTTGGCTCTATCATCATTGATTCATGGAAAAGCAACGGGAAATAGATAGTCGGGGCATGGAAGCCATAATCGAGCAAACGCTTTGCCACATTGAGAGTCGTTACTCCTGTAGATTTGTCTTTCAAACCGTCAAATACGAACTCATGTTTGCAAGCACCCTCAATAGGCAGAAGATAGTCGTCTTTCAGCGATTCCTTGATATAGTTGGCATTGAGAGTAGCCATAGGACCAACATTCTTCAGATTCTCTTTTCCGAGGCTGAGAATATAAGCATAAGCTTTCATCATGACTCCGAAATTGCCAAGGAAAGAACTTACGCATCCGAGACTCTTGTCATCCTTGCCGTCAACATGAAATTTACCGTCAGCACCTTTCTTCACACGCGGAGCCGGAAGCAGGTCCACCAAATGGGCAGCCACTCCGACCGGTCCGGAACCCGGACCGCCACCGCCGTGGGGCGTGGAGAAAGTCTTGTGAAGATTTATATGCATTATGTCGAAACCCATGTCTCCGGGGCGCACCTTGCCAAGCATCGGGTTGAGGTTAGCACCGTCGTAATAGAGCAAGCCTCCTGCATCGTGAACAAGTTTCGCAATCTCAACAATCTCAGTTTCGAACATGCCGAGAGTGTTAGGATTCGTCATCATTATGCCTGCAATGGTTTCATCGAGCAAAGGCTTCAGATCCTCTACATCTATCGAGCCATTTGGTTTCGATTTGACTTCGACAACTTCCAGACCGGCGACCATCGCGGATGCAGGATTGGTTCCATGCGCAGAATTGGGCACAATCACTTTTGTGCGTTTTGTATCTCCTCGTGAAATATGATACTGACGCATCACCATCAGACCTGTCAATTCTCCATGGGCACCTGCATATGGATTAAGTGTGAACTCCGCAAGACCGGCAATATTGGAAAGTGCCTGCTGCAGATTGTAATATAATTCAAGGGCACCCTGGGCAGTCTCTTCATCCTGAAGAGGATGAAGAGCACTGAATTGAGGCATTGCCGCAACCTCTTCGTTGATTTTAGGATTATACTTCATTGTGCAACTTCCCAACGGGTAGAATCCGGTGTCTACACCGAAATTCTTATTGGAAAGGTTTGTATAATGCCTTACAACGTCAAGTTCACTAACTTCCGGCAACTCCGGCTGCTCTACACGAAGAAGAGCGGCAGGAAGGGAGGCGATGCCATCAATTGAATAGTTATTGGCAGGAAGTTCATAACCCCTGCGTCCGGGACGCGATAATTCAAATATCAACTTATCGTAATATTTCATATTTACTTTCCCTTAGGCCTCCAGGATTATGTTAACAAATTCATCTATCTCCTCACGGGTGCGGTTCTCTGTAACGGCAAACTCAACCATACCGTTGCCAAGATCAAGCGGTCCCATGAAACCTTTCTCAAGAAGACGTGCATTCATCTCTTTTACGTCAAGATCAGTCTTTAGCGTGAACTCCTTAAGGAACGGCTTATCGAAAGCGGGTGCGAATTTTCCACTTGCCACAAGCTTGCCATAAAGATAATGAGCACCGTCGGCAGAAAGCCTGTTCACCTCCACGAGACCTTTTTGTCCCATAAGAGACAGATACACCGTGGCATAAAGTGCCATAAGGCTCTGGTTAGAGCAAATATTACTTGTGGCTTTCTCTCTGCGGATATGCTGTTCGCGAGCCTGGAGCGTAAGCACGTAACATCTCTTGCCGGATGCATCGGTAGTGGCGCCCACCACCCTTCCGGGCATCTTGCGAAGCATATGGCTTTTGCAGGAAATAAAGCCTAAGTATGGTCCTCCGAACTGCATAGGCATGCCGAGAGTCTGCCCGTCACCACAGGCAACATCCGCACCCCATTCCGCTGGAGTTTTAAGCACGGCAAGAGCTGAAGGATCTGTATAGACAGCCATCATCGCTTTAACATCATGAATAGCATCCGCAAATCCGGTGAAATCTTCGACTATTCCATAACGATTAGGACAAGGAAGAAGAACACCTGCAACATCACCTGCACGAAGTTCAACCTGCATCTTCTCAAAATCAGTGACACCCTCTTTCTCCGGAATCAGAGTCAGGTCAACACCATGGAATTTGGCATAAGTCCTTACAACTTCAATCACCCGGTCAGAAAGAGTAGAGGAAAGAAGAACACGATTCTTCTTTCGCACCGATGCAACCATCATGAACATAACCTCTGCCGCAGCCGTGGCTCCGTCATACATGGAGGCATTTGTAGACTCCATGCCCGTAAGCTCGCTGATCATGCTCTGATATTCGAAAATATACTGGAGCGTGCCCTGTGAGATCTCCGGCTGATATGGTGTGTAAGCCGTATAGAACTCGCTGCGGGAAAGGAGATGAGAAATCACAGAAGGTGAGTAATGATCATAAACGCCACCGCCTGCAAAAACTTTCAGCTGACGGTTCTTGGATCCAAGCTCAAGGAAATGGCGACGCAACTCCGTTTCCGACATTGCCGAAGGAATATTGTAATCTTCCTTGAAGATCACTTCAGCCGGGATATCGTTATAGAGGTCGTCAACGCTTTGCACACCGATACGGTCAAGCATCACCCGGATGTCTTCTTCGGTATGCGGTATGAATCTGTTACTCATTTTCGCAAAGTTTTTCGTAAGCTGCTGCATCAAGAAGAGCTTCAACCTCTGAAGGATCGGATATTTTCACCTTTATGATCCAGTTGGCATATGCATCCGCATTGATAGCCTCGGGAGCGTCCTCGAGTTCTTCATTGATCTCCACAACTTCACCAGAAACCGGGCTGAGAAGGTCGCTCGCTGCCTTTACAGACTCAACAGCACCGAAATCTTCTCCGGCAGTCACTTCGTCACCAACCTCCGGCATATCGACATACACGATATTGCCAAGCGCATGCTGCGCATAATCGCTGATACCTATTGTAGCTATGTCGCCTTCTATTTTTACCCATTCATGTGATTCTGCATAGTGCAAACCTTCAATTACTTTGCTCATATCTTTTTAGTTTTAAATTAAAAATCAAAGTTTGTTATTTTTTATAATTCTTATCGTAGAAACGTTTTTTCACCACTTTCGCGGGAAATGTTTTCTTTCGTATACGCACTTCAACCTCTGTGCCGAGTTTGTCATAAGGCTTGTTGATCATAGCCATGGCAACACTCTTGCCGGTAGAAATCGAGCGATATCCGGTGGTTATCTCGCCGACCTGCTCGCCATTGACCTCAACAGGATAACCATGACGGGGTATGGCGTTACCTTCAAGTTCAAGACCGACGATGCGGCGCTTCACGCCTTCTGCTTTCTGAGCCGCGAGAGCCTCCTTGCCTATGAACTCCGGTTTGTCAAGCTTAACGAACATGCTGAGGCTCGCCTCAATTGGGGTGATATCCTCGCTAAGCTCGTCGCCATAAAGAGGCAATCCTACTTCAAAACGGAGTGTGTCGCGGCAACCGAGTCCGCATGGCTGCACCCCGCCCTTCACCAGTTTATCCCAAACTTCGCATATGAAATCATGACTTCCGTAAACTTCGAAGCCATCCTCTCCGGTATAACCGGTGCGGCTAACTATTACATCCTCTCCGTTTATGGAAATGGTCTTGAAGTTATAGAAAGGTATGTCTTTCACATCAATGCCGAGAATCTTTTCCATCGCCTCCTCCGCTTCAGGACCTTGAACAGCCACTTCAGCATAATAAGGACTCTGGTCTTCAATCTTCACATCGAACCCTTCAGCATTCTGACGTATCCAGGCAACATCCTTATCGATATTGGAAGCATTTATGACAAGGAAATATTCTTGGTCATTAACTTTATAAACGAGCAAGTCATCAACGGTGCCGCCATTTTCATAACACATCATGCCATAGAAGATCTGACCGTCGGGAGCACCCGTAACGTCGTTCACAAATATATGGCTCACAAATTTATATGCATCGGGACCGCTGACACGGACCTCCCCCATATGACTTACGTCAAACACTCCGACATGCTGGCGCACAGCATTGTGCTCTTCTGTTATGCCGACATACTGTATCGGCATGTCGAATCCTGCGAAAGGCGACATCAACGCCCCGAGGGCTACATGACGGTCATGCAGACACGTCTTCTGACACTCTTGTTCCATGTGTATTTAGGTTTAAGTTAATTTCAATCATACTAAGCTCATTCGTACTTATTAAACCTATTGTTAAGAAAAAAATAAGTTTCAATGAGTTCATCTGCAAATTTACTATTTGTTAAATATTCCTCCAAATTTTTTCTTAACTTTGTCACAAATTAAAAAGCTGTTTAAAAATATATATTTCGAATGAAAAAAATGCACAAGATAGTTCCCTTATTGTTTCTATCGCTAATTTCCACAGTGTTCACCTCAAGCGCCCAAGATAAGCTGACAGTCACACCCATCGGACGGATCCATGTAGACGGGGCTTTGTTTTTCCCTTCCAAAAACGGATTTAGCGACGGGGCGGCATTACCCGAAATTCGCGCCGGAGTCCGGGCGTTATATGGCAAATGGATGGCACGTGTAGAAATCGGATATTCATATGGCAAAATAGGCATGAAGGATGTTTACATGCAACGCGGACTCGGTGAGAAAGATTATCTGCGACTTGGATATTTTATCCCCCAATTCGGAATCAGAGGTGGCGGATCGGCGTCATACAAACCCGGTATGATCTCACAGATATCGGAGACTTTCTTCCGGACAACAACCAGAAAAATAGGATTAGGATATACCCGCTATAACCCGGCATACTTCTTGAGTGCCACAGCGTTCGTAGGGGGCAGGTCCCTGACATTGAATGCGACTGAACAAGGGAAAGTCAGCGTTGGAGGTGCCGTGCGCGGTGTCTGGCATCCCATTGCCAATCCCGGGGAAATAGTGCACATCGGAGGTTCTGTATCTTATGAAACCGCTTCACACACACGCCTCATCAACGATGCCGGCGACGAGGAAGCTTCGGCAGGATTCCGCACATTCTCGGCTTCATTCCCCACATCGGTCAGCAAAGTCAAGATGCTTGAAGCCGATGTCTCCAACGCCGTTGGTGACTGGAAACTCTCTCCGGAACTCACACTGGCTAAAGACAGGTTTGCGCTCGAGTCGCAATTCTATTATATGAAGGTTCCAAGACACAACGACATTCCCGCATATCATGCAGTAGGAACATTCGGTCTATTGCGCTGCCTTATTTTCGGCGACAATAAGTATAAATATTCTGAAGCGGAAGGGGCACTTGCTCTCCCCTCTCCCAAAACGCTTGAACTTGTTGCCGGATACGATTACACTAATGCCGACTCAGGCGCGGCAGGAATCGACGGAGGAATATCAAACGATTGGAACCTGACATTAAATTATTACATCAATAAATATATGATCGCACGTTTGCGTTATTCCTACACGGATGTCCGTAACTCGTCGGTATGTGAACGCCGTGGTGTCAACATGATTCAAGCGCGTCTACAATTCGTATTCTGATGATCACTAAGGTTTCCGACATATCGGCTCCGGAACTAAGAGTCTTTGCATCGCTGACAGAAGCGCAGCTACGCAATGACCGCCATCCGGAAGAGGGGCTGTTCATAGCGGAAAGCCCTAAAGTGATCCGCGTCGCCCTTGACGCAGGATATAAACCTCATTCCATCTTATGTGAACAAAGGCATATAACCGGTGACGCATCGGATATAATCTCACGGGTACCGGAGATACCTGTCTACACAGGAGAAAGGGAGACTTTAGCAAAACTGACTGGATACACTTTAACAAGAGGCGTATTATGTGCCTTCAGTCGTCCTCCGTTACCTGATTTAAAGGATATATGCAAAGCAGCCGGACGGGTGGCAATACTTGAAGGCGTATGCGACACCACCAATATAGGAGCCATATTCCGATCTGCCGCTGCATTGGGCATAGACGCAGTGGTGCTTTCGGATGACTGTTGCGACCCGTTGAACCGTAGGGCGGTAAGAGTCTCGATGGGTTCGGTATTCTTGGTGCCATGGTGCAAAAGCTCGAAGCCTGCAAAAGAAATTAAAAATCTGGGATTTAAGACAATAGCCATGGCATTGCGCAATAATTCCATAGATCTTGATTCTTCAATTTTAAAGGCTGAACCGCGACTTGCCATTATAATGGGCACGGAAGGCGACGGACTCCCGTCAGACATGATTGAAGATGCTGACTATGTCGTAAAGATACCTATGGCTCATGGTGTCGACTCATTAAATGTTGCCGCCGCTTCTGCAGTTGCATTCTGGGAATTGAGACAAAAAAGGAACTGACTATAAGATAAAATATGAACTATCCCCTATTATTGGCAAACAGGTTGTCCCTTGCTCCGGCAGGGAAGGGAAACTCCCCTGCAATACGCGTGGCTGTAACAGCCGTCGCCCTATCCGTGGCTGTCATGCTTGCCGCCATAGCCATAGTGCTCGGGTTCAAACGAGAAATACGAGACAAAATAATAGGTTTCAATTCCCATATCACCCTGTATGCCATACCAGCCGGACCGGAGGATTCTAATCTCATAACCCTGACTCCTACACTACGCACCATTCTTGACTCACAAGATTATATAACCTGCTATTCTCTCGAAGCATCCATCCCGGCAATTTTAAAAACACAGGATAATTTCAAGGGTGTTTACCTCAAAAGCATGGACGGTAAGGCAATAAAGGATTTCTTGTCATCAAATATCGAGGAAGGTCAACTCCCCGACTATTCAAAAGAAGGATCTGACATGAAAATAGTCATATCCCGACGTGCCGCCGACCAATTGAATCTCAAGGCTGGAGATAAAATAGACACATATTTCATGTCCGGCTCCATACGCGTCCGGCGTCTTGAAATATCTGCCATATTCAATTCACACTTCGACACTTACGACAATGTAATCATATATGGAAGCCTGCCATTGATACAGAATCTTGGAGAAATATCCCCAACTCAAGGCACTTCAATCTCAATAACCACGGATGATTTCAATAACCTTGAAAATAATTCCACACAATTGACGGCAACGCTCAACGATGCTGTCGCCTCAGGACTGCTATATAAATATTATCATGCAGACAATGCACTCAACCAGGGAGCGGGATATTTCCGTTGGCTGTCGCTGCTTGACACCAACGTGATCGTAGTGCTCGTGTTGATGACCATCGTAGCTTGTGCCACACTTATTTCAGGGATGCTTATCCTCATACTTGACAAGAAAAACTTTATCGGATTGATACGCTCTATGGGAGCCACCATAAAAAGCGTGCGCCATGTCTTCATATATCTTGTAATCCGCGTGGCACTGGCAGGGCTGGCGATAGGAAATATCCTGATGCTCACTCTGCTCTGGGCACAACACAAATGGCATTTCCTACATCTTGACCCGGAATCATATTACATAGACTTCGTTCCGGTAGAAATAAGCTGGACCTCCATAGTGATCCTGAATATAGCCACCATCGCCATCATCTACCTTTGTCTCATCCTCCCCTCCTGGTTCGCGGCAAAAATATCCCCTGCCGAAACAATGCGCTATGAATAACTTATAACCAAACTTCCATATCGGTTGTTATACAGTAGCCGCAACTTTAATATGAAATGGCACGAAATTTGATTATACTATGAAACGGGAGTGCTACAGGGCACTTTCATGCAAATTTTACAATATTTTAATTATTCCAAGATATGGCAACAGGAAAAATTGGGGTAACTACTGAAAATATATTCCCCGTTATCAAAAAATTCTTATACAGCGATCATGAAATCTTCTTGCGCGAGCTCGTTTCTAACGCTATCGACGCAACCCAGAAGTTGAAAACGCTTTCTTCTTTCGGGGAGTTTAAAGGCGATCTCGGAGAAATGAATGTTAAAGTAGCCATAGATAAGGACAATGGGACACTTACTATTTCTGACCACGGTATCGGAATGGATGCAGAAGACGTTGACAAGTATATAAACCAGATTGCATTCTCAGGTGCAGAGGAGTTTCTCGAGAAATACAAGGACACCGCAAATTCGATTATAGGACATTTCGGTCTCGGGTTTTATTCAGCTTTCATGGTATCAAAGAAGGTGGTTATTCGCTCCTTGTCTTATAAGGATGGAGCGAAGGCTGTGGAATGGAGCTGCGACGGAAGCCCTGAATATGACATGAAGGAAACAGAAAAGAGCGAACGCGGCACTGATATAATCCTTCATATAGATGACGACAACAAGGAGTTCCTTGAACAATCCCGTATCGACACTTTGCTCAAAAAATATTGCCGTTTCCTCCCCGTACCCGTCATCAGCGGAAAAGAACAGGAATGGAAAGACGGCAAATATGTTGACACAGACAAAGACCGCGTTATCAATGCAACCGAACCGCTTTGGACAAGGAAACCATCCGAATTGAAAGATGAGGATTACCTTAAGTTTTATCACGAATTACGTCCGGGAGAAGAAGACCCTATGTTCTGGATCCACCTGAACGTAGACTACCCGTTCACACTGACCGGCATATTGTACTTCCCCAAAATAAAGAATAACATTGATATTCAGCGCAACCGCATACAGCTATATTGCAACCAGGTTTATGTTACAGATCAGGTTGAAGGGGTAGTGCCTGAGTTTATGATGCTTATGCAGGGTGTCATAGACTCTCCCGACATTCCATTGAATGTAAGCCGCAGCTATCTTCAAGCCGATCAGCAAGTCAAGAAGATATCATCTTATATCTCAAAGAAAGTTGCCGAAAAACTTGACAAGATGTTCAAGGACGACAGAAAGGAATTTGAGAAGAAATGGGACGATATAGAAGTATTCATCAAATACGGCATGCTGACAGATGAGAAATTCTTCGAATCAGCAAAGAAATTCTTCCTACTGAAGGATGTAAACAGCAATTACTATACTCTTGAAGAATATCGCACACTCATAGAAGCCGTTCAGACTGATAAGGAGAATATGGTAATCTACCTGTATTCATCCGACAAGACTGCACAGTACGCATATATTCAAGGTGCGGAGGAAAAAGGATACAATGTTCTGTTGCTTGACGGACAGCTTGACCAGCACATCATAGGAATGTTTGAAAGCAAACTGGAAAAAACTCGTTTCGTACGTGTTGATTCAGACACACCGGAGCGTCTTATATCCAAGGCTGACGAGAAAAAAGCTGACCTCACACCCTTGCAGGCAGACATGATCACAAGTATATTCCGCACACAGATGCCGGAGGTGAAAGATACGAATTTCATTGTAGAATACAATTCCCTTTCGGAAACTGATGCGCCTGCCGTAATCACACAGAATGAGATGATGCGCCGAATGAAAGATATGGCGGCAATGCAACCGGGAATGAATTTCTATGGTCAGATGCCGGATATGTATTCATTGGTTCTGAATACGGAGCAACCGGCGGTTAAACGCATCCTGAAAGGGGCGGAAGAAAATATTGAATCTGCAGTCAAACCAATCAGGGAAGAAACGGAATCATTCAACACCCAGATAACTGACCTCCGTAAAAAACTTGAAGACAAAAATGCTGACAAAGATGCAATCAACAAGCAGATTTCTGAACTTGAAACCGAAGTCGGAAAGAACCGCACTAAAGAGGAAGAAATCATAAAGGGATACGCTTCCGGCGTGGCAAACGTGAAACAGATAATAGATCTTGCCTTGCTGCAAAGCGGTCTCCTCAAAGGGGAAGCGCTATCAGCATTCATCCGCCGTTCCGCCGCCCTCCTGTAAATATTAAGGTTTTACTTATCCCCATAAAAAACGCTTCCAAATGGAAGCGTTTTTTATGGGGATAAGTAAAATTCAACAACTTAGTCGTTCCAAGTGCAGGAAACAAATTCAAACTGACCTTTGGAAACACACTTCCAGACAATGGTGTATTCGCTATTGACACCACCGGCTGTCCATGCCGTGAAGGAAACAGTCACAGTTGGCTCAAGATCGCCTATCGGAGCCATGTTCGGATATAGTGTCGAGAGAGCACCGGGTCCTGTCTCTGTCTCAAAACGCTTCTTCATCAGGGCAACCATCTCGTCCGCATCTACACCAGGATAATAACCAAGCAATGTTGCATATGAGGAATTTATATTGACATTACCCTGATATGCCGAGCATCCGGAATAGTATTCGCCGGTTCCGTAGCTGTCAACCCACGAGGAAGAATCAGGAACATTGGCACTCACCCAATCTACAACTGCCTGATAGAACCACATGCTTGTTGCCTGATTCTTTCCTCGCGGAAGTTCCAGCACAATAGAGGGATCCATAACCCATCCGGATGATTTATAAACAAACTGGTTAGTCTCCGTGATCACACCCTCATCTGATATTGAATCAATCCATTCGGAGCCATTGTAAGTATATTCTACGCTTCTGAATGTATTGCCATCACTATCTTTATATCCGTATATAACATATTTCTTTGTGTCTGCCGAAGCATAGGGATAATTCTTAGAAAGGAACAACGGTATCATAGTCCGAGCCTGATCAGGAGTAAGAGCGTTTCCTGCAACTCCCATCTGCTTGTAATCTTCGGGCTGAAGCACTGCAACATCATTTGCCATTGTCCATGCCGATCCGTTATAGAGATAGAGTGCAGTTGTAGCAGTATTGGCGATAGTTGCCACTCGGCGTTTAACATCAGATGCCGATTTTGAAGGCTGCCCAACTCCGGTAAGGAGAATATTGAAGAATTTTGGAACTCCCCCGGATTTAGAGATACTCATGAAATAACCATAGATTGTACAGGTTTCCCCATCCTTAAGCATAGCTTTCTGAGCATCTGTAAGCATATAGAAGCTTCCTTGAGAAGTTGTAGCCCCATCAACTATCAAATTATAATAATTGCCAGATACAGAAACTTTACCGGTCACTTTGCAATAAACTGCCGTAAAGTTTTCAGTAGTCTGGATGGCTTCATCCATTTCCGATCCTGTATATGCCTTGGGTGCGGGATAAGTAACACTGCTCTCCTGACCTACTTTCTTAATCATACAATCGTCTCCGAACTGAAGTCCATTATTGTTGACTGCCACTTTTCCAGACACTTCAAGCTGGTCTCCAATCGAATAACTGCCGTCATAAGCGCTACCAAGATAAATCAGCACAGAGGCGCTCTTATCCGTAAATATAAAGCCTCTTGCGCAAACACCTGTAACGATGCCGTTAACCGTCAGGTCATCGCCCACTTTAGCATCCTTCAGAACATCGCTCATCTCAAACTTGTTTTCCGACGGACTGAACACGGGGGATGTCTCAGAATTATTATAATTCACCATGACATAGTTTCCGGACTCCGCATCAGGAAATTTAGATTTCAAGATGCGTGGAATATTACCGGATGCAGGTGCCAATGGAGAAAAACTTTCAGCATAGTCCTCTTCGCTGCCATATGCCTGTTGATAATCCTCTTTTGTCACTGAATATGAAGCTGCAGCATTCATATTCACCATCTCTTCAGGAAGATTTTTTGCAATTTTATAAGTTATGTTAATTGCAGATCCCTCTGACAATGTGAAATATTTAAAATTGCTGTCAGCCAAATAATTGGGAATATAATCAGCAGGCGTTATCTGCCCGTTAAGATAATATAATTTTCCTACGGCAGAAAGCTCATTGGATAAGCCTGCCGCTTCAGCCTTTGTTTTATTCGCAGAATTTTTCGCGATGTTCTCATAGTCTGCATCAGTGAGGGTATAGTCCATTGTCTGGACATTAGAGAACTGCGGTCCCTCCTCGAAGCCGTCAAGATGGTTGTTCCAGCTGTTCTCGCTGCAGGACACCATTCCCAGAGCTGCCGCTCCTACAAGAAGTGCATTCTTTATATTTGTATTCATTACGATATTCGATTAGAAATTGATTTTTAATTTCAGTGAGAATGTCCTGCCGAACGAATAAACGGCATATGTGGCATTACTCCAAGTTCCATTCTCGTTGAAAGGAGTCTGCGCGTCCTTTACATAGAAATAGTTCAAGAGATTGTAGACATTACCATAGAGAGTCGCCCTTAAGCCACCGATTTTGAAGCTATAACTTGCAGATAGGTCAAGCTCGTTGCCCCATGGAATCCTCCATGGATCGGCGAGCGTGATTTCACCATTCTGCACAAGGCTGCTTGATGCATCAAGATAGTAATCGGAAAAATTGCGGGCACTGAATGTCCAGTCCGCACCAACCCTGAAACCTTTGAACGGTTTGAATGTCACGCCAAGCGCACCTGTGGTCTGTGCAGATCCGCAGACTTTGTGATTCTTTTGATTCAGAATACTCCACACATGGTCGGGAGCATTCACATCTGAAGCAATCGCACCTGTTGTAAGATCGGCAAGAGGTTGCCCCTGCTCATTATAATAATATCCCTTGGGATTATTCATCCATTTCCAGTCACCCCATGAGAACATACCTGTGATTTCCATCCAACGCACGGGGATATAAGTGAAATCAAATTCCACACCGATATGTTGTGCCGAAACATTCTCAAGGCTCATGGAGAACCATTCGCCATCCAATGCTCCACCCTTGAACTGACCTCGCTTCTGGGTGTCACGGTCGCAACGGTCCATCCATTTTGTGTAATATCCGTTAAGCGTCATTGAAAATGCCGGAGAATGGAAGCCGTAGCCAAGTTCAAACGAACCGATTTTTTCATTCTTGGGATTCGGATTGATGGCATTGCTCGTTTCCGGGTTTAGGAATACACCTCGCGACAAGAAAGGAGCCTTGGAGATATAGCCTCCATTTACGAATATATTGTTATGCCTGTCGATATTCCAGTTGGCACCTCCCTTGACTGTGCCGCCGAAGAACGATTTCCAAGGTGTAGTTCCGTGCTCCTCGTCATAATAGAACATATCCTTCTTCCGGTAGCTTGTAACATTGACAGAACCAGCGAGGAAAGTTGTGACAGCACCGTCAAGCATCTTGTATTCACCCTGACCGTATACGCCTTCCTGATGCGTGAATCCATCATAGTTACGGTAAACTACATCTCCGATACCTAATTTTTCATATTTCCAGTTTGGATCCTTAGCAAGATAATTATTCTCCGGTTTCACGCTCTTCCTGTCTGTATCATCCATGTAATACAATCCGGAATAAAGGTCGTTTATGACATTCTTATGATGACCTACATAATATCTGACATCAACACCTCCTGTAAGATTAAGTTTATTAGGAATAATCTCATTCTTATAAGTAGAGACGAGTCCGTACCATTCATGACTATTCACACTCTGCGACATAACCATCTCAGAACCGGTTGTGGATGCAGCGTTTAGATCCTGTATGGCACCATAGTCGAATGTGCCGTCAGGACGACGGAATTTTGTGGTTATGGCACCATTTTCCGCACCTCTCCAATATCCTCTATATTCAGATGTACGTCCCTGCCCGGCATAACCGCCACCGGAGGCAAGAGACACATAAAGTGCAGAAGAGAGCGACGAGCGTTCGTTGATCTGCCAGATATGATTGAGCGATATGATTGGCTTATGATACTGATTGCGATAAGCAGTGCGCTGGCGCCCCTCGTTATCGAAACCATATTGAGGGTTATAGCGATACATGCTCTCACCATTCATATATTCCTTTGCTTTCTGCCAATTCTCTATAGACAAAGTGCCATAAACCATGTTTCGCTGGTTGTGCCATTGAGGTGAACCGAACGCAGTAAGCGACAACTGATGATCATTGCCTATCTTTTTGGAGACATTCACAAAATAGTTCCATGCCTCGAACTGCGTTCCCTGAATGTATCCTTCTCCCCACTTACGGCTACCGAGCACACTGATTGCCCAACCATTTTTCATCAGACCTGTCGACACGTTGAAACCAACGTCGTTAAGGCTGTTATTGCCCATTCCATACCATATAGAACCTCCTCGCTTGGCATCAAGACCTTTGGTAGATATATTTATCGTGCCACCGATAGATGGAGAGGAGATGATAGCGGCACCAAGACCTCGCTGAGTCTGCATACTCGTTGTAACACCTCCGAGACCGGCGAAGTTAGACCAATATATACCACCCCATTCCATGTCGTTCATCGGGATACCGTTTACAAGAACCGCCACGTTAGGAGCCTTGAAACCGCGCATATTGATTTTTGCATCTCCATAACCACCACCTTCCGGGGTTGCCCACACACCGGGCGTAGTCTTGAGAATCTCAGGAAATTCCTTATTTCCAAGCTTTGCTTCTATTTGCGAAGCCGTGATCTCAGACATTGCAATCGGAGTCTCACGGGTGCGTGCTTTAGAAGAAGTCACCACCACTATGGGCGGAAAAACGAAACGTGCAATGTTGAGTGACGGCAATTGGCTCGGAAGCCTCGCAATGTCAGCGAGTTAACCCCGATATGGGCGTGACCCCTTGAAAAAACGAAAAGTACATTTGCTTGGATTTTGCTTGGATTTCGGGGGTGGTTGTCGGGGGTGAAATTGTGATTGAGGTTGGATTGACTGCGGTCGTGCTTGTAGCGCGGCCTTTCTTTTTGTGTGTTCGGCTGCATAGGGCGCGTGGCGTGGCTTGTGGCGGGCGCAAATCGGTGCGATGATAGAGAGGTCAGAGCGCGGCTAAACACGCGGAAATTGAGCCATTTGCGGGCGTTGTGTGGCAGCTGTCGGGGCGGCTACGGCATCACCACCGCGCCGAGGCTGTTAATCGCCGTTTGAGCGGCCTTTGAACACCGATTAAATACCGTTTGACCGCTCCTCCTCAGAAAAATTCACGCCCCGGAATTGCACCCGTCGTTCAGTGCTCAAATTGTCAAAAAATCTTGTTGGGCATAGCCTTGCGCATAGTGTTGGGCATAGTTTACGATACCACTTTTTTCCGTGTTCGCTCCCCTATAAGGACAAAATTTGCTTAAAAATCGGGCGAATTTCAAAGATACACCCCCCTTTAATACCACGAAAAACGGCATAAAATACACAATTATTTACCGTGTAATATATTGATACATTGCATTTTAATCGCCGTTTACCTCGTTTAGGTCGTTGAAAAATAGAAAAAACACTAACAAAAACGGCCTTTTGGGGTCGGTTCAGTTCAAACAGAAAGGTGGCAAGTCTTGGATTAGACCTTTTGTGATTCGTATTGAGGGGTAAACTCCCGCGAGTCGGTTTGAGATTGCAACCCCCGGGATAATTCTGTTTCAAGTTCTGAATTTCGATGTTGGAGTTGAGCATTTCGTTCTTTTAGTCGACCTATCTCCTCATGTAAAGAGCCAATCTCCATTTCCTTTTCCTTTAGCTGCGCTGAAAGATAATCCACCACCCCTTTGTTATCAACATTTAACTGCTCCTGCTCCGCTTCATTTTCACACGCGCTTTCCTCCGCATTGTACTCAGAATCATCCGAGCCTCTTAACACAAGATCCTTTCGTGGGTTGAACGTCTCTGTAAATGGTGCATCACCATTACCAAATAAAATCCATTCCGCAGATATATTCGCATTTGAGCACACTTTGAAAAGCACATCGTAAGACGGTTTCCCTCTACGTGCTCCAACGATGTTTTCAACGACTGTCGGGCTAATGCCTACTGCTTTGGCAAAAGCTCTTTTATTCCCATTGAAGAGGACTTTTATGATTAGTTCGAATCTTTCGTTTATGGTCATAATCGTAAAATGTTCGCAAAAGCGAAAATAATTCGCAAATTATTTGGTGTATTCGCAAATGCGTATTAACTTTGCAGCGAGTTAAAAAATTTACTGCCGACAAATTTACAAAAAATCGGCGACATAGCATAAGACTAATATGGAAAATCTGAACAACGAACCCAAGACTGCCGCCCCCGAATGGAGCGCAAGGCAATCAGAACTGATCCGACGCATGGCGCGTCAGATACGCCGCCAAGAAAGCATAATCAAGGACTGCATGGAAGACCTCACCTCCGATTTTAACGAGAATTTCGCATGGAAATCAGAGGTAATCTACAAGGCCAATCTAAAACTGAAATTCCTGCGCCCCTTGTATGACACAATCTCAAATAAGGATTGCGACGAAGATTACGCGAAATTCCTGTAAATACTCACTGAAAAGTGGGCCGTTCGCTCATTAAAAAATGGGCCACCG
>CASBHZ010000054.1 GCA_949123685.1 uncultured Bacteroidales bacterium | reverse complement strand
TGGGAAAACAGAAGACTCAAACTGATGTGTTGCACTATAGGATACCCAAAGGTGCCTTATTATACCTAAAAAACCACACAGGTGGCAAAGATGAGAGAATATTTGAATATGATCATTCTCTAAAGAGACAGATCTTTTATTGATTTTGTCAATGCTGCCACTTCTGCCAATACAATTTTTAGCAGTTCCACCGCTATGTCGGTGTCCGGTTCAAAGAGAAATACCGAATCTTGAGAGACTCATCCTCCACGGATTCGTAAAATAAATTACATTAAAAATTTAAACTATTTCAAAAATGAAAAAGAGAATCATTTTCGCTGCCGTAGTGGCGCTTCTGGGAGTTTCTGCTTACGTGGAAGTAAACGCGCAACAGAAAGATGCAATGTCAGACATACAGATGGCGAATGTCGAAGCGCTTGTTAGCGGGGAGAGCGGCAATGGTCTTTGGTATGTCAAATACATTAATCCCTCTTATTGGCAATGTAACGCAGGCGGTGACAAGAGCTGCCCGGGAACTCCCTGGTAATAAATGAAGTTGGAGGATAAAAGAATGGATGTTAATTGTTTGAAGAGGGTAAGTAGTAATTTGATTGCAAGCTTTGTTATGGAAACCTGGATTGTTTATAAATTTTAATATTTTTTACCAAATTCACTTATAGATTTTTTTGAAATGTGACTTTTAAGTACGACATGACAAAAAATTTGAAAAACATCGAATTTAGTGGTATAAGCCGGTCACATGAGTATGGTTGCAATCTCTTCCAAGCCATACTTGACAAGTGACTTCGCCTTTCTTCTGAGCTTTATGCGTACCAGATTCAAACTTTGTCCAAAATGCTCTTGCATAATCGGGAGGATTTGGTTAACTTTGACCAAGTCCTTGGAATTAGTGATTTTTATGTAAAAAAAGCGGTCAAACTTTTTCTTTAAATTACTAATTTTTAAGAACTTTTACAAATTAATTTTTGTCATCTACTAAAATATGACCTATATAGTATAGGGGTAATTCTATTCACAGAAATTCACAGAAAGAGGTGTCTGCGATAGAATACAAAAAGTTGAAGAAAGAGCATAGCAAACTATGCGAATTAAATTTAAATAACACAATTTTAATTAACCTTAAAAACATTAAAGAAATGAAAAAAGTGTTAGTATTGGCAATTGCCATAGTTTCCGTTGGAATTGGATTGGGATATGTTTATTTCAATCCTGAAAACAATCTAAATGACTTAGAGTTTGCCAACATAGAGGCTTTGTCCAGTGGAGAAGGTGGCTCCCAAACAGTATCTTGTTTCTGCAAAACAAAATGGTTCACTTCTAATGTGTGTTCCGCAAATGCGTCTGGATCATATTGTGGAGGTAACCCTTGCTCCAATTATGATAGTAACTGTCGTTAAGTAAAAATGGGAAAGAAGCTATTTATATTTTTACTCGTGAGTATGCTGGCATGCAGTTGCTCACGAGTAAAAACGGCTTCCCATATGGGAAGCCGTAAACCATATAATGTGAATTTAGAGATTGATAGTGTAGCTGCGAACGCAGATACTACCAGTCTCAGAGGTAATTTTGTAATGTTAGATTCTACCATTATGTTTGTAGATCAATTATATTGCAAGATTTTTTCATATGATCGAATTAATGGAGATTTAAATTGTACTTATTCGGGATATGGACAAGGACCAAACGAAATGGTAGGTATAATGTATGGTACACCTGTTAATCCAGGAGACACAGCAATGTGGATATTTGATTCTTCATATGGAATATATGAGTTTATATCCACAAAAGGAATGGTGAAATACAAGGGTCGTATTGATTTGGGGTGGGACAAACCTGCAAAAAATGACTATTCTTCGGTTTCTAATTATACTCCTTTGGAAATGAGTGATTTCGGTATGAAGTTAACTTGTATCGATGATTCAACTATTCTTGTGCCATTATCTTTAATTAACCGTAATTTTAGTGAAACTTCGAAAACGCGATATGAGAAAGGCAAAATATTGGGTAAATTGAATCTTAACACTCTTAAGATTGAAAATCTGTGGGGATCATTTCCAGATTTTTATTCTGATAGCCCTCTGCCGTTTTTTGAGTTTTTCGACTATGCTGTTGATAAAGCTGATTCACAAATATTCGTGAATCATGCTCCGGATTCATTAATATATCGTTATGATTTAAATGGAGATCTTATTAATACATTCGGTTTTGAGCCGGAAGGTATAAATCGTAATTATACGAAAGGATTTGATGTGTCTATAGAAAATTTTAAGGCAGATATTGAAGAAGTTGGTGTCAATACCGGATTGTATTATGATGACGAGTCTCAATTATTGTTTAGGACCACAATGAAAGATTTTTCTTCAGGCGTGACAGTCATGCAGGTCTATAGAGACAATGACCTGATTATAGAAAAATTGATGCCATCATATTTTAAACTGCTTGGTAAATATGGGAATCGATATTATGGAATCCGGTTTATTCCTATAGAAACGGATGATAAATCGCAGTTCTTGATATATAGCTTCCAACTTCCACAAAGAAATATTATTAATAGTAAGTAACATGTGTGACATTGAAATACAAGTTCTTAGTTGTGCTTTGTTATTTGCTTAATTTACCTATGTTTATGAATAATGTGTTTCAATTGTTTTTATCAATTATTGCCATAATACCATTAATTTCTTCTTGTACAACAATTGATAAGGATCACAGGAAAGTTGTTGAGGAATGGGTAGGTAAAGAAATTATAATTCCTTCAAATTTGAAGTATCGGGTTGGCGGTAACTTTATCGATTATGATTTTTTCAATGCAGATTTCAAGATTGTGACATATATTGACTCAGATGGATGTACCAGCTGTAAAATGAAATTAAAAAGCTGGGATAAATTTATTAATGAATTAAAATCTTCACCTGATGTTGCAATCAATTTTTTGATGGTAATAAACACGGACGAAAAGGTCGTTGTTGAGACGTTACTTAAACAAAATAATTTCAATCATCCCGTGGCAATAGATTCGAGGGGAGATTATTATGCTATGAATGTCCTGCCTGAAAAGTCAGATTATCAAACATTTCTTCTTGATGGTAACAATAAGGTGCTCGCCATAGGCAATCCTGTAGACAATCCTAAAATAAAAGAGTTTTATAAAGGAATCATATTCAATCAAGATGGTACGGATAGCTTTGATGCCGTTGTAAATAAACCTTTGTGTTATGAGCCGGTTCAAAGTCTTGGAATTGTTAATAAAGGTGACACCATCTCAAAAAAATTTCGCTTGATAAATACAGATAAAGAAACCTTAACAATACAGGAGATGGTTCCGTCATGTCATTGTATATCTGCCGTTGCTGAGACTGATACTTTGTTGAGTGGGAATAACATGGACATAATCGTATGTTATGTCGCAGATAGCGTTCCTCAACAGTTTTACCGCTATGTAGATGTGTTTTTCAAGGAACGGAATAATCCGGAGAGGCTTGTCTTCCACGGATTCTTAAAATAATTGGGTAATTTAATATTGATATAGTGGTTATGAATATGATAAGAAGGGTTATAAGGTATCCTTTTAATATATTTTGATGTGGTTGTTCCGTGGTTGTAAGTGGTTGGATGCTAAATAATGAATATGGATTGGAATGGAAGAGTCAAAATCTGATTCGAAGAATTCACTCAAGGATTCACAACTCCAACCACCCACAACCACATAACAGCCATTTGTACATTTACTCTCAAAAAAGATTTTTTTGCATCTTGAGGTGGTTGTTTCGTGGTTGTAAGTGATTGGAGGATAAAAGAATAGATATTAATCGTTTGAAGAGGGTAAGTCGTAATTTGATTGCAAGCTTTGTTATGGAAACCTGGCTTGTTTATAAATTTTAATATTTTTTACCAAATTCACCTATAGATTTTTTTTTGAAATGTGACTTATATAGTAGAGGATAATTCTATTCATAGAAAGAGGTGTCTGCGATAGAATACAAAAAGTTGAAGAAAGAGCATAGCAGACTATGCGAATTAAATTTAAATAACATAATTTTAATGAACCTCAAAAACATCAAAGAAATGAAAAAAATGTTAGTATCCTTTTATGGATTACTGTTTTTGGTTTTGTTGTTGTCGGCTTGCAACAAACAGAGTAAAGTGGCAAAGCTTGAAATGGATGTTCTAAATGAGGAGTTTTCTGACGTTGATATTAAAGAGTTGCAGCCAGTTGACACGCTTTACTCTTTTTCGCATGATTATCCCGTAAGGGTAGAAAAACATGGAGATAAACTGGTATTGCTGTTCGCGCAACAGGATACGGTAATCAAAGTAATGGACATGGATACCAAGGAGATTAAACCTTTAGCGATAAAGGGAAATGGTCCGAATGATGTTTTATCTCCCTCTTTCTTCAACAACCATTATGTTTCGGCAGATGGCGGTCTTTGCTTATATGACGGCAACCTGAATGAGATTGTTTCAGTTTATGCCGATAGTCTTATGCTTAGGAAAACGCGAATGCCTAAGATACTTATGCAAGAGGGCTCTATTAATTATTGGGGGGATACGGCTGTTTCACATACTATCATGAAATTCGATAATCTCTTTAATATTACAGATATAGAAGCAAATGATCAGAAACCGGTAGCATATCCTTTTGAACTATCGGAAGAGTCTATGAAAATGCTCCAAAGATCTCCATCCTACCTTTCCTCCATTATAAACGCCAATCGAAATAAGGACCGTATCGTAGTTTCTCAATATTATTTCGACATGTATTATGTATACGATTTCAAAGGGAATCTTCTTAAGAGTGTAAATTTATCGGGCGATGGGTTTGATATTAATGAAAGCATAAAGAAATTTTTTGATCTGTCACCTGCCGGCTATATCAGATATGCACCGGGCTATGCTTCCGGGAACGGCGTTTATTTGCGACGTTTAAAAGAAATGCCCCTTGAGGATAATCGGGGGTATGACCTTGTTGAATCGCATATAGTAAAGGTTGACTGGGATGGCGTGCCACAGTCGATCATACATGTTCCTGAGGGTTTAAATACTTTCTGTGTTGATGAACAAGACCGGTTCATTGCGATCATAAATTCGATAGATAATGAAGGTAACGAGATATTTCACCTTGTCAGATACGAGTAAGGTCTAAATTCCGGAAATCCAGCCGTAAGATTGACCGATGTTATGACGCGTTATTTCGATGATAGATTTTTATGAAATCAATTTTTATAAACGGCTGATGCTTATGTATGTAAAATATGCCAAAAGAAAGCAATGATAGATTTTTATTTTGGATGTTATATTCCAATTCGCTATCTTTGTAAATTAAATTATGTCTAAACAGAGGGCAGCCTGGATGTCTTTCGCAGAGTTGTAATTGCTTTATGGATGAGAAATGGAAACGCCGGTGGAGCAAGGCAGGGAAGTGGGTGGAGAACGTGCTGTTCGTTGCCAGCATCGGCTTTTTTCTGTTTGTTATCTGGCATCTGTTTCTTTTCGCATCTTTCAATATCCCCTCCGAGTCGATGTTGCCGGCGCTGCAGCCCGGAGACAAGGTGTTGGTAGACAAGGTGACTACGGGCGCGCGTCTGTTTGATATTTTCGATGCTGCCGCAGGTGAAGATATAAAGATCCGCCGTATGCCCCGATTCCGGAAATTCAAACGTGGCGATATATTGGTCTTCAATTTTCCTTTTCGTGGGGAATGGCGGAAGATCGACATGAATTACAGGGTGTATTACGCCAAGAGATGTGTCGGGGCTCCGGGTGACGTGCTTGAAATCAAGGATTTTGATTATTATATTAACGGTGTACCATCCGAAGGGGGCGGAGATCGCTTGTCGGTGAGAGAGATATATGCACCCGATTCGCTCAGTCGCGATTCATTGCCGGGATTCAATGCATTCAAGAAAGATTCGGTAACGTGCTGGACAATAAGGGATCTCGGCCCGCTTTATATACCCCGGAAAGGGGAAGAGATAAGTCTCAGCCCCGGAAACTATCTCCCTTATAAGAAGGCGATAGAGTGGGAAACCAAGAGCAAACTCAAGAAAGAGGGGGAAGTGTTGACGTTGGGAGGCAAACCGGTGAGCACATACCGCTTCAGGGAGAATTATTATTTCATGGCGGGAGATAATTCCGGTGATTCCCAGGATTCCCGTTATTGGGGATTCGTGCCTGAACCGTTTATTGTCGGGCGTGCTTTGATGGTATGGTGGTCGGAACGCGATGGGGAAATAAGGAAAGAAAGGGTGATGAAATGGCTCAACTGATCGTTGTTTTCGGATTGATTGAATGTGTTTTCGGATGGTTGCAACTTTTCGGGTTCGCAGCCTCCGGCAATTCCATGTATCCGGCAACCGGCACTTTCTATAATCCCGGTCCATTCTGCTGTTTTCTTGCGGTCATCGTTCCTGTCGCGCTAAATGAAACATTGTCAGCTAATAAGAAGGTTTTGCGTTGGCTTTCATTGGCATATCTGGTTCTGTCTATAGGTATAATGCCCGCATTGATGGGGCGTACGGGCTGGATCGCAGCTATTCTCGGTTGCGGGATTGTAGCCGCAGGTCGTTATGCCGGAGTGAGTCATTCATTTAAGAAATGGAGAACCGGTGTATATATCATTTCCGCGATAGCCATTATATGCATTGCTCTCGCGTTGCTTTATCTCATCAAACCTGAATCGGCGCAAGGGAGGGTGCTGATGTGGATGGTGGCTTTCAGGGCTATGATCGCTCACCCGTTGGGTGTCGGCTGGGATCGTGTAGCCGGTGCGTTCGGAAAGGCGCAGGAAGATTATTTCATGCTTCATCCGGATTCACCGTTCGCTTCGGTGGCAGGTGCTCCGGAATATGTATTTAACGAATATCTACAGTTGGGGATAGCATTCGGCTTTGCGGGGTTCATTGCTATTGTCGCGCTTGTAGTTTTGGGAATGGTTGTGACATGGAGATTGCGCAGCTATGGACTCTGCGGGGCGGTGACCGCTTTCGCGGCAGTCTGTTTCTCCTCATATCCTCTGCAGTTTGCGGAGTTTTATCTGTTGGTTTTCCTTATCGGTGTCGCAATCGTGTTCAGTCTGTGTAAGTTCCCTTTGTGGAGCAAAGCGGGGTTATGCGCAATTATGATGGCATTGGTGTCCGTGCCCTCTTATGGAATCATGAAAAGGAAACGGCAAGCTGGGGAATGGGAACGGATGAGCAATATGATACGCTACAACCTGTCAGACAATATGATTGCAGAATGTGATTCCTTAATGGATGAAATGGGGTGGAGTGTCCGGTACCTTTTTGATTATGGGAAAGCGTTGCGTGGCAACGGACATTTTGATAAATCGAATATGGTGCTTAAGAAAGGTGTGGAAATCAGTAGTGACCCTATGTTCCTCAACCTTATAGGGCGTAATTATGAAGACAAGGGGGAAGTTGTAGATGCAGAGAAATATTATATAAGGGCGCGCAACAGGTTGCCGAACCGTCTTTATCCATATTATCTTCTGACAAAGCTTTATGCAAATGGAGGCGAGGGTTCTGCCGGTAAATTCAGAAAGGCATATGAAGAGGCAATGGCGCTACAGGTAAAAGTGGAATCACCTGCCACACGGGAAATGCGAAAGGAACTCTCTGGAATAATGAACAAGTGTAATACTTACTTAACCGACTGATATGATAACCTATAATATCATGAACGTAACGATAATCAAGACGATAGCCCTATCCATATTTTTTGCTGCAGCGACAGCGGGGTGTTCGTCAGATAAAAATAAGAGTGAAGAGGCTGCTCCGCCTGCAAAGACGCAGAAGCTTTCTGCCTCTACGGAAGGAGGCATGCCGATTGTGAAAACCATAAAACTTACAGAGAGGGAGATAACCCACGATGTCGTGAGCAATGGCAAGATAACCGCAAAGGAAACTGCCGACCTCTTTTTTCGCGCATCCGAACCCGTGAGCGAAGTCTGGGTTCGGGAGGGGCAACGAGTGAAGAAAGGACAGAAGCTTGCACGTCTTGATCTTTTCAAACTCGAATCTGAGCGTGCCAGACTGCTGTCGGAAAGGGAGAAAGCCTTGCTCGATATGCAGGACGTGCTGATAGGGCAAGGTTATGATCCCGCCGACAAGTCTTCCGTGCCCGACGAGGTTATGCGACTGGCAAGGGTGCGTAGCGGTCTTGACGGAATAGAGACTTCGGTAGCTTTGAATAAAAAGGAGATAGAACAATCCACTTTAACGGCTCCTTTCGATGGCGTTATTGCCGATCTTAAGGTGAAGCGTTTCGGTCTTGCGGTAACTTCGGAGCCTGCTTGCCGCGTTATCAACGACGGGGGGATGCAGGTGGAGTTTCCGGTGTTGGAAAGTGAACTGTCACTTTTGAGTCCGGGTGATGTAGTGGAAGTTTCACCCTTCACGGGCGGGGAAACCTGCCGTGGCAAGGTGACGGAAATAAATCCTAAGGTCGATGACAAGGGACTTGTGAAAGTGAGGGCTTCATTGGGTGCCCGATCCGGAATGGTAGACGGGATGAATGCCCGTGTGCGTGTCAGCAAGAACCTCGGAAAGCGGCTGGTCGTGCCTAAGAGTGCGGTCGTGCTCCGTTCGGGCAGGGAGGTGGTCTTCACTTTGGAGAATGGTAAGGCTATGTGGAACTATGTCACTACCGGTATCGAGAATCTTGACAGTCGCGAGATTGTTGACGGCCTGGAGGCGGGACAGACGGTGATTATAGAAGGTAACGAAAACCTTGCTCACCAGGCTATGGTGAATGAGCAATGAACAATGTCTGATGGTTAGGTTCCTGATACAACGGCCGATTGCCGTGCTGATGAGTTTTCTGGCTCTGGTGATATTGGGGTGTGTCACGTTCGTGACGCTTCCGGTGTCGCTCTTGCCTGATGTCGACATACCTCGGATAACGGTTAGGGCGGATGGCGCTTCCCTCGGTTCACGAGAGCTTGAGAACATGGTGGTTGCCCCGCTCCGGCGCGAACTGATGCAGGTGAGCGGACTGTCGGATATCCGCAGTGAAACGCGCGACGGCTATGGCATTATACGCCTCACGATGGATTATGGCGTTGACACTGATCTCGCCTTTATCGAGGTGAATGAAAAGATTGACGCGGCGATGAATTCCCTTCCCCGTGATATAAGTCGCCCCAAGGCTGTGAAGGCATCTGTGGCTGATATCCCCGTAACCTATCTTCAGCTGACGTCTGCCTCGGAACCTACCCCCGGTTTCTATGATGTTGCGGACAATATCATCAGGCGCAGGCTGGAACAGTTGCCGGAAGTGGCGCTGGTGGATATTTCCGGAGTTCCCGGGAAGGAATTGCGTGTAACTCCCGACTATGACCGTATGCAATCGGCGGGAATAACTCTTGCGGATCTGGAGACGGCACTTAAGGACAACAATGCCGAACCGGGTAGCATGACGGTTCGTGACGGCTATTATGAATATAGCATCCATATATCAGGAAAACTGCGCACTCCGGAGGATGTGGAGAATGTGCCCATGATGAAGAACGGGCGCATGCACCGCCTTGGGGATTTCTGTGAAGTGGAACTCACGGAATCTCCTGCGCAAGGCTATTCACTGTTTAACGGACACAGGGCAGTCACCATGGCTGTTATCAAGCATGAGGCGGCGAGCATGGCGGAACTTGACAGGGCGATCGATAACACTATCGGATATTTCTCTTCTCAATATCCCGACATCTCCATAACCAAGACCCGCAGCCAGACGGAACTTCTCGATTTCACAATAAGCAACCTGCGCCAGAACTTGATTTTGGGTCTTGTGCTCGTTTTCCTTGTGTGCGCTCTATTCATGCGCAACTGGAGGATGCCTGTGGTCATCGGCTTTACCGTCGTGGTAGCCGTGATTATAACGTTTCTTCTTTTTTATCTCTTCCACATCTCTGTCAATATCATTTCTTTGGCGGGACTTATACTTGCCGTCGGCATGATGATTGACAATTCGGTTATCGTGGCGGAGAACATCATGCAATATCGTAAACGGGGCTATTCCCTGGAAGACAGTTGTGTGCAAGGCACAACAGAAATGATCACTCCCATGCTCAGTTCCTCGCTGACCACTGTCGCTGTCTTTTTACCTCTCGTTTTCATGAGCGGCATTGCCGGAGCAATATTTGCCGATCAGGCGTTTTCTATCACGGCGGGACTGTTCTCCTCTTACATAGTGGGAATAACATTGTTGCCGGTGCTTGTCTCCATAATGGAGAAGAGGAGAGGCAAGAATGTGCAGGAAGTGGAAGTTGACAGATCGGGTGAAAATGGTAGGGGTTGGTATGACAAGGGTATTGATTTTATCTTTTCCCATAAGATGGGGACGGTGTTGTTTGCCATGCTTGCTGCGTTCGCCTTGGTGCCGCTTGTCAAGGCGCTTGATGTAGAACGTTTGCCCTATATCGACAGCGCGGAAACTATCCTTTCAGTAGATTGGAATGAAAATATAAATATCGATGAAAACCGCAAGCGTGCCGAAGCGCTTGCCAAAGCTGCGGATAATGAAGAATGGGCGGCTTTCGTTGGCAGGCAGGATTTCATGCTCGGTGATAATGCAGAAAGGGGATCTTCCGAAACTGAGTTTTATTTCAGGGTTTCAGCTCCGGATGAATTGCAGACGTTCAAGGATTCCCTGACATCTTTTTTACGGCGGGAATATCCTTTCGCTGTCAGTAGGTTCAGTGTTCCGTCGAATCCTTTCGAGCAGGTGTTTTCTTCGGATGAAGCTTCTTTGGAGGCGCGTTTTATGACCGGCTCTGCCGGTGGAACGGTAGAAAAGGCGGCGCGTCTGCGCAGTGCGGTGGAGGGAGCAGCGGGAGTCCCGGTGAAAGATATTCCCCGACAGGAGATAGTGGAGATACGCACGGATCCGGAAAGGATGCTTCTCTATGGTGTCGGCGCTTCTGATGTGCGCAACACGATCGATGTGACGTTCAAAGGTTCACGTGCCACTATACTGCGTTCATATCAGGACTATATACCCGTGAGGATTTCAGATCGCGGAATCTCTCCCGATGAGTTGCTTGCAACGGCTCTTGTGCCCTCCGCTGTCGGAAAAGACGGTAAGACTGACGGCATACCGTTGTCGGCATTGGCTCATACGGTAAAGCGTGAAGCTTTGGGAGTTATCAATGCCTCGGGTTCGGGTGAATACCTACCGATGGAAATTGATGCGGATGCTCGTGACGCCAGAGGAATAATGGAGAAAATGAAAGAGGTTGCCACGATGGAGGGTATTCCGGACGTATCGTTCTCAGGTTCGGTCTTTTCCAACCAAAGGATGATGAATGAGCTGACGGTGATTCTGTTAGTGTCGCTGCTTATGATGTATTTCATCCTTTGTGCGCAGTTCGAAAGTTTTGTCCAGCCGCTTATCGTGTTGGTGGAAATCCCGATCGATGTCTCTTTTGCATTACTCACCCTCTGGGTCTGCGGGGAAACGCTCAACCTTATGTCGGCAATCGGAATAATTGTAACATGTGGAATTGTGGTTAACGATTCTATCCTTAAGCTGGATTCGATCAATGAATTGCGTAAGGAGGGGATGCCTCTCGCCGAGGCGATCCATACCGCCGGAAGACGACGGCTCAAACCGATCCTTATGACTTCGCTAACCACTGTCTTTGCGATGGTTCCGGTGCTTTTCACTTCAGATATGGGTTCTGAATTGCAGCGACCTCTTGCCGTTGCAATGATCGGGTCCATGGTGGTGGGAACATTGGTCAGCATTTTCGTGATACCGCTTATTTATTATCTGCTTTACAGCTCTCGCCGTTTGAAGAAAGCAGGTGCATTAATTGAGAATAATTGAGAATATGATGATAGGAAGATTGATAATGACTGTTGCGTTGATTGCCGGTAGCTTGCTTGCCCGGGGGGAGGGCAAGATGGTCTTGTCGCTTGGGGATGCCGTGCGACTTGCCAACGATAGCTCCCTGAATGCTTTCCGCAACCGTAACCTTTATGCCTCCGGTTATTGGGAGTGGCGCACGTTCAAGGCTAACCGCCTTCCGGGTCTTTCCCTAAACCTGACTCCGGCACAATATTATCGCTATATCACCCAGCGTTATGATTCGCAGCAGGATGTCGACGTGTTCCGCAGCCAGCAGATGTATACTGCCTCCGCGGGGCTGACCATGACACAGAACGTTGATTTCCTCGGCGGATCGCTATATCTTGAAAGCGACCTTGAATATATGCGCAACTTCGGCACGATGAAGGGTAATCAGTTTTCATCGGTGCCCGTGAGGATCGGTTACCGGCAAGACTTGATAGGTTACAATGCGTTCCGTTGGGAGAAAAGGATAGAACCCTTGAAATATGAAAAGGCGAAAAGGGAGTTCGTATATAACATGGAGACAGTTTCTGAAGAGACGGTGAGCCATTTTTTTGCCCTCGCATTGGCGCAGACGGAACTGCGTCTTGCAAAAGAGAACCTTGCGGCGAGCGATACGCTCCTTATAATAGGGGAACGGCGTTTCAGTATCGCGGCTATATCCCAGACCGACCTCCTCACCCTGCGGCTCGACAAGGTGAATGCAGAGAACGCGCTGGAGAATGCCAGGATAGAAATAGAGCGGGCGAGACTTTCATTAGCGACATATCTCGGTCTTGACTCTGACACGGAGATAGAGGTGATGTTGCCGGGAAAGCCTGTTGCAATAAGGATTCAGGAGGAGGAAGCGTTGGAATATGCCCGTGAGAACAGTCCGGCGATAATGTCGAAACGGCAGAGCGTTCTCGAGGCGCAAAGGGATGTCAACAGGACCAAGGTGGAATCGATGTTCAACCTCAGCCTTAACGCTTCTGTAGGTTTTAATCAGGTTGCACGCACCTTTGGCGAGGCTTATAACCATCCTTTGCAGCAGGATTTAGTGTCGCTGTCTGTATCTATTCCTTTGGTTGACTGGGGAGTCAGGAAAGGTAAATATAACATTGCCAAGAACACTCTGAACGTGGCTCGCATTGCTGCGCGTCAGGAGGAATTGTCGATGGAGCAGGATGTGGTCATAACCCTGCGCGATTTCAATAGCCGCCAACGCCTTGTCGGGAGCGCAGCGGAGGCGCTTGATCTTGCCGACCGTGCCTATGCCCAGACTTTACAGCGGTTCATCATCGGAAAAGCTGACATAAACTCCCTTACGCTTTCACATAGCCGGCAGCAGGAGGCAAGTAAGAACTATATCACGTCATTGCAGAATTATTGGCTGAGCTATTATAAGATACGTAAGTTGACTTTGTTTGATTTTGAACTCGGGGTGCCTATCCCGACGGAATTTGACAGGGCATTGGGGGTAAAATGATATGAGAAAGGGCAGAGGGATATCATCGTTTTCGGTCATTGTGATTTTTATTGCCATGGCTATGTTGGGGTGCGTGCTTATGCCGTTGCTCCCTGTCAGGCTTGTGCCCTCTGAAACGCTTCCTTCCGTCAGTGTCAGCTATTCTTTCCCGGGTGCATCCGCACGCACTGTCGAAGCGGAGGTTACGGCTCCTTTGGAGGCGATGCTTGCAAGGGTGTCCGGAATAAAACATATTACTTCGCGTTCTGGTAAGAATGGCGGCAGGGTGACGCTTGAATTTGACCGTCATGCCGATATGGATAAGGCTCGCTTCGAGACGGCGGTGATTGTCAGGGAAGCACGCCGTTCTTTGCCCGAGGGGGTCAGCTATCCGCGTGTCTCTGTGAAGCAGCTGGATGCGGAGGCTTCCCGCCCGTTCATGAGCTATACGGTCAATGCTCCGCTCTCGCCTCACCGGATCATGAATTTCGCCGAGGAGAATATACGCCCCGCCTTGATTGCGCTTAAAGGTGTCGGGAATGTGGAGCTTTCGGGTGCCATGCCTATGGAGTGGAAAGTGGAATATTCTCCCCACAGGCTTTCTGCGCTTGGGCTTTCTCCCGAAGATGTGTCGGATGCAATATCGGGTAGGGAGGATGCCTCGTCTGCTGTCCTTGACCCGGCGAAGGTGTTCATTGCCGCGCCCGACGGACGGATAGTTACATTGGCAGATGTGGCGCGAGTGTCGCGTCGCGAAGCGGAGCCTACGGGATATTTCCGTATTAACGGGCTTAATTCCATCTATCTCAACATAAAGGCGGTAGATGATGCCAACCAGATAGAGTTGAGTAAGAGGGTTAGGAAAGTTTTGGAAGGGATCTCCCTCCCCGAAGGTTTTATGACAGACTTGAGTTATGATGCCTCAGCTTCCATTTCCGAGGAGATGGACAAGATATATTTCCGTACAGCCCTGACCATACTTGTATTGTTGCTTTTTGTGGCTGTGATAACAGCTAATATCCGTTATTTGCTTATCATTGCTATAAGTCTTGCAATTAATATGGCAATCGCTTTTCTCGCATATTATTTTCTCGGTGTGGAGATTCAACTATATTCGCTTGCGGGAATCACGATATCGCTCAACCTTGTAATTGATAATCTTATAGTTATGACAGAGCATGTGTCGAGACATCGCACGCTGCGTGCGTTCTCGGCTGTGCTTGCCGCCACTGTTACCACGGTCGGAGCGCTTGCCGTAGTGTTTTTCCTTGATGAGAAGACCCTCCTGTCGCTTAAGGATTTCACGGTCGTTGTGATTGTCAATCTTGCAGTGTCTCTTGCCGTGGCGCTTTTCTTGGTGCCTGCGCTTGTGGAGAGGATGGGTTTGGTGTTAAGGAAGCCGCATAGGCGGAACAGGCGTATAATTGTCAGATGCTATAGGGCGTATGGCAGGATACTGGCTTTCCTTTGCCGTTTCCGTTGGATCGTATTCATTATCTTTGCCGCTGCATTCGGTTGGTCTGTTTATGTCTTCGTCACAAAGGTATATGAAGGGGGATATTTTAATAATAATGACCGGGAACCGGTGTTGGAGATCGCGGCAAGCCTTCCGAATGGATCAACATTACCGCAGATGAACGCTCTGATCTCGAAGATGGAAGCTTTCTTGAGCGGACAGGAGGGTATACATCAGTTCCAGACCTATGTGTCAGGACCGCGCAGGGCTTCTATCTCCGTATACTTTAAACCGGAATATCAGCGGGAATATCCTTACAGGCTTAAATCGGATGTCGTGTCGAAAGCCTTGACTCTCGGAGGAGGTAGCTGGAGCGTGTATGGTCTTGAAGACCAGGGATTCAATAATGATGTCAGGGAAGGGGCGGGAAGCTACCGCATAAAGATGCGCGGATATAATTATGATGAACTGTCGGCGAGGGCACGCGAGCTTGCCGACACATTACTCACCCTGAAACGCATCAAGGAGGTTACGATAAATTCTGAATTTTCTTATTATAAGGAGGATTATACCGAGTTTTATCTTGACATTGATCGCGAAAAGTTGGCAAAAGACAGCCTGACAGTGTCTGATCTCTTCAGGGCTGTCCGCAACGAGACGGGACGGAATATCGGTGCGGGGGTTGTTGCAGGCCATGACGGTGCCGAGTATATTCGCCTTAGTTCTTCGTCAAACGACCGTGACGTATGGGGCTTCATGAACTATCCTATGTCTGTAGGACGCCGGGAGATGAAACTATCCGATTACGCCTCGATAGAAAAGCGGCAGACACCTCCCGATGTTGTCAAAAAGGATCAGGAATATATTCTTTGCCTGCAATATGAATATATCGGTTCAAACAAAGCGGGGGAGAGAGTTCTCGATAATATACTTGCCGCTTATGTACCGACATTACCGCTCGGGTATCATGCCGAGAAGGAAGAATTTAAATGGCGTCCTGAGATTGATGGCGAGAAATATTGGCTGTTGGCTCTTGTTGCCGTGATCATATTTTTCATATCTTCGATACTTTTTAATTCCTTGAGGCAACCTCTCGCAGTGATTCTCGTAATTCCGGTGTCATTCATCGGGGTGTTCCTCACGTTTTATCTGTTTTCGCTTAAGTTCGATAAAGGGGGCTTCGCCGCCATGATTCTCCTTTGTGGCATAACGGTGAACGCCGCCATATACATTATCAACGAATACAACTCGATGCGTAAACGTGCCGGGCGTGCGGTAGATGCAAAGACGCTTTATATGCGTGCGTTCCGACGTAAGATCGTTGCAGTGTTCCTGACGGTGCTCTCCACGGTTCTTGGTTTCATCCCATTCCTGATCGGCGACACCATGGAAGGCTTCTGGTTCCCTCTTGCCTCAGGAACAATGGGAGGGCTCATTATGTCGCTATCTGCCATCTTCCTCCTCCTGCCTCTGCTTGTCATTCCCCGACGGAAATGATTATAGAATCATTTAACTCCCGTTTTAATAAATCTCAAGTAAATTAAAATGGTCTGTTCCCGATATCAAATCCCATCGGAAGTAGGGGTGCTGTCGCTATTCTTGAGCAGGTTCTTCGGCGGTTTGATTATCTTGGAGAGGTATTTCTCCTGTATGGTCTGCATCAATACCCAGAAATTAGGAACGAAGAGGGTGCCGATGAAGGCGTTCATCGCCATGCCGAAAACAACGGCGGTGCCGAGTTCGATGCGGCTGTTTGCCCCGGGTCCTGTGGCGAAAAGCATGGGCATGACTCCGAACACGAAGGCGAGTGCCGTCATCATTATCGGACGGAAACGAACCACGCCCGCATCCTGTGCCGCTTTCTCTATGGGGATGCCGCTCTTGCGGTAGTCCATGGCATATTCCACAATAAGGATGGCGTTTTTTGCCGACATGCCTAATAGCAATATCAAACCGATCTGGGTGTAAATGCTTATGCTCTGTCCCATGAAGATGCATCCGAGCACAGTGCCCAAGATTGCCACCGGCATGCTGAGCACAACAGCGATAGGGTCTGTCCAGCTCTCATATTGTGCCGAGAGCACAAGAATGGTCATGATTATGGCGAATATGAACACGAACGATACCGTAACACCGGATTGAGTTTCCTGGTATGCCTGCCCTGTCCATGCGTAGCCATAGTTCGTTCCCAATGTCTTATCCACAATCTCTTCCATCGCTTCGATCCCTTCGGATGAACTCACTCCTTTGGCGGGGGTGGCTGTCAGTCCGGCTGAGGTATACATGTTGTATCTTGCAACGTTCGAGACGCCCATTGCCGGCTCTATGGTGGTGAATGCAGAGAATGGCACCATTTCACCGTTGGAATTAGCCACGGAGAGCCTTCTTATGTCCTGTATGTTGCCACGGGCGGCAGGGTCACCTTTCACTGTTACTTGGAAAGCTCTTCCGAAATCGAAGAAGTCATTGACATATGAATCTCCCATGTATGCCGACAGTGTTGAATATATGGCGTCAAGTCCCACACCCTGCATCATGGCACGGTCGCGGTCGAATACGAGTTTATATTGTGGCACTTCTCCCTGGAATGTTGAAGTGACAGAGGCTATCCTCGGATCCTTTGCTGCAGCCTCTTTTATGCTTCCAAGGGCTTTGCCCAATTCTCCGGTGCCAAGATTTGAGATGTCAAGGAGCTGCATTTCCAGTCCGGAACTCATGCCGAGTCCGGGAATGGCGGGAGGATTGATTGAAAAAGATACTGCTTCCGGATATTGCGCGGTGATTTCATTGACTTTTTCGATAACGGCGTTTATGGAATTTTCTTTCCCTTTGCGGTCTTTCCATGGTTTTAGCATTACGAAGAAGGAACCATAGTTTGAGCCGCTTCCTCCGAGGAACGACATTCCGGAGAACGCCATGACGTCTTTAACCTGAGGAACCTCTTTGAGTATCTGTGCCGACATGGCATCGGTGACTTTTTCGGTGCGTTGCAGTGTCGCCCCTGCCGGGAGTTGTATGGAAGTCAGGAAATATCCCATGTCCTCTTCCGGAATATAGCTTGTAGGCCATTTGAAGAATCCCCAGAAGGCAACCGCAGCAATTGCGAGATAGAGCAATAATGCGGCGGCTGAGTGCTTGAGCATCTTGCCCACAACTTTTTTATATAATGTCTCAAACCAAGACCATCCTTTGTTAAACCAACGGTATATGAAGAATTTAGATTCTTTTCTTGGCACAAGAAACAGGGCACAGAGTGCCGGAGTGAGTGTGAGTGCATTGAAACCTGAGAATGCCGTGGAGACCGCGATTGTCAAGGCAAACTGTTTGTATAGTTCGCCGGTGATGCCGCTGACGAATGCCGTGGGTACGAATACCGACAGCAACACGAGTACTTCCCCGATTACGGGACCTGTGAGTTCCGACATCGCCTTTTCTGCAGCCTGGATGCGGTTTAGCTTCCCTTCGTCAACGAGCCGCGAACAGTCTTCCACCACCACTATGGCGTCATCCACCACAATGGCTATGGCAAGCACGAGTCCGAACAGGGTCAGCGTGTTGATGGAGAATCCCATTATTTTCATTACCGCGAATGTGGCTATGAGTGAAACGGGGATCGTGAGCATCGGTATCACCACTGACCGCCAGTTCTGTAGGAAAAGAAGTATCACCACCATCACTATAAGTGTTGTCTCAAGGAAGGTGACGAGCACTTCATCTACCGATTTGCTTACATAATCGGTGGAGTTCATTACGATGCGGTATTTCACTCCGTTGGGAAAGTATTGGCTAAGGTGATTTAGTTCCTTGATTGATCCTTTAGCCACGTCGAGTGCGTTTGCTCCGGGCAACTGACGGACTCCTATCATTGCAGTGGATTTGCCATTGACTTTTGCTATTCCGGAATATGATGAACTTCCCAGCTCTACGCGTGCTACGTCTTTAAGACGCAATATACCTGTATCATCGGTGCGTATCACTATATCCTCGAATTGTGACACGTCCGACAGCCGTCCCTGCACAGTTATGGTGTATTTAAATTCTTCCGGTCCACCGGTCGGTGCCGCTCCTACGGATCCAGCCGACACTTCCATGTTTTGGGCGCGTATCGCGCTCTCTATATCGGACGGAGAGAGTCCCCGGGCACGCATCAATGCCGGATCAAGCCATATGCGCATGCTGTATTCACCGGCACCGAATGCCTGGACGCCACCTACGCCTTCAACCCTTGAAAGCGGGTCTATGATATTCAGCTGTGCGTAATTTGTAAGGTAAAGGGCATCGTAACGAGGGTTATCGCTCTCCAACGCGCAGAAAAGCACGTTGTCGCTTGATTCTTTGATTACATTTACGCCTTGCTGTATAACTGCGTTGGGGAGTTGTCCCTGTGCCATACTAACGCGGTTCTGGACATCTATTGCCGCCTGGTCTATGTCTGTGCCGTTTTCGAATGTTACTGTCAACGAATAGCTGCCATCGTCTCCGGAATTGGAACTCATATAGAGCATCCCTTAGATCGGAAGAGCGTCGTGTAGGGAGAGAGTGTGTCCCCTTGTGTAGATCTCGGGGGGCGCCGGATCATTAAAAAAAAAAGAAGCGTACATGTAGAACGTCCGGGATCCTGGAAGT